>CANHHX010000044.1 GCA_947461125.1 Bacteroidota bacterium | reverse complement strand
AATAACCCATCTAATGCTATCGATAATATTACTTTTACCACAACCATTGGGCCCAATAATCCCAGTGATCCCTTCGTCAAATGTTACCACTGTTTTATCAGCAAAACTTTTGAACCCTTTGATTTCTAACGATTTTAATCTCACTTTTCAATTCTTTTAATACCCGCGAACTTACATTAAAACAGGTAGAAATGATAGTAAAAATTGCAGGCCTGTTAATAAGACGTGGAGAAGTTGAAATTAGATAAATTTAATAAGCAATAATATAGTTATAAATAACTATATTTCAATTAATTAGAAGCTTTTGATAGAATAAATAATGAGGTGAGTTTCGTGGAAAAATAAGTTGGAATTGAACCTGTAATTCGCCCCATTTGTCAATACAAATGAACCCAGATTTAATTCATTTGGTGAACAATCAATGGTAGCTCTTGTTGTTGAATAATACCCCCATGCAAAGAAGCCTCAATATCGTATCCGGACATATCCCCTGCCCAAACACCCTTGGTGACGCGCAGCAAACCTTTTGGTGTATAGAGGCGCTATCGGCAGCGGGCATTCAGGTGCATTTGTATACTTTTAGCGAACAGGGTACTACTATTGACCCAAAAACGAATGCAGATACCCATCCACAGCTTGTCAAAATCTGTAGTTCAGTAAAATACTATCCAATCAATAAAGGGCATCGAAACTTTTCATTTTCTGCCCCCTATGCGACTGGTAAGTTTTTGAACCAACAGCTCAATCAAGATCTTGCAAACAATAATTATCCCATCCTTATTGAAGGCATGGGCCCCTGCGGCTTGGCATTTTCAAAAGCACTGGAACATCGAAAAATTTGGGTACGCATTCTTACCTATGCCCCAACTTATTTTAGGTACCTCCAAGAGCGGAGCAGTGGCCCACTAAAAAAACTCTTCTATCAAAGAGAGGCGATACTCTCGAAAAGAATTCTCAAAAAATTAAATGAACGGGTTTCTTGGATTGCAACATATAGCGCAGCTAAAAACCAGCTGGAAGATTTATTTTTAGGGGGTACTATTCAAATTTTAGCCCCCTTTTCTTCAAATGACAATAATATAACATCCCAAACCGGACTTGGCAATTATTGCCTTTTTCAGGGTAACCTATCAGACGCTGCAACACACAAAACAGCAAGCTGGCTTTTAACGCATGTATTTCATAACCTTAAAGTTCCCTTTGTAATTACGGGCAACAACCCTGCGCCATCATTGGTTGCACTAGCACACATGCAACCGCATACCTGTATTGTTGCCAACCCTTCTAGTTCCGAACGCCATGATATGATTGAAAAAGCACAAATAATTATTCAGCCTTCCTTTATCAAAGCCGGCGCAGACGAAGCATTATTAGAGGGCGTAAAAAGGGGAAGACACTGCTTGACAAACGCTAAAATAGAAAGCGGTGCCATGGGAGGTTGTTATCACCAAGGAGCTTCTGCAAATGCGTTTCAAGAAATTATAATTCAACTCTATCACCATCCATTTTCGGAAGAAGAAATTGAAACCAGAAAAAAAGGAATGGCCAACAAAAAATCAAACGAAGCATTGGCAAAAGAATGCAACTCCATTATTTGGGACGCATCCAACACTTAACGTGGTTCACCTACAGCGCGCCGCTATCCAATACTTTGCCGCCTTCTGTTTTTAAAATTCGAGAAGGGTACCTATTAATCACAATAAAATCGTGGGTAGCCATAATTACAGCGGTTCCGTAATCCTTTGCAATATGAATAAGCAGTTGCATGATTTCATCACTGGTTTCAGGATCTAAATTTCCAGTAGGTTCATCCGCTAAAATTAATTTAGGTGAATTAAGTAGTGCACGCGCAATATCCACACGTTGTTGCTCTCCACCACTCATTTCAAAAGGCATTTTAAACCCTTTACTTTTAAGGCCTACCTTATCCAATACATCATTGATTTTTTCTTCTATCAAACGCTCATCCTGCCAACCAGTTGCTTGCAAAACAAAACGTAAATTTTCATGCACGTTACGGTCTGTTAACAATTGAAAATCTTGAAAAACAACCCCTAAATTTCGGCGTAAAAAAGGAACTTTTTTCCAGTCCATATCTTTTAAGTCAAATCCAACCACAGAGCCAGTTCCATGCTGCAATGCCAGTTCCCCATAAAGCGTTTTTAACAAACTACTTTTACCGGTTCCGGTTTTTCCAACAAGGTATACAAACTCACCCTTTTGTACGGTGAAATTCACATCATCCAAAATCAAATTATTACCTTGATAAATTTTAGCTTGGTTAATGGATACAACTGTTTCTGACATAAAAAATTTTTAATATTCAAAATCGATAATACCTGTTGAGGTATGTAAATGTAAACTTGATTGAGCTGCTGCTTCTACACGACCTATAATTTTAGCTTCAATATTAAATTCGGCAGCGGTAGCAATAAGCGCTGCTGCCGTTTTTTCATTGGTAAAAATTTCTAAGCGGTGACCCATGTTAAACACCTGATACATTTCTCTGTTATCAGACCCCGCATTTTCCTGAATCAAATTAAAAATAGGTGGTGGTGTAAACAAATTGTCTTTGATGATTTTTAAAGTAGTAGGCAAATATTTCATGCACTTGGTTTGTCCACCCCCACTACAATGTATCATCCCATGGATATCATTAAAATGTGTATCTAATATCTTTTTTATAAGTGGCGCATAGGTTCTAGTAGGACTCAATAATAGTTTACCAATCGTAATAGGATCCGCCATGCCATCAACAGCTAGGGTATCCGTCATTTTACTTTTTCCTAAATAAACAACTTCTTTATCAAGGGTTGGCTCAAATGTTTCTGGATATTTTTGGGCATAGTAATGACTAAGTACATCATGTCTTGCACTGGTTAAACCATTACTCCCAAGTCCACTATTATATTCCTTTTCATATGACGCCATACCAGCACTTGCAAATCCAACGATCACATCACCAGCACCAATATTTTGATTGGTAATTAATTTAGATTTTGGCCATCTACTTTGCATGGTTCCGTTAACAGCGATCGTTCTTACTACATCCCCTACGTCGGCTGTTTCACCACCTAAATAATGAACCTGTACACCATAACTAGCAAGTGTATCAAAAAAAGATTGCGTACCATTAATAACGGCTTCTAAAACAGCACCAGGAATAACTTTTTTATTGCGATCAATCGTAGACGAAAACAAAATATTATCTGTTACACCCACACAAAGCAAATCATCTAAATTCATGGCAACGGCGTCAATCGCGATACCTTCCCACACAGAAACATCGCCTGTTTCTTTCCAATACAAGTAAGCTAAAATACTTTTGGTACCCGCCCCATCTGCGTGCATGATATTGACAAAGGCATCATCGCCCATCAAATAATCGGGGTACATTTTACAAAAAGCATACGGATACAAGCCTTGATCTAGCTTTTGAATAGCTGCATGTACTTCTTCCTTTTGAGCCGAAACCCCTCGTTTAGCGTATAAAGACATTGATATAGAATAAATATGAACAAAAACCGGTATCCATAGCAAAGGTAAGCAAAAGACAGAAAGAGTATCCTTGCAAATGGCCTAAGATTGGATTTTCCCGCTTATTTTTGCCGCTGATTATGAAAGTCCACTACGAACTAGCGCCCTCTTTACCAACTTTTAACAATGCCGTCCTTACAATTGGCACTTTTGACGGGGTGCACAAGGGGCATCAAAAAATCTTACAGCAACTTAAAGAAACAGCGAGCCAAGTAAATGGAGAAACAGTCATCATCACTTTTCACCCCCACCCGCGCAAAATTGTTTCTTCGGTTCCCGGCGACGTTAAACTTTTAACGACGCTGCAAGAAAAAATTAGTTTATTAGAAAAAGCGGGTATCGATCATCTGGTAGTAGTGCCTTTTGACCATCATTTTTCCAATTTAAGTGCAAGCGCATACATCACTGATTTTATTGTGGCTTATTTTAAACCACACACGGTTGTTATTGGATACGATCACCGGTTTGGCAAAGGCAGGCTCGGCGATTTTGAGTTGTTGGAGCAAGTGGGCCTAGAAAAAGGTTTTGTGGTGAATGAAATATCGGAGCAAGTATTACAAGAATCGGTGGTGAGTTCTACAAAAATTAGAGCGTCTATTGCAGCACATGATATTGAAACCGCGAATGTTTTTTTAGGCTACCCTTATTTTTTTGAGGGACTTGTCGTAGAAGGAAATAAAGTGGGAAGAACCATTGGTTATCCAACTGCTAATTTACATATTGCCTCCGAAGAAAAACTCATTCCAAGCGATGGCGTGTATGCCGTTCGGGTTACCATCAATGATGCAAAAGAAATTTACAAGGGTATGATGAATATTGGCGTTAGACCTACAATTGATGGCAAAAAAAGAGTAGTAGAAGTTAATATTTTTGATTTTGACGCCGACATTTATGGCGCACAAGTAAAAGTAGAACTGTATTATTATTTAAGGGGCGAAGTAAAGTTTGATGGACTAGATGCATTAAAAGCACAACTCTTACAAGACAAAATGAAAGCCGCTGCCTTATTACAAGGTGCCGTTTAATGTATCAGCAATTATGCAATCATTTTTACGGCCATTTCTTTTAACAAGCCCGCATCAGAAGTGCCCGCATCGTGCACGCCAATACTTCGTAAATTATATTGATGTAATAGTAGCAATACTTTTTCGACACCCTCATAATCATAACGGCGCGCAGTTGCAATATACTCTTTTACAAAAAATGGATTTACCCCAAGTGCAGCAGCAGCAGACTGTTCGGTAATACTTGGTAAGCTGTATAACATAAAAACCTTGCTAAAATAATTATAAAGCGCTGGAAGTATCATTTGAATGGGTGCCGCTTTTGGATTGGCCTCAAAATAATGAATGATTCGGATAGATTTTGCAAGGTCTCTTTTGCCAAGCGCATCCTGTAATTCAAATACATTAAAATCTTTACTGACACCAATGTATTTTTCAATATCATCTTCTGTAATATTTTTTCGACCCGCTAAATTTACGGCTAACTTTTCCACTTCATTTTGAAGTCTACTCAAATCATTGCCAATATGATCTACTAGCAAATGAAGCGCTTTTGGCGCAATGGTTAATTTATGTGAAGCCACCATTTGATTAACCCACTCAGGCAGTTGGCTATCATACATTTTTTTAGTAGACAGCATCTCTCCTTTTGACTTTAACGTTTTGGCCAATTTTGAACGGCCATCTACTTTTTTTTCTTTATAGCTCACGACAAAAATGGTAGAAGCCAAGGGATTGTCTATGTAAGATTCTAATTTTTCGATATCGCGCATGTGTTGCGCTTCTTTTAAAATAACCACTTGCTTTTCGGCAAACATGGGGTAACGCATACAAGCGTTCACCACCGAAGACCAATCTGCATCTTTACCATAAAAAATGGATAAATTAAAGCTTGCTTCTGACTCAGATAAAATTTTATGCTCGGCGTAATGCACCACTTGGTCTATAAAAAAAGGCTCGTCCCCTTCAAGCCAGTAAATAGGCTTGAAATTCCCTTTTTTCCAATCAGCAATGATTTTTTCGGCAGACATATTGCAAAGATGCTAGAAAATTGTATCAAAATGCTAAAACTAAGCTGGTTTCAAGCGATTTTATTTAATTTGCAACAAAACAAATACATATGTCAGCAAGTAACGGAAACAATAGTAACAATAAAGGAATTATAGCGTTTTTAGTGGTAGCCCTAGTAGGCAGTTGGGCTTATTTTTTATATAGCAACAATCAGCATCAAGACACGGTAACCCTGATGGAAACCAAAATTCAGTTTGTGGATAGCAGCAGGGGTGCCATTCAAGAAGCATACGATATAGTAGCTGCGAAAGCCGACTCTCTAACACTCAACAATAGTCAATTACAAGGTGCTCTGGCAGATAGAGGCAATGAAATTCAGCAACTCAAATCTAATATTAGTGCAATCATCAAAAATAAAAAAGCATCTGATGCCGATTTATCGTTAGCACGTCAAATGATTCTTGAATTGAATGGTAAAGTAGAAGGCTTATTTGCCGAAATAGAAAAACTAAAAGGGGAAAACAAACAATTGACGGTAGCCAACGAGCAGTTAAATACTGAAAAGTCTCAACTCACCAACGACAAACAAAATTTAGAGCAAAACTTATCTGCTACTAAAAAAGAACTAGATGAAAAAGTAGACGTAGCTTCTACCCTACACGCATCAAATATTGGTATCGCTGCGCTCAATGTCAAAAACAATGGTGCTGCAAAAGCAACCAGTTCTGCAAAACGTGCCGACCTCATTCGCATTTCTTTTACACTAGACCCTAATAGAATTGCAGCATCAGGTACCAAAGACATTTATGTTTGTGTTACCGGACCTGATGGCAAAGCCATTTCAGAAGGCGCTTCTTTTAATACCAGAGAGGAAGGCAACAAATCTTACACAAATAAAGTGAGTGTAAATTATGAACAAGGAAAAGCAAGTCAAGTAAGTTTTGATTGGAAACAAACAGCTGCTTTTCAAATGGGGAATTACAAAATTGAAATTTACAACAACGGATTTAAAATTGGAGAAGGGGTAACAAGCCTTAAAAAAGGTGGCTTGTTTTAATTGGCCATGAAACATCTAAGATGGTCGGGCTTACTCGTTTTTGTTGCCATACTATTTGTATGCGCTACCATATTTTATTCGACGTATGTGGCTGGTAAAATTGCCAACACCGAAAGAAAATATGTACGCGAATGGATAGAGGCACAACAAACTATTTTAAGTAGCAAAGACAGTAGCAATTTAAATCTTGCCACACAAATTAGTGCAGACAATGAAGACATCCCAATCATTGAAACCAATGAAAAAGGAATTCCAACTGGCAATGCACTCAACCTAGATACAGCGCGTGTATCATCCGATAGCTCCTACCTAACAAAGACTTTGGAAGACTTTAAAAAGTTTTGCAAAACGCCCATAGTTTTAGTTGTATCTGACTCGCCATACACTGCTAACCACTATTATTACGGCCCAAGCAAACTGTTAAAAGAGGTAGAATGGTATCCGTATATCCAACTCCTTATTGTAGCGCTATTTGTGTTTATTGCAGTAGCTGCGGTTCGAACAAGATATAAAAATGAACAGGATAAATTGTGGCTAGGCATGGCCAAAGAAACAGCCCATCAGCTGGGTACACCGGTTTCTAGCCTTCAAGGATGGATTGCTTTGTTAAAAGAAAAAGAAACCAAGGATCCCATCGTTTTTGAAATAGAAAAAGACATTGAAAGACTACAACTTATTTCGGATCGTTTTGGGAAAATTGGAAGCGCACCCCTACTTACACGCAGTAATCCTTTTACAGAAATTGAGCGGATGGTGGCTTACATGAAACTTAGATCTAGCAAGCAAGTAGTTATAGAATGCACTTTGCCTTCCCAAGTTTTTGTAATGCTCTCTGTGCCGCTTTTTGACTGGGTCTTAGAAAATCTCATAAAAAATGCGCTTGATGCAACTGAGGGTGCTGGCGCCATTACTATTATGGCAACGGTGGAAAATAAACAATTGAGTATTACGATATCAGATACCGGCAAAGGCATGGATAGTGAAACAGCTAGCCAAATATTTGAACCCGGGTTTACCACCAAAAAACGTGGATGGGGGCTTGGGCTTCCACTCAGTAAAAGAATTATGGAAAGTTACCACCAGGGTAAATTATTTATCAAACGTACAGAGCCCGGAAAAGGCACTACCTTTTGTTTGCAACTTCCTATTACCGAGTAGAATCATTATTGTATTACCACCGCGCTCAAGGCAGGTAACTGTAATGTAAGTTCATACCATTTTTTTTGTGCATCCACGCAAACACAGGGTATAGCTGGGTTGTAGACAACACCCGTTCCCCAAAAATCTTGATGATCGCTATTAAATATTTCATGCCACTCCTGTTTTCCTTGCACACTTATTTTCCAATCATTTCGCACAACAGGTGTCGCATTAATGATGACCACAATATCCCCAGCAGGATTTTTTCCTTTGCGTTTAAATGCCATTACAGATTCAGATCTGTGCTGTAAGTCTATCCATTCAAAACCAGCAGGGTCAAACTGCAATTCATACAAAGCTGGATGTGAAGTATATAATTCGTTAAGCTTTTGAACACAATATTTCATACCACCATGGCTTGGATGTTCTAATAAATGCCAGGGAAGTTCTGATTTATAATTCCATTCGGTGGTAGCCGCAAACTCATTACCCATAAATAAAAGCTTGGCGCCCGGATGCATAAACATGTATGCATATAGGAGTCTTAAATTGGCAAACTTTTGCCATTCATCGCCAGGCATTTTATAAATCATGGGGCTCTTACCATGCACCACTTCATCATGACTTAAAGGCAACATAAAATTTTCATCGTAATAGTACATCATACTAAACGAAAATTTGTCCTGAAGACCAGAGCGCACTAGCGGATCTGCTTTAAAATAATCGAGGGTGTCATGCATCCATCCCATCATCCATTTCATACCAAAACCCAGTCCGTCCATACTTGTTGGCTTACTGATACCTGGCCAATCGGTGGCTTCTTCGGCAATGGTTTGAATATCCGGAAAATCGCGGTAGAGTGTTTCGTTTAGATCTTTGATAAATGCAACTGCTTCTAAATTCCCATCACCTCCTAGTTCGTTGGGCTCCCACTCTCCTTTTTTTCTACTGTAATCTAACCGAAGCATAGAGCTAACCGCATCTACTCGGAGTCCATCAATATGAAACTGATCCATCCAAAAACGCGCACTACTAATTAAAAAAGATTTTACTTCACCGCGTTTATAATTAAAAATATAAGAGTTCCAATCGGGATGAAACCCTTTACGCATATCGGCATACTCGTAAGTATGTGATCCATCAAATAAATAAAGACCATGTGCGTCGTACGGAAAATGTGAGGGCACCCAATCTAAAATAACACCGATGCCTGCGTTATGAAAAGCATTTACAAATGCTGCAAAATCTTGTGGGTTTCCAAACCTAGACGTAGGGGCAAAAAATCCAGTACCCTGATAACCCCAACTGCCATCAAATGGATGTTCCATAACTGGCATGAGTTCGATATGGGTAAACCCCATTTCAAGTACATACGGCACTAACCTTTCCGCTATTTGTGCATAGGTATTGTAACTTCCTTCATCTGAAGGAATAGGACGCATCCAACTTGCCAAATGCATTTCGTACACTGATATAGGTGCATCTAATGCATTTTTGTTTTTGCGGTGCTCCATCCAATTTTGATCGGACCAATGGTAATTTGTTTGCCAAGTAATCGATGCTGTGTCTGGTCTTTTTTCGGCGTAATGTGCAAAGGGATCTGCCTTATTAAGCTGTACGCCTTCAAATCCGTGAATATGATATTTATAGAGTTCTCCCACTGCTACCCCCGGAATAAAACCTTCCCAAATGCCTGAAGAATCAGGCCTTACATGCAGTGGATGTGATGATTCATTCCATCTATTAAAATTACCAGTAACAAAAACAGCGGTAGCACTAGGCGCCCATACTGCAAAGTAGGTTCCGCTAACACCGTTTACCTCAATTTGCTTGTTACCAAAAACTTTGTACAACTGGTAATGTGTGCCCGCCTGAAAATTGCGCACATCCGCCTCTGAAAATAGAGAGTATTCCCAAACAGATGCTTGTACTGGATGTAAAGAATTTTCAGTTGCCAATGTAGTTGTTTGGTGTAAGGTACAACCTTTATTTACTTAATTCAATAATCCACATTTGCTTTGCAGGAATAGAAAATTGAGTCCCTATCTGATAACCCGTTACCACTTCTTTTCCACCTTTAAAACCATTGGTTAGTTCGGCGTAATCAGAAAACTGAACATTTTGCGCTTTGTCGTTACTATTAACCACACACATAATAGTTTGGTTGTCTGCCTTTCTAAAATAAACAAAATAGCCCTCTTTTGGTACAAACATAGTAGTACTTCCCTTTGTGAGTGCCGGTGATCCTTTTCTAAAATTGGCAATTGTTTTTACAAAATTAAAGGCTTCATTTTCTTTTGCGTTTCTACCAGTAGCTTCAAATTTATTAACCGCATCCCCTGGAAATCCGCCTGGGAAATTTAAACGCACCATGGCATCACTTGGATTCATAAAGTTTTTCATGAGAATTTCTGTACCATAGTATAACTGTGGGATACCGCGGGTTGTATACAATAAACCAATACCCATTTTAAATTTATTATAGTCTTCTCCCACCATCGATAAAAAACGGTTGTTGTCATGATTGTCTAAGAAAATACTATTGTTCAAAGGATTCTTGTATAAAATATCTTGCGATAAAGTCACATATAATTTTGACAATCCATTATCCCAACTAAATGGCTGGTTTACGGCGTCTAAAAAACTATAATGCACTGGGAAATCAGTAACCCCTTCAACATTGTGCTTAAAAGGAACCTCCATGGTATTACGCGTAAAATAGGCAGTACCCGTAACAGATCTAGAAACAGTTTCACCAAAAATGGTAAGCTTTGGATATTCAAGCATTAACGCATCGTTTACACGGTTCATAAAAGCTTCATCACAATATTTATAGGTATCTACCCTCCAACCATCAACACCAAATGTTTCGGTGGTCCAAATAGCGTGCTGAACTAAATAATTAGAAACATAAGGGTTGCGCTGATTTACATCTGGCAAATGTGGCACAAACCAACCATCTAACATTTTCTTTTTATCAATCGCACTTCCATTATTTGAATAAACCGCCTCTTCTCTGTGCGTACTACCTGTATATGTATCCCACTGATTGATCCAGGTTTTATCAGGCGCGTCATGATGCATCCAATGAAAATCACCCACATGATTATATACCGCGTCTTGAATTAATTTTAAGCCATTCTTATGCATCGCATCCGATAAAGATTTGTACGCCTCATTACCACCAAAACGCTTGTCTACTTTGTAATGATCGGTAAACCAATAGCCATGATAGCCACTCATCCATCCTGCAGCTTCTTTACTTTGTGGCATATCATTTTCAATAATGGGGCACATCCAAATAGAGGTCATGCCTAGTTCTTTAATATAATTTAAATGATTTTCTACTCCCTTTAAATCACCTCCATGACGTAATAAAATATCGCTTGGATTCGCAACACTATCTCGCATATCTTTAAAGGCATCGTTGGTTTTATCGGCATTGCTAAAGCGGTCTGGCATCAGTAAATAAACAGCATCTTCACTACGTACCCCTTGTGCAAATTTTGTTCCGTTGCCTTCTCTTCTATTGAGTAGCGCCCAATCGTATACGGTTACTTTACCTGCATTTGTTGCACTAATTTTTACAGTACCTGCTTTTGCAGTGGGTGCAATAGTAACATCAAGCGCCACGTATTTGCCGTTGGCAAATACATGTGTTTTTGTAAGCGTTACACCCGGATATTTTACACTAATTGTGGCTTTTGAAAAATTAGGATCATCGCTTCTTAAAAGCAACTGTACTTTATTTAATTTCATACCAACAAACCAGTTGGTAGGATACATGGTTACCGTTTGCGCAAAAGCAAAACTTACACTGCACACAAGGAATACAAAAGAAATTATTTTTTTCATAATTATTGTTTTCAAAATTCAATTCATTCATAATTTACTCGCCAGTTTCGAGGCGCCCGGATCATACACAAATAAAACACTGACTGCTGCGCATAGCATTAAAAACCCTGCAAGCACAATGGCATAAATGGGTTGTCCCCCATAAATATGTTTCACAATCCAGCCCCCACAAATACCATTAATAATTTGAGGCAGTGTAATAAAGAAATTAAAAATACCCATATAAATACCAAGTTTTCCGGCCGGAATAGAACCCGATAAAATCACATACGGCATGGCTAAAATACTAGCCCATGCAAGTCCTACGCCAATCATAGAATACGTTAGCATGGCAGGATCTGTAATAAAATAAATAGATATTAGTCCAATACCTCCTGCAAACAAAGAAAATGCATGCGTGCCCTTTCGGCCTAAAAATTTAGCAACCACTGGCAAAAATAATGCGTAGATAGCAGCTACTAAATTATAGGTACCAAATGCGGAACCTACTTTATTACCAGCCTCGTTGTATGCCACAGACAAAACATCGTCGCCAGATAATTTATACACGTGTGTTGCTACCGCATCGGTTGTAAATACCCACATACTAAAAAGTGCAAACCACGAAAAAAATTGAACCAGCCCTAACTGCTTCATCGTGCGCGGCATTTTTTTGAAATCAACAAAAATTTCAGACAAGCCTGCTTTTTTTGTTTCCTCAGTTTGTACGCCATGGTAAGATTCATACTCTGCTGGCGCATATTCCTTAGAAAAAAATACCGTAACTAAAATAGCGATGATAAATACAGCAGCTCCAATGTAAAATGCATATTTAATATTGTCTGCAACGCCTGTTGGCCCTGCTTCTTGCGAGAATCCGAGTTTTGCCAACCAACCTGGAAGTTCAGATCCCGCAACGGCGCCAACGCCAATTAAAAATGTTTGCACCGCAAACCCGCTGGTACTTTGTGCGTCTGGTAAATTATCGGCAACCAGCGCTCTAAACGGTTCCATAGCCACATTAAAGGAGGCGTCCATAATCATCACAATACCTGCGCCAATCCAAAGTGCAGGTATAACAGATGCAACGGCACCTGCGTTGGGTAAAAATAAAAGTGCGATAGAGGAAAGTAAAGCACCTACTAAAAAATAAGGTTTTCTTCTTCCAATTCGGTTCCAGGTTCTATCACTGTAATGACCAATAAGTGGTTGCACAAGCATACCCATGAGTGGTGCTACAATCCAAAAGGCTGGAAGCTGATCCACGTCGGCACCAAATGAACGAAGTATTCGGCTAGCATTTCCAT
Organism: Bacteroidota bacterium; assembly: GCA_947461125.1. Taxonomy (GTDB): domain Bacteria; phylum Bacteroidota; class Bacteroidia; order Chitinophagales; family Chitinophagaceae; genus Sediminibacterium. The sequence continues at coordinate 3,015 of CANHHX010000044.1, read as the reverse complement.
TTTGTAAAGCGAAACCAAATTGAATACCCAAAAAACCAAAACTCATGAAAAAGATTTGACCTAGGCTTAACCTTGGTTTGGGTTTTACGCCCGCTAAGGGCGCTGGGCTAGCGGATGAATTTGACATAGCAATCGAATTTAGCAATGTGTAAAAAATACATATCCACTAAAATAGGTAAAAAAGCTATCCAAACACCTACTCAATCACAAAACCGTTGGGTAAAATGGCCATTTTTTTAACCACCACAATGCCATCTTTTACAGCGTAGAGTGGATGATCGGTATTGGCGAGGTGTTTCCCTCCTTTTATGCTTACATCGTTACCTATGCGGCAGTTTTTGTCAATAATAGCACTTTCTATCACGCAGCGCTGCCCAATGCCAATGAGTGGCTTTCCGGCAGCTGTATTATCATGAATTTGATCGAGGGTTTCGTAGTAGTCATTACCCATTATATACGCGTTGGCAATGGTGGTTCCGGTTCCAATTCTTGCGCGAATACCCACCACCGATTGTTCGATAGCATCTGCTAAAATAATGGACCCTTCTGCAATGATGCTTTTATTAAGCTTGGTGCCACTAATTTTTGCAGGTGGTAACATGCGGGCACGGCTATACACTGTTTTTGCGTTATCAAATAAATTAAACTGCGGCACATCATCGGTGAGGCCAATATTTGCTTCAAAAAATGAATAAATATTTCCGATGTCTGTCCAATAACCATCATATTGGAAACTCACTACTTTGTAAGAATTGATTGCCTGCGGCATAATTTCTTTACCAAAATCGGTGGCATTGGGGTGCACTTCATTGAGTAAATGATAGAGTGCTTTTTTACTAAAAATATAAATACCCATTGACGCCAAATAATGTTTGCCGGCAGCCTGCATAACGGGCCCCGTGTCACTTGTCCAATTAGGTAGCAAATCAGGAGCTGGCTTTTCTATAAAAGAAGTAATTAAATTTTCGTTGTTGGTTTTTAAAATGCCAAACTCAGGAGCGTCTCTACTGTCTACTGGAATAGTAGCAATTGAAATGTCGGCACCTTTTGCAATATGCGCTTGCCACATTTCACTAAAATCCATTTGATAGAGTTGATCCCCACTTAAAATTAAAATGTAATCGAAATCTAAATTAGAAATATGACGCAGAGATTGACGAACAGCATCGGCAGTACCCTGAAACCATCCCGGATTATCGGGGGTTTGCTCGGCGGCTAAAATGTCTACAAAGCCACTGCTGAAAGCACTAAAATGATAGGTGTTTTTGATATGCTTATTCAGCGAAGCAGAATTAAACTGCGTTAACACGAACATGCGGTTAATCTGACTATTAATACAGTTACTAATAGGAATATCTACAAGTCGGTACTTTCCTGCAATAGGCACAGCAGGCTTGGATCTACTCACCGTTAAAGGGAACAATCTTGACCCTGCACCGCCACCTAAAATAACGGCCAACACAGATTTTGAAATCGTACTCATAGGCTTATTTTTTTAGCATAAAAATTTATAGTGACTTGTATACATTCGTATAGGACTGAACTGTTTGTTCCCAACTATGATTGATTTGCATCATGCGTTCACGCATCCACAACAAATGTGTTTTATTTTCAAAAACATCTATGGCTCGTCCAACAGCATGTACAATATCCGTTTCATTGGCATGCGTAAATCTAATACCATACCCTCCTGTATCACCCATGTCTATAACCGTATCTTGAAGTCCACCGGTGCTGCGCACCATGGGAACCGTTCCATAACGCATGGCATAGAGTTGATTTAAACCACAAGGTTCTACCCTAGAAGGCATGAGTAAAAAATCGGCGGCAGCATAGAGCTGATGACTCAAAGATTCGTTGTATCCAATGCTAACTTTTATGCAATTACTATTTGCCATAGCTAGGTTTGTTAAGGCAGCTTCTACCGCAGGATCACCACTTCCTAAAATCATATAAGAAGCTTTTTCGCGATAGGTTTGAATAGCTTTGTGCAACGCCCCAGGCAAAACATCGGCAGCTTTTTCACCCACTAGCCTTCCAATAAAAACAAAAAGCGGCTTCGTTGCATCTAATCCAAACTGATCACAAATATTTTGCTTGTTTTGTTGTTTTCCTGCTGTCACAGTTTTTACAGAAAAGTGCTCTATTAAATAACAATCTGTTGCAGGATTCCAAACCTCATGATCTATTCCATTTAAAATGCCTACACACTTATTTTTTTCAGATGCTATTAATGTTTCGAGACCGTTGGCATGATGCATGAGTTCCTGCATATAACTAGGACTTACGGTTGTTATTTTGGAGGCACATTTAATAGCAGCAGCGAGTGGATTGATACAATTATCCCAATCAAGTAATCCTTTTTTTGAGAGATCCCACTTGGGAATTAACATAGACTGTGACCACGGCATCCAGCCCTGATACTGTGCATTGTGAATGGTAAGCACTGTTGGCACTGATTTTAAATGATTGTAATCATAACAGTGCTGCATCATAAATGGAATAAGGCCCGCATGATAATCGTGACAATGCACAGCCGTTGGGCGGTGACTCCAATGAGACATCCAGTGCACTACTGCAATTTGAAAAGCAGTAAAACGCGCTGTATCGTCGGAGTAGCCATAAATTTTTTGACGGTCTAATAAACCAGCAATATCAACTAGGTATAAATCGAATCCAAGTTTGTTATGTGCTTCTTTAATAATCGTATACTCAAATTCCCATCCACCCATATAGGCTTTGGCCTTATAATCGACAACCCAATCTGAATTGTATAAAAAGGGCGTACGGTACATAGGCATCACTACTTTTGAAGTAATGCCAGCCTTATTTTGGTATTTTGGGAGCGCTCCTACAACATCTCCAAGGCCGCCAGCCTTGGCTACCGGATAACATTCGGCACTGATATGAACCACTTCCATAGCGCTTATTATAGGTTTACAACTAATGTAAGCATTTATTCTATGCCTACAAATTCTAGTTTTACTTTTTCGGTACCTATTTTATTATTATTTT
>CANHHX010000043.1 GCA_947461125.1 Bacteroidota bacterium | reverse complement strand
GTACAACAGGTTCATACGATGTTAAAAGTGAAATAGGTTTGCTTTAAAATTCTTACGTACTTTGTGTGATGGAAATTAGTTTTAATACCCCAGCCCTTCTTTTCCCGGCTATTAGTTTAATTATGCTCGCTTATACCAACAGGTTTTTAGCACTTAGCAGTAGGGTTAGAAATTTGCATGATAAATACCAAAATCAAGAGCAAAAACAAATCCTACACGGACAAATAAAAAATTTGCGCTATCGCTTAAAGCTCATTAAAAACATGCAAGCATTAGGGGTGGTTACATTTTTAGGATGTATCTTATGTATGTATCTTATTTATGTTCAGTATATGCTAGCTGCTAATATCATTTTTGCAATTAGTTTGTTGTCTTTTTCTGCCTCTTTACTACTTTCTTTTTTAGAAATACAATTAAGTACCAAAGCACTTGAACTAGAGCTTAGTGATATGGAAGGCCTCGAAGATCCTTCTGTCATTGAATACTTTAAAAAGAAATTTGGGAAAGAATAAAAGCAGGTACTTAACGCGTTACTTTTCTTTCTCCAATTTGTTGGCGCCACATTGCGTAATAAAGGCCTTTTTCGGTAAGTAGTGCTTCGTGTGTTCCGGTTTCAACGATTTGCCCTTTTTCTAATACATAAATTCTGTTCGCATGCATAATGGTGCTAAGCCTGTGTGCAATCATGACTGTAATTTGTTCCCGCTCTTCAGAAATGGCATGAATGGTTCTTGTGATTTCTTCTTCTGTAATACTATCGAGTGATGACGTTGCTTCGTCAAAAATAAGTAGGTGCGGATGTCTGAGTAATGCGCGCGCAATAGATAATCTTTGTTTTTCTCCGCCACTGAGTTTTAATCCTCCTTCACCAATAATACTATCTAGACCTTGCTCAGCTTTGGATAAAATAGAATGACAACTTGCTTTTTCAAGTGCTATAATCATTTCGGCGTCGGTGGCATTGGGAAATACAAAGCTTAAATTTTCTCTAATGGTGCCAGCAAAAAGTTGTGTATCCTGAGTAACAAATCCAATTTGATTTCTAAGTTCTTCAAAATCGATATCGTTTTCTTTGGCACCGTTGTATTCGATATGTCCAATTTGTGGTCTATAAAGTCCCACAAGTAATTTAACAAGTGTACTTTTACCTGCACCAGATGGACCCACAAAGGCAATGGTTTCTCCTAGTTTAACATTAAAAGAGATATTGTCAAGTGCTTTAAATTGAGCCGATTGGTGTTGAAAAGAAACATTTGAAAAAGCAAGGGTTTGAATAGCGCCAACATTTGTTGGATGTTCAGGTCTTACTTCTACTTCACGACTCATTAGTTTGTGAAAATTTTGAAGAGAGGCTTCTGCTTCTCGATAGCTCAAAATAATACTACCAATTTCTTGTAGTGGACCAAATATAAAGAAGCTATAAAACTGTAATGATATTAACTGACCAACTGTTAATACGTCTCTGTATATAAGCCACATGAGCGTAAAAGTAATAACCTGTCTTAAAAAATTAACAAGTGTACCCTGAATAAAACTAAGCGAACGAATACTTTTTACTTTTTTAAGTTCAAGCCCTAAAATTTTATAGGTATTGGTGTTGAGTCTTTTAACTTCCTGGTCTGTTAAACCTAAACTTTTTACAAGTTCAATGTTTCTTAAACTTTCGGTGGTGGTTCCGGCAAGCGCGGTGGTTTCTCCAACAATTGCTTTTTGAATTACTTTTATTTTTTTACTGAGTAAATTGGTAACGGCTCCAATAAGTATTGCACCACCTAAGTAAATAGGAACAATTGACCAGTGTAGTCTGGTAGCATAAATAGAAACAAATAGTACACTAACAATAATGCCAAACAATACATTGATGATATAGCCTATAAACTTTTCCGTGTCGGCTCTTACTTTTGTTAAGATGGAAAGTGTTTCGCCGCTACGTTGATCTTCAAAATCTTGATAAGGTAAGCGCATAGAGTGTTGAAGTCCATCAGTAAATATTTTAGCACCAAATTTTTGAATCACAACATTAACGGTATAATCCTGGAAAGCCTTTGCAAGCCTGCTTACCATGGCAGTACCTACGAGTAAAAAAAGCATCCCCATAATGCCTTTTATAAATTCACTTTCGCTTCTAAAACTTCCATCTGCATTGGTTTTGGCATGATTGGCAAACTGATCTATGAGTTTCCCAAATATCATGGGATCAAACAATGAAAAAGTTTGGTTAATACCTGCAAGTAGTAACGCTAAAAGTACAAGCCCTTTGTAGGGCTTTAAATACGTGATGAGTAATTTCATAATAAGGTATAATTATTCAGCTGATATTGCAGCTTCGTTACAGGTAGCAATAAATGCTAACATTTCTTCACGACCTGTTTTTAATTCGGCACTTGTTACAAAATGGCGGGGCAAAAATTGCCAGCTCTCCTTTAATACAGTAAAAAAGCTTTCTACGTTTCTTTTTACAACACCCGGTTTTTCTTTATCAATTTTTGTAAATACGAGCGTAAAAACGATACCCCAACTATCTAATTGACTAATAAATTCTAAATCATTTTTTTGAGGACCATGTCTACTATCAATCAGTACAAAAACTTGTACAAGGTTTTCTCTTTTTTTAAAATAACCTTCAATCATTTGTTCCCAACGTCTTCTATCTGTTTGGGATCTTTTGGCATATCCGTATCCTGGTAAATCAACAATAAACCATTTGCTTCTTGGTGCTTTTGCTTTAAGGGTGCTCTCTATTTCAAAGTGATTGATGAGCTGGGTTTTACCTGGCGTTCCAGATGTTTTGGCCAAATTCTTTTGGCCGGTAAGCATGTTTATCAATGAAGACTTGCCTACGTTACTGCGTCCAATAAAAGCATACTCGGGCCTATCAGGCTTTGGACATTTGTCAAAACTAGGACTCGAAACCAAATAGCTGGCTTTTGTAATTTCCATGCTGCAAAGTAACAAAAAGCCCGCTTAATTGGTTAAGCGGGCTAATAAAAGAGCGGTGATTAACGCCTAATTCTTTTTAATCAAACTATCAATTGGATAAGTGGCTTTCATCGAATCAAGTACAGATTGTGCCCAGTTCGTTAATATAACCCTTTCTTCCTGGGTTAATTTTGCCTCGCCATGTATAAGACTATATGATTCAAGGGGCATTTCGCCTTCTTTTACTTGTTCAATTACTTCCTCCATTTTATGGTACTGCTTACGAAGTTTATAATTGGCAAAATCATCTAAATTAAAATGTTTTTTACCGTCTAGTACATGGTCATTGATCCACCAAGCAAGTGGTTGAACGCCCGCATACCAGGGGTATTTTGTGTTGTTGCTATGACAATCATTACAAGCTTTTACCAAAATAGCATCCACTTCTTTTGATACTGGGTAAAGGGTTGTAATATTTTTTGAATGATCGTTTGATACATTCTTTTCAGGTTTAAATGCTTGCATTACAACTAGAACAACAACAAGTGCTAGCCCTATTTTTTTTAGTAAACTCATGGCGGTAATTATTTTATTAAAATATTGCCGGTCATTTCTGCCGGTATTGGTAATTCCATTAGATGTAAAATAGTTGGTGCAATGTCTCCAAGTTTACCTGCTGTAAGATTTACTTTTAAATCATTGTCTACTAAAAATAAAGGTACCAAATTTAACGTATGTGCCGTATTAGGGCTTCCGTCTTCGTTGATCATAAAATCTGCGTTACCATGATCAGCGGTAACTAGCAGGGTATAGCCGTGTGCAAGACCTGCTGTCACTACTCTTTCTACACAAGCATCAACGGTTTCCACCGCTTTAATAGCAGCTTCAAAAACACCGGTATGGCCTACCATATCTGCGTTTGCGTAGTTTAGGCAAATAAAATCGGCAGATTCGGCTTCTATTTCTGGAACCAATAAATCGGTGATACCAACAGCACTCATTTCTGGTTGTAAATCATAAGTTGCAACTTTTGGAGAAGCCACCATGATTCTATTTTCTCCTTCAAAAGGTTGTTCTCTGCCGCCGCTAAAAAAGAAAGTTACGTGAGGGTATTTTTCGGTTTCTGCAATTCTGATTTGTTTTTTACCATGTGCCGCTAATACTTCGCCGATTGTATTTTGTAAATTATCATTTTCAAAAACTACGTGTACGCCTTTAAATGTTTGGTCGTACTGGGTCATGGTGGTGTAATGTAGCTGTAAGGGCTGCATATTATATTCAGGAAATGCCTGTTGCGTTAGCACTTCTGTAATTTCTCTACAACGGTCTGTTCTAAAATTAAAACAGAATACGGCGTCGCCTTCTTTGATAGCAGCAACAGGTTCGTTGTTGTCATCCACAATAACAGTAGGAAGTAAAAATTCATCGGTGGTATCAGCAGCGTATGCGGCTTCTAAAGCACTGGTAGCGCTGGTTGCACGGGGCCCAGCATTATGTACGAGACAATCATAGGCAAGTTTCACTCTTTCCCATCTTTTATCCCGGTCCATGGCGTAGTAACGACCACTAATTGTAGCAATCCTGCCTACACTATTTTGTAGATGCTGCGTGAGCGTTGTAATAAAGCCTAAACCACTTTTTGGATCGGTATCGCGTCCATCTGTAAATGCATGAATATAAACCTCGCTAAGATCATTGGCTTTACAATAATCGCAAATAGCAGTTAGGTGATTGATATGGGCATGTACGCCACCATCACTTACGAGTCCCATTAAATGTAGTGGTTTATGATTTGCTTTAGCATACGCAACTGCTTCTAAAAAAGTGGGGTTGTTTGCAAGTTCGCCCGTTTTAATCGCAACGTTAATACGTTGTAATTCTTGGTATACAATACGTCCTGCGCCAATATTTAAGTGCCCTACTTCTGAATTACCCATTTGACCTTCCGGTAAGCCAACGTCTTCACCACATGTTACAAGTGTGCTATGTGCGTATTTGGTATAAAGGCTATTTACAAATGGTGTTTTTGATTGCTGGATAGCATCTGACATTTTTTTTGTGCCAAGACCCCATCCATCCATGATTACGAGAATTACTTTGCGTTTCATACTACAAATTTACAACCTTTATTTTTGGGGCAAAACCTCAATTTTAAAGCGGGATAATCTTATTAATTGCTACATCTTAGTTATTTTTGGGTGAGTCATATAAAACCAGAACATGAAAAAGCATTTATTAGGCCTTTTATTTCCTCTCCTGCTGTTAACGACAGCATTTGAAGGGCCTTTTCAAGGAGATGCAGATCTGGTAGTAGCCGCTTTAAAATCTGGAAATGCCGCAGAGATAGCAAAACATTTTGCAGTGGTAGTAGACATTAAATTTTTGAATGCGCCGGAAGATAAAATTGTGGCAACCGAGAAAGCGGCTGAAAAGCTCGCTGCTTTTTATGCAGAATACCAGGTTAAAGGTTTTGAGCGTACCGCCCAAAGAGAAATTGGTAATACCATGTATTTGACCGGGAAAATAAGTGGCGCCACAAAAAATTATAATATTACGCTGATGCTCATGAAAAAAAATGCAGCGCCTTATCATATTGTAACCCTTCGTATTAATTAAATATTCTTTTTATTTTAATGAGCAAAAAAAATAAATCAGACGCAAGGGGGTTCATTTATAGTACCGATCCTAATTTTAGTTTTGAGCCAGAGAAGCAAGAGGTGTTTGAAACTTTACCGCCAGCAAAACAACTATTACGTATCAAGCTCGATACCAAACATAGAGCAGGTAAGGCTGTTACGCTCATTACAGGATTTGTTGGTACCAATAATGACGTAGAACAACTAGGTAAACAACTTAAAAATTTTTGCGGAACGGGCGGCTCTGTCAAAGATGCCGAAATTATTATTCAAGGAGATCAGCGCGATAAAGTATTACAGTGGCTATTAAAAAATAGTTACAGTGCTACCAAAAAAATATAGCAGCGAAACAGATTAATAATCGATTTCGAGTTTCAGTTTTTCTTTCAATTCTTTGAGTAGCGGATACTGCTCACTAATCCGTTCAAATTTTTGTTTACTGTTTAAACGCATGTGAATTGGCACGTCTTCTTTTTCTGTAGCGTCAACGATCACACTAAATTTGATAGATCTATTATTAAACGTAGCAAATATTTGATCAATAAGCATCATGCGCTCCTGCTCTACAAATTTTTGCGCCGTTAAGCCAGGCACACGTACGGTAAAATGGATATCACTTTCAATTTCAAGCACTGCCATTTTAAAAGTTCCAGCGGCAGAGTGCTTTTGCTGTGCTTCTAGGGTGGCGCCATAAGCGTCCCAGCAAGCTCTTAGCTTTTCTAGGTTCAGTGATTCCGCTTCTTTAACTTCTTCAATAGCGTACTGGTCACCATATTTTTCACGAAGGGCTGTTAATAGGTTCTTTTTAGGACCCGAACTTTGAGCGGGTATCGTTCGTGTTTTTGCTGGTTCAGTTGCAGTAGAAACAACAGGCGAAACTGCTGGTATGGGTGTTGTAGCCAGGGGTTGCTTTGTCGTTTGCGTACCAGAAATTGTGGGCATACTTGCCGCTACTTCCGAATCTATCGAAACACTTGGTTTATTTGCAGTCGTAGTCGTAGCCGTAGTATTTGAAGGGGTAACTACTTGTATGGAAGGAATGCTTCTTGTTTTAATTGCTACTGGTCCGTCAATCCGTTTTTTTTTTACGATGGAACCATTTTCAGAAGCAAGCTCTATGGCTTCTTGTAAAAAATTAAGTTTAATGAGCGTAAGTTCTACGTGTAATCTTTTGTTACGCGCCATTTTATAATTAATCTCTGCTTCATTTAAAATATTGAGCGCACTCACCAAATAAGACATGCCCATAGCGGCGGCAGCGGAAATATATTTATCCTGCATACCTTCTACTACTTCTAGTAATGGCGCAGATTTTGGATCTTTACAAACCAAAATATTTCGAATGAATTCTGCAAATCCATTCAGTACCATATCACCTTCAAACCCCTTTCTATTGATTTCATCATAGAGGATCATGGATGCCGCTAAATCCTTGGCTTGCATGCTTTCTAGCAATTTAAAGAAGTAGTCTTCGTCTAAAATATTTAAATGCTCGAGGGTATTTTGATAGGTTAAACTACCGCCTGTAAAGCTTACTATTTTATCGAGTATGCTAAGTGAATCACGCATGCAGCCTTCGCTCTTTTGTGCAATTACTTGAAGCGCTGCACGCTCGGCTTTTATTGATTCTTTACCTGCAATTTCTTCTAAATGTTCTACGGTATCGTTGTTGGTGATTCTTTTAAAATCAAAAATTTGACAACGACTTAATATAGTAGGAAGTATTTTATGCTTTTCGGTAGTTGCTAAAATAAAAATCGCATATGAAGGGGGTTCTTCTAATGTTTTTAAAAAGGCATTAAAGGCACTTGCGCTGAGCATGTGTACCTCATCCACAATATATACTTTGTATTTACCAGCCTGCGGTGCAAATCTTACCTGTTCTACAAGCGATCTAATATCATCCACCGAGTTGTTACTCGCCGCATCTAGTTCATGAATATTGAGTGATGTGCCAGCGTCAAAAGATACGCAGCTGTTACAGGTGTTACAAGCTTCACCTTCTGGGGTAGGGCTTGTACAGTTGATGGTTTTTGCTAAAATTCTGGCACATGTTGTTTTACCAACACCCCTTGGACCACAAAACAAAAACGCATGCGCGAGTTGATTGTTTTTGATGGCGTTTTTGAGGGTTGTCGTAATATGCGATTGCCCAACAACGGTATTAAAGTTTTGGGGTCTATACTTACGTGCCGAAACAACAAAATGATTTTCCATAACAGGGTTGCAATATAAGCACAACGGTAGGCTTACCCTTATCTAAACCCTACCTTTTTTGCACATGGGTATAATTTTAGCCGTACACCATTTCTGGGTGACGCTCAAAGGGCTTGGTGGCATCAAAAAGGCACCTAAACGTGACCATTCTGCGGCTTGGTTGAGCTCCTAAACTCTTATAGATATTGAGCATTTTAGGATTCCAGTCGCCAGCCCAGCCCATTTCATAACGGTCATACCAATCTTTGTTTTTAATGAGGAGGGAACATTCCTGAATCATAAAGCTATCAATCCCAAGCGACTGGTATTTAGGTACAATACCAAAAGCCAGTCCGGTTAACTGTTTATTTTTCCCGGTTTTTGTCATGTATAGCAATCGAAGTTTTTGGAACCAGCCAAGTTTCCCATTAAAATGTTTAAAATATTGGTTGAGGTCCGGAATATTTATGAACATGCCAATGGGTTCTGTTTTATAATAAGCAAACCAAACAAGACGCTCATCCATAATTGGTTTCATGGATTTAAAAAGCTTGATTACTTGTTCCTTGGTAATTTCTTTGGCCTCTCCATGTTGCGCCCATGCTGCGTTATAAACCGTTGCAAAGTCGCTGGCATATTTTTCAAGTTCATTTAACTTAACATGCTTGGCCACATAGTCGGGCTTCGCTGCAAAGCGCGCGTGTCTTTCAGGAAACCTAGTTGGTAATTCATCTTTTACGCTCATGGCGTAATAGTACTGGTTGTAATAATTATGAAAACCGTAGTTTGTAAATAAGGTTTCGTAGTAGTCAGGATTATACGACATGCCATACATAGGAGGCTTATCAAAACCTTCTACCATGAGGCCCCACCACTTGTCTCTGTCCCCAAAATTGATAGGTCCGTCCATGGCTTCCATACCTTTTTGGGAAAGCCATGCCTTAGCGGTATCAAAAAGTAAATTGGCAGCAGCCTGATCATTGATGCAATCAAAAAAACCAACGCCACCGGTGTTAAAATCGGTCCCTTTATTAATATATTTTGAATTGGTAAAAGCAGCAATACGCCCTACGAGTTCACCATTATCAGATTCTAAAATCCATCTTTTAGCTTCGCCGTATTTAAAATTTTTATTTTTAAGGGGGTCGAAAACATCATTGACCTCATTGTTAAGGGGTCTAATATAATTAGGATTACCTGCATTGATGATGGCTTGTACCTCTAAAAAATCTTTGGCAGTAACGGCGCTAGTAACTTCAATTAAATGCATCGTAATTCTTTATTTCAAAGTTAAGATATGGTTCTTATAGTTGGACCTCTTCTTTTCTAAAAAGAATGCGCTCCATTTTGGCATCATGGTCGTATATATCTTTTCTAAACTGTAATACACCATTGCTGTCTACCCAACTTGTAAAATAAGCAATAAAAACTGGGATCGTTTTTTTGAGGGTTACCCATTTTTCTTTTTGTTGGTGCATGGCCGTATCTATTTTTACAGCGGTCCAACTGGTATCGGCTCTTAGCAGGTAACCAGCCATTTTACGGGCGTCACCTAGCCTAATACAACCATGACTTAAACTCCTGTTTTGTTTTGCAAAAAGGTGTTTGCCTGGGGTGTCATGCAAATAAATATTGTAGGGGTTAGGAAATAAAAATTTAACCAACCCAAGTGAGTTTTGTGCGCCAGGCAACTGTCTGATGGTGGGTACATCGCCAGGTATTGTAATCTCCATATTTTTCTCTGCCAGGTAATTTTTATTTTTTCTAATACCAGGTAAAATTTCAGCTTTTACAATACTGGGAGGTACATTCCAATAAGGGCTAAAAACAACGTAGCGCATGCGGTTGCTAAATATGACGGTATTATTTGACTCTGATCCTACTATTACCGGCATTTTAAACTGAATTTTACTGCTATCAAATACAAGCAGCTGGTAGGCTGGAATATTTACAACAATATAGTTGCTATCCAGCATGGCAGGCATCCAGCGAAAGCGCTCTAGATTAATGGCAATAGTATTTGCGTACTCTTTAATGGGTATTTGAAGTGCTTGTAACAAAGTTTTATCAATATAATTTGTTTTTGCAAGCCCCATTCTTTCTTGAAACCTATTAATGGCAAGGCCTAGTGTATTGCTGTATAACGACGTGGTATCTGTGCTTTTAAAATCACCCAGTAATTGTAATTTCTTTTTGATTTGTCTAATCACCGGCACCATCTCTCCTTTGTTAATTTTAGTTTGTTTGGTGCTAATATGTATGCCTGTATCAAGCGTTGCAATTTTTGAGAGGCCCACGTAATTTTCAAGTAAGAATTTAAAATTTTGGCTACCTGTATTAAAGCCCATTTTAGTGGTTGGGTTTAACCAGTTTTTTAATTGATTTGCCAGCGTCAATGATTTTTTGGGTATGCGCCAGTTCACCATTGAAGGGTCTATATCACTGGGCATGAGCCATTTGTCTGCGTAGGTAAAAAAGGCAAGGCTTATGGATAGCTCAATTTCTGTGGCTGCATTATATTGAACGAAATTTTGTTTGGTTAGTTTCGTAATAAAACTACTATCTAGTGTATTCGGTGCAAGCTTGTTTACATGCGCTATAAATTCGTTAGTGTTTTGCTTGATTCCTTTTGCTTGTATCCAGACGTATTGATGTTTATTGGACTGGTAAAAATCCTTAATCGCAACGCTAAAATTTTGAGCTACTTCGTTTTTGATCAAAAAAGAATCTATGGTAGCTTCTGTTATACTGTCTTGTTGTTCCGAAGTATAAAAATTACCCCAACAATTTGTAGCAGTTGCAACACCTACTAATAATACAACGATTCGAAGAAAAAAATGACTGCGGAAAAATGAGTGAGTTGCTTGCATGCAGTTATTTGTTGGTGCGTTTAATTTTTATAAAGCAAAAGCGCTGCGGCTACCATACCCGCTGTTTCGGTTCTAAGCCTAGTTTCGCCAAGGCTAACAGGTGTATATTTTGCAGCTGTGGCAAGTGCAATTTCCGACTCAGTAAAATCACCCTCTGGTCCAATTAAAATACTTGTATCGCTACTATTTGGAATGTTTGTGAGTGCTGTTTTACCCGCTTCTTCACAATGTGCAATAAGCTTTTGCGAACTAGGATGCTTATCAATAAACTGCGCTACTGTAATAGGTTCCGACAAAACAGGCAGCCATGTTTGTTTGCTCTGAATAAGCGCAGCAACTACAACGCCCATCATGCGTTCCCCTTTGAGGTTAGACCGCTCGCTTCGCTCGCAAATTAACGGGACAATTTTTGTCACGCCCATTTCCGTCGCTTTTTCTAAAAACCATTCAAAGCGTCCTGTATTTTTTAAAAGTCCTATCGCAATGCAAACGTTTTTAGTAGGAGCAGGGGTATGCACTACCGAGTCAATTTTTACGACTGTCTTTTTTTTATCAGCTTCTACAATGCTTGCTGTGTAAAGGTTTCCAATACCATCGGTGAGGTGCAGGCTTTCTCCGGCGCGCATGCGCAGCACTTGGATACAGTGTTTAGAAGTCGCTTCACTTAATTCAAAGTGCGTATTGTTTTTTTGAATACTAGGTTCGTAAAAATAAGGTAGCGCCGACATGTTAATTGAAAATGAGGTGAGTTAAAAAGGTGTTTCGTTGTCAAAGCCTTCGTCAAAATCACCCTCATTCATTTTACTTTCTTTTTGAATAAATAATTTAGCGCTGTCCTGAGCACCAGTACCAGCCGTGCTTCCTGGGGCTACTGGTTTCCAGTTGCTAGATCCAAATCCAGAACCATCGCCATCCCATTCTTCAAATTTTTGAATATCTAGTTTAGCGCGTAGTTTAATGGTATCTAATTGACCGTTTCTATGTTTTGCAATTCTTACGTGGGTTTCACCGTGTGTACTTTCGCCCATGTCATTACTCATAACTTCGTAATATTCTGGACGGTAAATAAACATAACCATATCGGCGTCTTGTTCAATCGCACCCGATTCACGAAGGTCACTCAGCTGCGGCATTTTACTTTCCTTTCTTGTTTCCACCGCACGACTCAACTGTGAAAGTGCAACAATTGGAATGTTTAATTCTTTGGCAAGTGCTTTTAAGCTTCGAGAGATATTTGAAATTTCTTGTTCACGGTTATTGTTTCTATCACCACTACCACTCATCAATTGTAGGTAGTCAATAATGATGATGCCAACCTTGTGTTTGTTTACCAGTCTTCTGGCTTTTGCTCTAAATTCAAAAATATTTAAAGCCGCAGTGTCATCAATGTAAAGTGGCGCACGCTCTAATTTTTTTAAACCTTTTGCGTGTAGTTGTTGGTATTCGTAGTCTTCTAGTTTACCCCTAGAAATTTTTTCCATTTTAATTTCACTCTCTGCACTTAAAATACGTTGCACAAGCTGCGGTGCACTCATCTCTAAGGAGAAAAATCCAACGGGGATGGGCTTTGTAGGGTGTAATGCTGCGTTACGTGCTAAATTTAATGCAAAGGCGGTTTTACCCACAGACGGTCTTGCCGCCAAAATAATTAAATCGGTAGGTTGCCATCCGTAGGTAATACGGTCTAGTGTTGGGAATCCACTTGGCACCCCAGAAATATCTTCTGTTTTGGTACGCAGTTCATCAATACGGTTGATGGTTTTTGCAAGTACTTGTCCTATTTCTTCGAAATTCTTTTTAAGATAATTATTGGTGATGTTAAACATTTTTGTTTCACTCTCATCTAGTAAATCAAAAACGTCGGTACTGTCTTCGTAAGCGTCACCAATAATTTCACCACTAATTCTGATGAGTTCGCGCTGAATAAATTTTTGTAAAATAATTCTGGCGTGCGCGTCAATATTGGCAGCCGATACCACCGAGTTGGTAAGCTTGGTAATTTGATAAGGCCCACCCACAAGGTCTAATTCATTTTTTGATTTTAAACCTTCAACCACCGTTAAAATATCGATAGGCACACTATCATTTTGTAGTTGCTGCATCACTTTAAAAATGAGCTGGTGTGCTTCTACATAAAAACATTCAGGCTTAATAATTTCTGAAACCGTGTCAAATGCACTTTTTTCAAGCATAATGGCACCCAGTACCGCTTCCTCTAATTCTTTTGCTTGCGGTGGCACTTTGCCATAGAGCATGCTGCTCATGTCTATCGATGGCTTTCTATTTTTGCGGTTGGTATTGGTAATTTTAACGTCCATTTTTGGGTTGCTTTACAAAGTCGAATAATTGACTGCATATGTTGCAGAAGAGAGCGAATATGCACCAAGATTTGCGCTTTTTCAAGTATTTCTTCGCTATTTTTCGTCCACACAGAACACACCGTTCCACGCAGGTTTTTACTGCGCTATCCACACAATTTACTACTGTTATCCACCAATATCAAAACTTATTCCACAAAAAAAGGCCATTATTAACAAATCTTGTGCTGAAAGAAGTATTGGATGAATCTGCGTTTTGTTCTCATTAAAGCGTAGCATTTACGGCTATAAAAACTTATTTTTGAGGCCCTTAAACACGTGTAAGCAATCATGACAATAAGTTATAACTGGCTATCTGAATACCTGCCCTGTAGCATTGAACCCGAAAAATTGTCTAAAATTTTAACGTCTATTGGTTTAGAAGTTGAAAGTTTAACGTTTTATGAAAATGTAAAAGGGGGACTTGCCGGCTTAACGGTGGGAGAAGTGCTTACAGTTACACAGCATCCCAATGCCGATAAATTAAAAATCACCACCGTACATATTGGCGCAGAAGCCCCATTACAAATTGTATGTGGAGCATCCAATGTTGCGGTAGGACAAAAAGTAATTGTGGCAACGATTGGCACAACTATTTATCCAAGTGCTGGTGATCCGTTAACCATGCGTGTTGCAAAAATTAGAGGCGAAGAAAGTTTTGGCATGATTTGCGCCGAAGATGAAATAGGACTTGGCACCAGTCATGACGGCATTATGGTATTGCCAGCAGATACAATCGTTGGAACGCCTGCTGCTACGCTGTTTGAACCTTATCAAGACTGGGTATATGAAATTGGTTTAACACCTAACCGCATGGACGCAATGAGCCATTTGGGTGTTGCAAAAGACGTGTGTGCTTATTTAACGCACCACGAAAAAGAAGCAAAACCGGTTACACCGTTTTCAAATTCTTTTACCCCAGATCAAAACAATAAAACGATTCATGTTAGCATCGAAAACGAAGCAGCCTGTAAGCGTTATGCAGGTATTGAATTAACGGGTGTAACAGTATCTGATTCTCCTGCTTGGTTAAAAAATAGACTAACTGCAATTGGCGTAAGACCTATCAACAATATCGTAGACGTTACCAATTATATATTACACGAAACCGGCCAACCCCTGCATGCTTTTGATGCTGCTGCTGTTACGGGCGGAAAAGTAATTGTAAAAAATGTAGCTGGGGGTACCTCTTTTACAACCCTTGATACCAAAGAGCGCAAACTACAAGATACCGATTTATTAATATGTAATGCCACAGATCCTATGTGTATTGCGGGTGTGTTTGGCGGCGCCGCTAGTGGCGTGCATGCTGGCACAACTTCTATTTTTTTAGAGAGTGCTTGGTTTCATCCTACCACCATTCGTAAAACATCTTTGCACCATGGTCTTCGTACAGATGCTGCTACTAGATTTGAAAAAGGTGTTGATATTGCTTCCACGGTTCAGGTTTTAAAAAGAGCCGCATTACTTATTAAAGAAGTGGCTGGCGGAAGCATCAGTTCAGACATTACAGATATCTATCCGACAGTGACACCTAAAACAGAAGTCGCTGTTAAATACCATTACATCAAAAAATTAAGTGGTAAAAACTACCACCCAGAAGCGGTTAAAAAAATATTGACTGCACTGGGTTTTGAAGTGATTGGGGAGGGCATTGATGAACTCCGTGTAGCAGTGCCATACAGCAAACCAGACATTAGTATTCCCGCCGATTTAGTAGAAGAAATTTTGCGTATTGATGGACTCGATAATATTGAAATTCCAACCACCATTACCATCAGCCCCGCTGTAGAAGTAGCAAGTGCTAAAGAAGTGATCAAAGAAAAAACAACGCAGTTTTTAGTAGGTAAAGGCTTTGTAGAAATTTTTACCAACTCCATTACCAATAGTCAATATTTTACGCCAGCTGTGTTAGAAACGGCGGTTAAAATGATCAATAATTTAAGTGCCGATTTAGACGTGCTTCGTCCTTCGATGCTTGAAACCGGACTTGAAACTATTGCCTACAATTGTAATAGACGGAATCATAATTTGCGTTTGTTTGAATTTGGTAAAACCTATGCTACCAGTGGTTCTGGGAAGTATTCAGAAACGGAGCATTTGTGTATTTATTTAAGTGGGTTAGATACCGAAGAAGGCTGGCGCGTTAAATCCAAAGAGCAGGACCTTTTAATGGCAAAAGGCATTTTGCAGGCTATTGCAACACTCACAGGATTGCCATCTATTACCTGGTCATTATACGACAGCGCAAAAGACACCGCGAGTACCTCTATTGCTGCTACAGTGAGTGGCCTTACCATTGCAACTGTCCTTGAAGTGTCACCCAAAAAGCGTCAACAATTTGATATCAAACAGGGTGTTGTTTTTGTAGATATTGATGTGGCTGCGCTTGTTACAGCTGCCGAAAAACAAAAAATTGTTTACAAAGAAGTATCTAAGTTTCCAGCGGTACAACGCGATTTGGCGCTGGTGGTAGACCGATCTGTAACCTATGCTGCTATTGAGCTTGCGGTGGCTACCGTAAAACTTCCTAAGCTAAAAGGTATCCGTTTGTTTGACGTTTTTGAAAGTGATAAATTAGGGGTTAACAAAAAGTCAATGGCACTTAGTTTTACATTTGTTGACGAAGAAAAAACCATGACAGATGCCGAAACAGATGCTATGGTATCAAAATTGATTGGAGCTTTTGAAAAAGAATTAGGTGCTGAAATCAGAAAATAAGCACTTATATTTATACGCATATTTACATGTTTGAATTCGAAACACATATCAAATCTTTACAAGAAAAGTTGCAGCTGCTCCTCAAAAATCAGCAGCAGCTACTTCGCGAAAATCAGCGCCTCACCGCCGATTTAGAAAAAGCTACCGGTATGGTGCACCAAAAAGAAGAGATGTTGCGAAGTCTTCAACAACAGCTTGATGGTTTACAAGTTAGTTCTGCGAGCGGCTATTCAGATCAAGAAAAAGCAGCCCTCGAAAAGCGCATTAACACCTACCTCAAAGAAATTGACCACTGTTTAACGCTTCTTAAATAAATAGCATGTCAGAGCTTATACCTATCAATATTGTTATTGCAGATCGCAGCTACCGCATCCGTATTGAACCCGCCGAGGAGGAAATGGTGCGCAAAACAGCCAGTCTGATCAACGATAAAATAGCTGAATACCGTCAAAATTTGGCCGGTAAAGACATGCAGGACTATGTAGCCATGGTGCTTTTATGGTTTGCCACCGAGCAAAACACCAGCACTATCCACGAATTAAAGTGGAAAGAAGCTGCGGAAAAGATAAACTCTCTCGAAAAACTCATTGATAAAGCGCTGATTTAAGTATCTTCGTTCCTATCCGTTTACTTATTAAAGTAAATATTCATGTGTATGCGTGAAAGAATGATTGTGAACAACTTAAAAAAAGCTAAAAATGGACCAGACGATTGTCTCTATAATACTTGCCGCCACCTCACTAGTAGTAGGGGTTGTTGCGGGAAGGGTTTTCTT
>CANHHX010000042.1 GCA_947461125.1 Bacteroidota bacterium | reverse complement strand
GTAGCCTGCCATTTTTTTTTATTCCCCGTCTGTTTCGGGGAATTTACATTTAACAGAAAAACCATGAAGTTTTTTATTGACACGGGCAACCTCGCTCAAATTAAAGAAGCCTACGATTTAGGCATTTTGGATGGTGTTACAACCAACCCAACGTTAATGGCTAAGGAAGGGGTAAAAGGCGAAGAAGCCATTGCCAACCACTACAAGACAATTTGCGAAATGGCAGATGGTGATGTGAGTGCCGAAGTACTTTCTACCGATTTTGCTACCATGGTAGAAGAAGGTAAAAAGTTAGCTGCGATCCACCCAAATATTGTGGTGAAAGTGCCACTTATTAAAGATGGTATCAAAGCCATCAAGTGGTTTACCGATAATGGAATTAGAACCAACTGTACCCTTGTGTTCAGCGCAGGTCAAGCCATATTAGCTGCAAAAGCTGGTGCTACTTATGTGTCTCCATTTATTGGAAGAATTGACGATAGCTCTTGGGATGGAATGGAGCTGATTGGTCAAATCCGTCACATTTACGATATCCAAGGTTTTAAAACCGAAATATTAGCTGCATCTATCAGAAATGCGCTGCACATTGTAAAGGCTGCAGAAGCAGGCGCTGATGTGTGTACCTGTCCACTCGATTCTATTTTAGGACTTCTAAAACATCCTTTAACAGATATTGGACTTGCTAAATTTATAGAAGACGCTAAAAAAATGTAGTGTTTGAAAATTTTTTATACCCTGCCAAATGGCCGCACAAGTGCGGCCATTTGTATTTAGTGCTTGTATGCTTTTTTCTTGATCATACCACCCCTTGTATCTTTAACAGAGGTCATCACCACAAATGCAGTGGGACTTATTTTTTCAATTTCTGTATTTAGTTTATTGATTTCAAGCCTGGTTATTACGGTATAGATAATATCAAGATCATCGCGTTCACCTGTTTTGCCAACTCCTTTTGCACCTTTGTATATTGTAACACCTCTGCCCATGGTTTGTACAATCATATCCCTCATCTCTTTGCAGTGCGGTGAAACAATGGTGACGCCAATGTATTCGTCGATGCCCTCAACAATAAAGTCGAGCGTTTTAGACGCTACAAAGTAAGTAATCATTGCGTATAGTGCCGTTTCAATTGAGAGTAAAAAAGCTGCAGATCCAAAAATTGCAACATTAAAAATGATAATTACATCGCCAATGGTGACCCCTATTTTTTTACTTACATAGATAGCGAGTACTTCGGTTCCATCAATTACGCCACCGCCTCTGATGGTGAGGCCAATACCTGCTCCTAAAAATATACCGCCAAAAATGGAGACTAATAATTTATCGTTAGTGATGATTGGAAAATGAACAAATGCAACACAAATTCCTAACCCAATAATGGCCAGTAATGTTTTAATGGCAAATGATTTTCCTAGCGTGAAATAACTTAAAAATATAAAAGGTAAATTAATCAGTACAATTAAAACAGATAAGGGGAGCTGCGTGAGTTCGGTAAGTAAAAGTGAAATCCCCGTAACGCCGCCATCAATAAAACTATTGGGCAGTAAAAAACCATTGAGGCCAAAGCCCGCCGCTACAATACCCAGCACAATAAATAGGGTGCTTTTTATTTCGGCCTTAATGGTCACCCATTTTCTTTTATACCTTCTTGCTCTTTGAAATCTTTTGTTTTGAGGGGTAGGTTCCATATAATTATTGATGTTTGAGGGCTTCTCGTTTAGATAAATTAGATAGTTGAGGATGGTCTTTTACAAAACGAATCACCCATTTTTTATTGGTATAGGCATACGCGCGAAGCGCCCAGCCAATGGCTTTGTTTACAAAAAATTCATTGGTATCTATGCGGTTAACGATATACTTTTCTAGGAGCTCCGTATTGGTTTTTTCTTTGTATGGCAACTGAAATAAAATACTCATACGCTGTAACCAAATATTACTAGATTGATTCCACTTCTTGGTAGTGGGCTCTAATAGTGCTGGAAATTTGATAAAATATTTTCCAATCACATTTGAATTGATTGAATCTACACTGTCCCACCAGCTTTTGTGGGTGAGCATCCACTCAATAAGTGTTATTGTTTTGTTGGTCCATAATTTGTGGTGAAAAGCAAGTAGTTCTATGGCAAAATAGTGGAGCTCGCGCTCAGGTGCAGCAAATGCTTCTTTTATAATTTTTGTTAGCTCGGTATGATTGTTTACTGGATTGGCTTTGTAAAATGCTTTACAAATTTTTCGGCGCTCGGGCGTTTGAAGTCCATAAAATTCAAATTGATGCAACAGGTATGCTTTTGCGCCTGCTGCTTTTGTGGCATTGGCGCCGGCAGCAAATTCTTTGTTTATTTGAATGATTAAAGGGTGCGCCATACAGGGGTTTATAAGTGAACCACTTGTTTTATTTCGTAGCTTTTTTTAGCAGCTACCAGTACTTTCATAATGTTAATTCCTTCTTGTGGGGTAACGGGTACGGGTTTATTGTCTAGAATAGCCGCTGCTACTGCTTCATAATATTTTCCGTAATCGCCACGCTCGCTTTCTATGATGGTACTTGTTATTACGCCATCTGAATCGGTAGTAAGCGTGCCGTAATTTTTTGGATCTTCTTGACCCCAGTTATCGCCTCCTGGTTTATGTCCTGCTAATAATAAATCTTCTTGTACATCGGATCTGTTTTTTATAAAACAGCCTTTGGTTCCATATATTTTATAACCAGGTCCAGCCTGCATAAATACCATACCACTGGTAAGTAAAATGCGGTGGGTAGGGTAGTATAATAGGAGTGTGAAATAATCATCCACCACTGATACAGATCTTGTAATACGTATATCTGCAAACACAGCAGTAGGCATACCCGAAAGTTGTATGGCCTGATCTACTAGGTGTGGTCCTAAATCTAGTAAAACACCAGCGCCCGGTGTAGCTTGCTCTTTGTGCACTTTTGGACTGAGGGTTGTTCTATAACGCTCGTACGAAATTTGAATATCGAGTAGCCTTCCTATTTTATTTTCTGTAATCAGTTTTTTTATGGTTAAGAAGTCAGCATCAAAACGTCTATTTTGATATACCGTTAATATTTTTTGCTGCTGAACCGCTAGTGCAGCAAGTTCCTCGGCTTCTTCTACTGTTACGGTAAAAGATTTTTCTACCACAACGTGTTTACCTGCTAATAATGCTTGTTTGGTATAGGCAAAGTGCGTATCGTTGGGGCTGTTTACCACCACTAAATCAATGGATGGATCATTTAGTATGGCTTCGTATGAGTCATAAGATGTAACACCCGGATAAATAGCTTGTATGTTTTTAGAGGAGCGCTCCCAGGCGCCCGCTAATATAAAATTTGGATTCAAATCTATAAATGGTGCATGGAACACACGTCCACTCATGCCAAAAGAAACAAGCGCTGTTTTTATCATAGCTTAAAGATAATTTTTTTTAATTGAGTTAAGCAGAGGATTCAGATAGAATATAAAAACAAAAACCCCCTGAATTTTCAGAGGGTTTTTGTAAATCTTAGAGGTGGTTTTGTAGGCTTTAAATTTCTAAAAAAGCCTACAAAAAGCACTATCCAGCAACTTGCTTTCTAATAATATTTAAAGCACCACCCGCTTTAAACCACTCAATTTGTTGTTGGTTGTAGGTGTGGTTAGCTTGAATTGTATCGGTTGTGCCATCTTTGTGTGTTAACACTAGTGTTAACGGCGTTCCTGGTGTAAAGCTTGTTAAGCCCACTACATCGATACTATCATCTTCCTGAATTTTATCGTAGTCTGCTTTGTTTACAAAAGTTAAGGCCAACATACCTTGTTTTTTAAGGTTTGTTTCGTGGATACGTGCAAATGATTTTGTTAATACCACGCGTACACCTAAATGTCTTGGCTCCATGGCAGCGTGCTCACGAGAACTACCTTCTCCGTAGTTTTCATCACCTACCACAATGGTACCAATACCCGCAGCTTTGTAAGCTCTTTGGGTATTTGGAACGGTATCAAATGCGCCTGTTAATTGATTTTTTACGCTGTCTGTTTTTTCATTGAAAAAGTTAACCGCACCAATTAACATGTTATTGGAAATATTATCTAGGTGACCACGGAATTTTAACCAAGGACCTGCCATAGAAATATGGTCTGTGGTACATTTACCCTTCGCCTTAATTAATAATTTTAAAGACTTTAAATCGGTGCCTTCCCATGCAGCAAAAGGATCTAATAATTGTAAACGCTTAGATGCTGGGTCTACCGCAACAACTACACTTGAACCATCGGTAGCAGGTGCTTGATAACCTGCATCTTCTACTGCAAAACCTTTAACTGGCAATTCATCACCAGTAGGAGCGTCTAATTTTACTTGTTCGCCTTTATCGTTGGTTAAGGTATCTGTTAATGGATTAAACGTTA
The DNA here is from genome assembly GCA_947461125.1 of Bacteroidota bacterium. Classification (GTDB taxonomy): domain Bacteria; phylum Bacteroidota; class Bacteroidia; order Chitinophagales; family Chitinophagaceae; genus Sediminibacterium. Next base: position 12,532 of record CANHHX010000042.1, on the reverse strand, counting down.
AATCACCTGCGATTGCAAGTGCTGTAACAATTTCTGGGGATGCAACAAATGCAAATGTGTTAGGGTTGCCATCGGCACGCTTTGCAAAGTTTCTATTGAAAGAATGTACGATGGTATTTTTTTCTTTTTTCTCTGCACCCACGCGCTCCCACATACCAATACAAGGTCCACAAGCATTTGCAAATACTTTCGCACCAATTTGACTAAACACGTCTAAGAAACCATCTCTTTCGATGGTATATCTTACCTGCTCAGAACCTGGTGTAATCATATATTCGGCCTTTGTAGTAAGTCCTTTTTGTGCTACTTGTTTAGCAAGGCTCACTGCACGGCTAATGTCTTCGTAAGAAGAGTTGGTACAGCTACCAATTAAACCAACTTCGACAGTGGTAGGCCATCCGTTTGCAGCAGCTACTTCTTTCATTTTAGAAATAGGCGTTGCTAAATCTGGTGTGAAAGGTCCGTTTAAGTGTGGTTCTAAAGTATTTAAATCGATTTCAATGACTTGATCAAAATATGTTGAAGGGTTTGCATACACTTCTGGGTCAGCAGTTAAATGTTCTGCAATACCATCAGCAAGTGCAGCAACATCTGCACGACCAGTTGAAGATAAATAACGGCTCATGCTAGCATCGTAACCAAAGGTAGAAGTGGTAGCACCAATTTCGGCACCCATATTACAAATGGTTCCTTTACCAGTACAACTCATGCTGGTTGCACCTTCACCAAAATATTCTACAATCGCACCTGTACCACCTTTAACGGTTAAGATACCAGCTACTTTTAAGATCACGTCTTTTGGCGCAGTCCAACCATTTAATTTTCCTGTTAATTTAATACCAATGAGTTTAGGCCATTTTAATTCCCAAGCAAGTCCTGCCATTACATCACATGCATCTGCACCACCAACACCAATGGCTAGCATACCTAAGCCACCCGCATTAACGGTATGCGAATCGGTACCAATCATCATTCCACCAGGGAATGCATAGTTTTCTAACACTACTTGGTGAATAATACCTGCACCTGGTTTCCAAAACCCAATGCCATATTTATTAGAAACAGAAGCTAAAAAGTCATACACTTCTTTACTCTCTGTTGTAGCAACTTGTAAATCTTGTTTGGCTTCTACTTTTGCAGAAATTAAGTGATCGCAATGCACGGTACTAGGTACTGCCACTTTTGGACGACCTGCTTGCATAAATTGTAACAATGCCATTTGAGCAGTAGCATCTTGCATCGCAACGCGGTCCGGAGCAAAGTCTACATAAGAACCGCCTCTTTCAAAATTTGTTGGAGACTGATCACCGTGTAAATGCGAAAAAAGAATTTTTTCTGACAGGGCTAAGGGTCTGCCAAGTGCCTCTCTTGCTGCATTAATTTTTGCAGGCATTTCTGCGTACACTTTCTTGATCATTTCAATGTCAAAAGCCATAACAATAGGAATTTATAGATGTAAGATTGAATTTTTTAAAAATCTGCTGCGAATTTACGAAAAAAGGGGGGCGGGCAAAAGAGTTTCTTTACTATAAATGACCTAAATTGCCATACAGTTGTTAAAAAAGCACTAATATGATTCAAAAATTGAGGGAATTTCTAGAATTAAGGGCTTTTGGCGTATGTAATGCCATGGGGGAGCGTCTTGGTATTGCCACGTCCCGCATAAGAATGTGGTTTATTTATATCAGCTTTTTAACCCTCGGATCACCAGTTATTATTTATATGGTACTCGCTTTTTGGATGAACATCAAGCGTTACATTTTGGCGGGTAAAAGAAATCCATTAAATAACTGGTAAACGTTTTCGTAGTTAAATAACGGCCTCTCTTACTCTCACCAATTTTTCAAGTAACGGTTCTAGTAAATCTAAGGGTAGCATATTGGCACCATCACTTTTAGCAACCGCTGGGTTCGGGTGTGTTTCAATAAACAATCCGTCGGCACCGGTAGCAATAGCCGCCTTAGCAATTGTTTCAATTAAATGCGGATTACCACCTGTTACGCCACTCGTTTGATTGGGTTGTTGTAGTGAGTGCGTGCAATCCATAATAACGGGCACATTGTTTTCTTTCATGGCAGGAATATTTCTGTAATCTACCACCAAGTCTTGGTAACCAAAAGTGTTGCCACGCTCTGTTAACATGATATTGTTGTTGCCTGCTAATTTAATTTTATCAACGGCAAATTTCATAGAAGCGCCACTTAAAAACTGACCCTTTTTTACGTTTACAATTTTACCTGTTTGAGCAGCTGCTACTAGTAAATCTGTTTGACGGCAAAGGAATGCAGGAATTTGTAAAATGTCTATGTACTGTGCAGCCATGGCAGCTTCGTCGTGTGCATGAATATCGGATGTAGTAGGGAGGTTATAGGTAGTGCCTACTTTTTTGATGAGTTCAAGTCCATTGTCGTCACCAATACCGGTAAAAGAATTGGCACTGGTGCGGTTGGCTTTGCGGTAACTGGCTTTAAAAACATAGGCAATGCCAAGGTTTTTACAAATACCACTTACTTTATCTGCAATTTCCATTACCAGCTCTTCACTTTCTACCACGCATGGTCCGGCAATTAAAAAAAACTGATTTTTATTGTACGATTGATCTTTAAATAATTCTGTTAAAAAGGGCTGATTCATGTTTATAAATTTAGAGTCCTAAAACTTCTTTCATTGAAAAAATTCCTTTGTGTGTAGCTGCAAATTCGGCAGCAAGAACTGCGCCTCCTGCAAATCCTTTTCGGTTGTGCGCGGTATGTGTAATTTCTATGGTATCAATTGAAGAAGCATAAGTAGTAGTGTGTGTGCCAGGTGCAGGATCTATGCGCTCGGAAGTAATTAATAAATCAGACGCTACACCAGACGCTTCATTTACCCACTTTGTTTTATGCGGTATGGCGTCAAGCACCTGCTCTGCAAGGGTGATCGCTGTTCCACTAGGGGCATCCTTTTTTTGCGTGTGGTGAATTTCATGTAAGCTTACCTCGTAGTTTGGGTGCTTACTCATAAGGGCCGCGAGTGTCTTATTGATTTCAAAAAATAAGTTCACGCCAATACTAAAATTACTTGCATAAATAAGGGTGCCGTTTTGGGCCTCGCAAAATGTTTTTGCTTTTTCATAATTTTCTAACCAACCGGTAGAGCCGCAAACCACAGGTACGCCCAGTGATAAACATTTCATGACATTATCAAATGCACTGTGCGGTCCGGTAAATTCAATAGCCACATCAATACCCGCTACATTTTCTGTGTTTAAATCAGCAGCGTTATCGAGGTCAATTTTTAATCCAATGGTATGGCCATTTGCGAGGGCAATTTCTTCGATGGCTTTACCCATTTTTCCGTATCCAACAAGTGCAATATTCATGCGTATATTATTTTGTTGTAAATATTTTTTTTGATGGTTCTCTAAAATTTAAAACAAGTCCAAGACCCGGTGTTCTGGTATTTGGGTTGAACTGTGGTTTTACTTGTAAAGATAAATCATCAGAAACATCAAATTGTTTGAGGTGCGCAAAAACAGTAGCATCGGCTACCTGCAAACCCCAAGCCAATATGAAATATAAAATTGAATAGTCTCTATCTCTTCTAAACGTGTTTCGATAAGACTGTAAAGAAGCGAGCCCTAAGTTTTTTAATTGTGGATCAATGCCTGCAAGGCCTGAGCTGTCTAGGGTAGGAGCCTGTGCTTTAAATTTTGCTTCGTAGGCGTATTTTGTTCTTTTGTACCAGCCGTCATTGTAAAAATACAAAGCAGTTGGGATTGCTAAAACGCCATAAACTAATGGGATTTTCCAATATTCTTTATTGGTAGCTTGTCCCCAGCCTGGTAAAATGGCGGCTCTGCGGGTGGCTACTTGCGGACGGAATTTTAATTTGACAACCGTATCACTTTTTGCAACTGCGCTATCTTTTTTTATGTCGGTGCTATTGATTTGTGCTTTCGGATCTTTTTTTTGAGCACTCAACTCCGCACCACAAAAAAGCATGCAGCCTATGAAAAAAAAGATCAACTTTTTTGCACCTATCATTTTAGTTCACCGTTACGTTCATGGCATCTAGTATTTTATTGAGTTCGTCTAACGAAAAATACTCGATGGTAATACTGCCACTTCCTTTTTTGGAATGCGTCATTTTAACTTTTGTAGAAAAATGCGAAGACAAATTGTCTTCAATTTTTTTATAGGCAGTTGGAAGGCTAGATTTATTGTCTTTGGCGCCCGCTGGTTTTTGCGCGAGATACATTTTGCGCACCAGTTCTTCGGTTTGTCTAACGCTTAAACTTTTTTGAATAATTTCTTTGAAAACAAAAAGTTGTCTGTCAATGGTATCAATATTTACAAGTGCTCTTGCATGACCCATCGATATTTTACCACTTCTAATAGCGAGTTGTAAATCGGGTGGTAATTTTAAAAGTCGAATGTAATTGGATACGGTACTTCTTTCTTTACCCATGCGCTCTGCTACCTGCTCTTGGGTGTAAGAAAGCTCATCCATCATACGCTTATAGCTGATACCAACTTCGATGGCATTTAAATTTTCTCTTTGTAAATTTTCGAGTAAAGCCCATTCTAATAATTGTTGGTCGTTGGCTTGTCTTACATATACTGGCACTTCTTTAAGGCCAGCCATTTTAGACGCTCTAAACCTGCGCTCACCTGCAATAAGTTGGTATTTTCCAGAGGCTAGTTTAGAAACCGTTAAGGGTTGAATAACATCATGAATTTTTATAGACTCGGCAAGTTCATGTAGTGCCTGTTCATCAAAATCGCGGCGAGGTTGCTTGGGATTGATTTGAATATCCGCGAGTGCAATTTTGCTGGTTGCTACCGCCTGCTCTGCATAGGCGGGTTGCACCTGTCCCTTTGGCGTTTTGTATTCTGCGTCTATATTGGATAGCAAAGACCTAAGTCCTTTGCCAATCATGTCTTTGTTATTTTTAGGGCTACTCATGTTATTCGATAATTCTTTCTTCGTTAGATATTTTTGTCATGCCGTTATTTTGAAGAATTTCTTTGGCAAGGTTTAAATAATTGATGGTACCCTTGCTGTCGGCGTCGTATAAAATAACTGGCTTTCCAACACTTGGCGATTCACTGAGTCTGGTATTACGGTGAATAATAGTATCAAAAACCATTTCATCAAAGTGTCTGCGCACTTCGCTAACTACTTGATTGCTTAAGCGTAAACGGCCATCATACATGGTCATTAAAATACCTTCTATTTGAAGTGCTGGATTTAACCTGCTTTGAACAATTTTGATGGTGTTGAGTAGTTTACCTAAACCTTCTAATGCAAAAAATTCGCACTGCACCGGAACAATAACACTATCAGCGGCAACGAGTGAATTAACGGTAATTAAACCGAGAGAAGGAGAGCAATCGATAATGATAAAATCATATTTATCACGAACGGCATCTAAAATACCTTTCATCACATTTTCTCTGTTTGGATAATTGATCATTTCAATTTCGGCACCTACTAGATCTATGTGCGAAGGAATTAAATCTAAATTGGGTACTTCCGATTTTAAAATCACATCGCCCGCTGTTGCATTGTTAACCATGCAATCGTATAAACTGTTTGTGATATTGTGCAAATCAAATCCTACACCTGTGGTGCTATTTGCCTGTGGGTCGGCATCTACAAGAAGGGTTTTAAATTCTAAAACAGCCAAACTTGCCGCTACGTTGATAGCCGTGGTTGTTTTGCCCACGCCTCCTTTCTGATTGGCCACGCCTATAATTCTCGCCATAATATATATTGCTTGTAAGTTGCCAAAAATAAGCTTTCAGCTACATCTTTTGAAACAATCTTATCCATACTTTGTTGTAGCATTGACCCCTTGTCAAAATTCCCAAAAAACGGCTAAAAAAGGGGTAATTTTGCCTTTTTCCAACCGATTTTGGCAAAAAATCACTCAAATAACCCAAACCTATGCGTAGTGCAACAAGCTGGTGGATCATCGCTCTTGTCATTTTTTTACTGGATTTATACGTTTTTCAGGCCTTAAAAACAGTAAGCCAGCAGGGGTCCGATAGGGGGCGTCAGGCTATTTTTTTTAGCTATTGGGTGGTGTCATTTTTTACCATTGCCACCATGCTTTCTTTTCCGTATCTCCAATTTTTGCAGGCCTCAAAAATTTTTAGAAATTATGTCTTTGCGATTTTGATTGGACTTTTTTTAGCAAAATTAATTGGCTCTCTATTTTTTGTTGCCGATGATATTCGAAGAGGTGCGTTGCTACTCATGAATAAAATATTTCCATTATCAGGCGCGCAGTATATGGGTCCCGAAGGGCAGGGTATTCCAAGATCTACTTTTTTAAGTTGGTTGGGACTTGGTCTTGGCGGTACTTTATTTGGAACTTTACTATTTGGGTTTAGTAACAAATACAAGTATCAAGTAAAAAATATAAAGCTCTCTTTTAAAAATTTACCAGCAGCATTTAAGGGAATGCGCATGGTGCATATCAGTGATATTCATAGTGGTAGTTTTCAGGATATTCGTGCCGTTAATAAGGGCATCGATTTAATTTTAAAGCAACAACCCGACCTTATTGTTTTTACGGGTGATTTGGTCAATGACAGAGCCTCCGAAATGGAGCCGTATCAAAATTCTTTTGGACGTTTAACCGCGCCACTCGGTGTTTTTTCTACACTCGGTAATCATGATTATGGCGACTATGTGCAGTGGCCTTCTGCACAAGCTAAATATGATAATTTAGAAGCGCTCAAAAAAGTGCATGCAACTATGGGCTGGCGATTACTTATGAATGAGCATGTGGTACTTGAAAAGAATGGCGAAAAAATTGCATTACTTGGTATTGAAAACTGGGGTGCGAAAGCCAGGTTTCCAAAATATGGCAAAATGGATCTTGCACATGCAGGTACCGAAGATATTCCGTTTAAAATTCTTTTGAGTCATGACCCTAGCCACTGGGACGCACAAATTTTACCTGAATACAGTAGTATTGATTTGATGCTTTCTGGTCACACCCACGGCATGCAATTTGGTCTCGAAAATCCTTATTTTAAATGGAGCCCGGTGCAGTGGATGTATAAGCAGTGGGCGGGTTTATACGAGCAAGGGGCACAGAAATTATACGTGAACAGAGGCTATGGATTTATTGGTTACCCGGGAAGGGTGGGGATACTCCCAGAAATTACGGTAATTGAATTGGTTTAACTATGTTATTGTTTAGCCATTTAACAATTAGTTGTTATTTTTTTCGTTTTAAATGTTAGAACTTAATGGTATAAAACTTTTGATTATGAAAAAGACATTTATTTTACTCGGACTTATTGTTTTTTTATCTGTTGGTGCTGCGGCGCAAGCTGGGTTAAAACTTGGCGTAAAAGGTGGTCTTAACTTGAATAAAGTAAACGGACAATCTTTTAATGACGCTTTTGATATGGGGTATATGGCGGGAGCTTTTGCAGAAATTGATATCAACAAGTTTATTGGTATTCAGCCGGAACTATTGTACAGTCAAACCATGACCAAGCGTTCTAGTTTTTCTACTTTATACAATTCAAGATTTAGTCAGGCCTTTTTAATTGACAATGCCTATACACGACTTAACTATTTAAGTATTCCAATTTTACTTCGCCTCAATCTAGGTAAGCTTATCACTTTTAATGCAGGTCCTCAATATGGCATACTTATTGGCCAAGATAAGAATGTATTAAACAATGCACAAAATGCTTTTAAAACAGGAGATATATCTGCAGTTGTGGGTGCGCAATTAAATTTGAGTTCTTTCAGAATTTATGGAAGATACGTTGCAGGCTTGCAAAATATTAATGCCATTGATGACCAAGAAACATGGAAAACGGCTTCTTTGCAAATTGGTATTGGACTTAAATTCTAAGTTGTTATAAAAGTAGTCCTTGCAGGAATAAATAGGCAAAGCTAAAATAGATAATCAGTCCTGTAACATCCACCATGGTCGCAACAAATGGTGCTGACGAAACAGCAGGGTCAAATCCTAAACGCTTTAAAAAAATGGGTAGCATAGACCCTGATAAAGTGCCCCATAATACAACGCCGATTAACGAAAATCCTACCGTACATCCAATCATCATCCAATGTTCTCCATAAATATTGGGGAAGATAGAATGCCATACGCCTACGCGTATAAACCCAATGATACCAAGCACTGAGCCCAGTAACATACCACTGGTAATTTCGCGGCGTAATACGCGCCACCAATCTTGAATGGTAATTTCACCAACGGCCATGGCCTGAATAATAAGGGTAGAAGCTTGCGATCCACTATTTCCTCCACTAGAAATAATAAGTGGTACAAATAAGGCAAGTACAATGGCTTTTGCAATTTCATCTTGGAAATAACCCATGGCAGTTGCCGTAAGCATTTCACCAATAAATAAGACCACCAACCAACCAACTCTTTTTTTAAAGAGTTTTAATAATGGAATATCTAAATACGGTTCGTTTAAGGCTTCGGTACCACCCATTTTTTGCATGTCTTCACTGAACTCCTCGTTGGCTACCCAAAGCATATCATCGATCGTAACAATACCTAATAAAATATTATTGTCATCCACCACGGGAAGTGCCACGCGGTTGTTCATTTTAAATACCTGATTGGCATGCTCCTGATCGTCATGTACATTTAAAGAAACGATACGGCCATCAATAATTTCATCTACTCTTTTACCCGGTGCCGCTAAAATTACGTCTCTAATTCTGATGTCGTCTACGAGTTCCCCTTTTTGATCAATAATATAAATAACATCGATGGTTTCTGAATTTTTTCCAAATTTTCGAATGGTATCAAAAACTTCGGTTACCGTGTTGTGTGCATATACATACACATAGTCGGGGGTCATTAAACGGCCCACACTATCCTCGGGGTAGCCAAGCATGGCCAGGGTAATTTTTCTTTCTTCGGGATCGAGTAATTTAATTAAATCACGAATGGCCGCTTTGGGAAGTTCCTCCAAAAAGTCGGTTCTATCATCGGCAGGAAGTTCATTTAATAACTCGGCAGTTTTGGAAGAAGGCAGTTCTTTGACAATGTCTTTTTGTTGGGCAATATCCAAAATCTTGAATACGCTAGCCGCCCTGTGAATAGACATGTTAGCTATAATTTGGGCTTCATACTCTGGAAATTCATTGATAAGCTCCGCCACATCGCTAATATTTTGATCATCTAGAAACTCTTTAATTTCTAGTTTATCTTCCTTAGCAATAAGTAGTTCAAACTGTTCAATGATATTTAATTGGTCTAGCTCCAAAGACATGGGCGCAATTTAGTCATCATTTGTGAATCGTCCATATTAAATGATATGAAAAGAGGCTGTATCTTCATATCTGACATTGATTTGTATGATATTACCCATTTTAACCATTGCTCCATCAGACCAGCGCGGCAGGGGTGTATTTGCTACTGAAAGTATTGAGGTGGGCACTACCATCGAAATTTCGCCGGTGCTCGTAGTGAATCCAGAAGAGCGCGCGCATCTTGAAAAGACGGTTTTATATGATTATATTTTTGAGTGGGGTGACGATTTGTTAAGTGCTTGTGTGGCGCTTGGTTATTTATCTATTTACAATCATTCCTATGCAGCCAACTGCGTGTATGAAATGGATTTTGATAACGCCACTATTTCAATTACAACGGTAAAGCCAGTTGCTGCCGGAGACGAATTATTTATTAATTATAATGCAGAGCCTGATAATACAAAACCCATCTGGTTTGAGGCTTCTTAAAAATACAGCTATGAAAAAAACTATTTTTAGTGTTATTGCTTTTTTACTGTTGAGTGCTAGCGTTTTTGCGCAGCGTGATAGTGTGTTATCTGTTACAACAGCATATATTACGCCACTTAATACCGGTGTGCAATTGGCGGATGAAGAAGAGGAAGATGAGTTTGTAAAAGGAAATCCTGATTATTACAAATGGCATCAAGCAAAAAAGCAAATTCATTTTTTTGTAAAAATTAGAAAGGCCGGGGAGTTGCGCGTTCAGTTGCAGTTTAAAAATAAATCGGCGCTGCCTATTCGGGTAAGTGTGGGCGCCACAGTATTAAAAGCGGTGCTACCAGCTACAAGTAAATTTACAACCCTTAAAATAGGTAAGGTTTTAATAGCGGATACTGGATTTGTTCAAATTACATTATCGGTGCCTAAAAATACGGCGCGCATGCAGGCGTCTATTGCAGGAATTTTGCTGGGCGGTACAGCAGTGGAGCAAATGCATTACAATCATAAATCTAGGCGCAATGCAGCATCGGTGCATTTAAAATATCCGGTTGCTGATAGCGTTAAAACGGTTTCATTTTACAATGAAATAACAGTCCCTGCTGGCTTTGATCCTATACACACCTATTATATGGCCTGTGGTTTTGCGCGTGGTTATTTTGGCATTCAGGTAAATAGTGAAAAGGAAAGACGCGTTATATTTTCGGTGTGGGATGCAGGGAACGAAGCTGTAGACCGTAATAAAGTGGGCGCCGAAAATAGAGTGGTGTTACTTGCAAAAGGAGATAGTGTTATCACCAATGATTTTGGTAACGAAGGCACAGGAGGGCATAGCCATTTTGTTTACCCTTGGAAAACCCAAACCACCTATAAATTTTTAGTAACTGCGTTAGCAGATTCTGCTTCTCAAACAACTATTTACGCTGGTTATTTTTATTTACCTGAAAAACAACGATGGAAATTGATTGCGAGTTTTTTGGCACCAAAAGATGGCAAGCCTTTACGAGGCTTATATTCATTTAGTGAAAACTTTGTAGGCATTAATGGTCAACTAGAAAGAAAAGCGTTGTTTGGAAATCAGTGGATCCAAAACGGAGCGAATGGCCAGTGGCAGGAGTTAACGGAAGCACGTTTTTCTTATGACGTAACAGGAAAAATGGGGGATAGAATCGATTATGGTGCTAGTGTTACTAGTAATGGTGCATTTGAGCTTTGGCATGGTGGCTTTAAAAACACCACAGCAAATTATGGTCAAATCTTTAATAGACCAGCTAGGCAAAATAAACCAGTTATTGACTTTACAAAAGATGCAGACTCTTTAAGTCAGGCGGGTCATGATGTTGCGCAAATAAATGCAGCAATCACTGCGCGTGCTATTGATACCACAGGAACTGTGAGCGGCGTTTATTATCAAATTTTAAAAGAAGGGACAGGGAGTTTTGTGCGCGTATCCGATACCGTAACCGTGCATTATAAAGGAACGCTCTTAAAAGATGGTTCTATTTTTGATCAAACAAAAGACAAGCCCGCACGTTTTCCATTGCAGCGTTTAATTAAAGGTTGGCAAATTGGGGTGCCTAAATGCAGGGAAGGTGGTACTATAAAAATTATCATTCCGTCAGGGATCGCTTACGGTATGCGCACTAGAAGTAAAGCCATTCCGCCTAATAGTGTGCTTGTTTTTGAAATAGAAGTGCTTAAAACAGAACCTGCAAAGGGTAAGTAGAACGCTTGTTAGCGAATAAGGTAAAGCGCAAGACGATACTCTGTTGAAGGGTTTGACGAATTTAATGCCCCAACCTTAAAAATTATTTGCCTGCTCCTGCAATTGAGCCTATTTTTGTACTCTAATGAAGCAATTTACACACATCCACCATCATCATTACTTACCAAACGGGTAGGCTGTAGGTGTTTGTGTCATTATAAAACATTGAAGAGGCTTACCATTTGGTAAGCCTCTTTTATTTTAATCCAAGTATATGAAATTAAGGTTAGCGATTCAAAAAAGCGGAAGGTTACACGACGATTCTATCAAACTATTGAAAGAGTGTGGGATTGATATTAGTAATGGCCTGAACAAGTTAAAGGCAGAGGCTTCTAATTTTCCCATCGAAGTTTATTTTTTGCGTGACGATGATATTCCTCAATACGTAGAAGATGGCGTTGCAGATATTGGTATTGTAGGAGAAAATGTAGTGTATGAGAAAAACAAGCCCTTAACGGTGCTTAACAAACTAGGTTTTGGAAAATGTAGACTAAGTATTGCAGTACGTAAATCTGAAAACTACACTGGTATTTCTTTTTTAGAAGGTAAGAAAGTAGCAACCAGTTACCCCGTTATTTTAACCAAGTATTTACAAGATAAAGGTGTTACCGCAGAAGTGCATGAAATTAGCGGTAGCGTAGAAATTGCGCCTAGCATAGGTCTTGCAGATGCCATTTGTGATTTGGTAAGTAGTGGCTCTACTTTATTTTCGAACGGATTGCAAGAAGCGGAAACCATTTTAGTTTCCGAAGCAGTACTCATTGCAACCAATTCAATTAGTCCCGAAAAGCAGGCCATCATTGACCGTTTACTTTTTAGGATAGAATCTGTAAAAAAAGCGCGTAACACCAAATACATTTTATTAAATGCACCCAATGATAACCTACCAGCAATTATTGCATTACTACCTGGTATGAAAAGCCCTACTGTACTACCTTTGGCCGAGCCTGGATGGAGTAGTGTGCATAGCGTACTCAACGAAAATGATTTTTGGGAAATTATTGAGCAGTTAAAAGCTGCTGGTGCACAAGGAATTTTAGTGAT
>CANHHX010000041.1 GCA_947461125.1 Bacteroidota bacterium | reverse complement strand
TTTTTTGATCATATGCTCGAGCAAATTGCGCGTCATGGAAACATCGATTTAGCTATCACCACAATTGGCGATTTACACATTGATGAGCACCACACTATTGAGGATACTGGGCTAGCGCTTGGTGAAGCGTTTGCTTTGGCGCTGGCCGACAAGCGCGGGATGGAGCGTTATGGTTTTGCCCTTCCAATGGATGAAGCAGAAGCGAAAGTACTCATTGATTTTGGGGGCAGAAACTGGCTCGTGTGGGACGCTAGTTTTAAAAGAGAAAAAATAGGGGAGATGCCTACCGAAATGTTTTTCCATTTCTTTAAATCTTTTTCGGACGCAGCAAAATGTAATTTAAATATTAGTTGCGCTGGCGATAACGAGCATCATAAAATAGAAGCTATTTTTAAGGCCTTTGCAAAAGCTATTAAAATGGCCGTTAAGCGGGATCCTTTCTCCAATCACTTACCTTCTACAAAAGGGGTGCTTTAGTTTTACTGTAAAATACTGGTGTTGTTGATTTTGTCTAGAATTTTATGGGCTACTTCCATGGCTAAATAGCCATCAATTTCACTCACAACAGTAGGCTTATTATTAACAATCGCGTCTACAAACGATTCAAGTTCTAATTTAATAGCATTGAGTGGTTCGATGCTTGGGTTTGCGATAGCAATTGTTTTTTTGCCATTTGGCGTATCAATATCAAAAGAAAATGCATCTATGTCTTCTGGTTGTTTTAACTTAATAATTTCAGTTTTCTTTTCTAATAAATCAATACCAATGTAAGCGTCTTTTTGGAAGAGCCTTACTTTGCGCATTTTTTTCATTGAAATACGGCTGCTCGTTAAATTAGCAACACATCCATTGTTAAATTCAATTCTCACATTGGCAATATCAGGTGTGTCGGTCATAACGGCTACACCACTTGCTGATATTGATTTTACATCCGATTTTACAAGGCTTAAAATAATATCAATATCATGAATCATTAAATCTAAAATCACACTTACCTCGGTACCCCTTGGATTAAATTGAGCTAGCCGATGCACTTCAATAAACATCGGGTTGAGATTCATTTCTTTTAACGCTAAATAGGCAGGATTGAATCTTTCTACATGACCCACTTGCATTTTCACGCCCGCTTCTCTCACTATGTTTACTAGGTCTTTTCCTTCTTGTAGGGTATGGGCTAGTGGCTTTTCAACAAATACATGTTTACCTTTTCGAATGGCCATCATACAAACTTCGTAATGAAGGTCGGTGGGGGTGATAACATCGATAACATCACAGGCTTCAATTAATTTTTCCTCATCAGAAAATCTTTTGAGTCCATGCGTATTGATGACTTCATTGGCATTGTCATTATTAGGATCAAAAAACCCAATAATTTTTACGCCTTCAATTTCTTTCCAATTAGATATATGAAACTTGCCGAGGTGTCCAACGCCAAAAATCCCTACTTTAAGCATGTATGTGTTTATTTGGCGTAAAGGTAGGCAAACGGGGTCCTTTAATTTCCTAGGCGTATTCTATGTGGATATTTTACTTCTTTTTCTTAACGGGCGCCTTTTTAACAGGCGCCTTCTTTGCCACAGGCTTCTTTCCAGTAGTAGCTTTCTTCTTAACAGGTGCAGTCTTTTTCTTGACTGATTTTTTTACAGGCTTTTTCTTTTTGCTACTTGATTTTTTACCTTTTTTCGACTTTTTAGATTTACTAATTGGCTTCTTTTCTAATTCGTTAATTGTTGGGGAAGTAGTTGGGAATTTATAATTTACTAAGTCAACTTTATCAAAGATTACTGTTTCAGTGATTAGCTTTTGCGTAGATAAATCAATGAGTAGTTGAGGGTCAAAAGAGTAATCTTTATACCGCATTTCAAAATGGAGATGTGGCCCTGTGGAATGACCACTAGTGCCGCCAAGTCCTATGTGCTGTCCACTTTTTACGAATTGATTTTCTACAACATCAATTTTACATAAATGTCCATAAATCGTTTCCAATCCATTTTTATGTCTGATCACAACGCAGTTTCCAAATCCAGATTTATTGAATTGTGCATACCTCACAACACCATCAAATGCAGCCACAACAGTATCTCCAATGTTTAAATCTACATCTAAACCATGGTGCTGTCTGCCCCATCTTTTTCCATATTCCGAATTAATTTTCCCATACCAGGTTAAAGAAAATTTCTCATCCTTATTAATTAAGGGCAAATAAATTTCTTCTGGTAAATCATTGAACTTTACACTATCGTATACGAATGTGATGGCGTTTACCCAGTCTTTTGTAAAAATCGAATCGGTTGTAAGTAATGATTGCGTAATTGCACTTGCACTATCAGGAGATAAAGCAGGCGTTGAAATCCAGTTTTTTTCACTTAAAATAATCGGATCTGGAATGGGGTTGTAGTAAATGCTTCTTACCGGCCTTCTTCCTCTTTTTGATTTTCTTTTTTTGCTGCTTTTCTTTTTTTTACTTGTTGGTTTTTTGGAACTGCTCTTTTTTTTCTTGGCGGGGGCTTTTTTCTTGACAGGTGCTTTTTTGGAGCTCGATTTTTTTGCGGGTGTAGGCTTCTTCTTTTGCGCAAAACCTTCAGGTGCAACAACGCTTATAGCCACCAAAATGGTTAAAACTGCTATAATTTGACGCACAAAGCCTTTAAAACGCATTATTATTTAATTAGTTATATGAACAAAGGAGCCCAAGATACTAAAATCTAATAAAAAGGGGGGTATTATGCAAAATCAGCCCAAAACTTGCAAAATATTAACCGTATGCAAACATTTCTGGGAACAGTTTGTTTAACATCTATAAAGCATCGAAATATGAAAATTGCACAAAAAATTACCTTTTTTGTCCTTCTATTTGGCCCCCTATATGTTCTGGGTCAAACTACTGGAAAACTCAGTGGAACTATTTACAATAAAAAAACACAACTTCGGGTAAATGGCTTAACGGTTCAGGTGATTCCAGGAAATACTAAATCTGTTTCGGATAGTCTTGGAAATTTTAGATTCTCCCAGCTAAAACCGGGCGCTTATACCATTGAAGTTTCTGGGGTTGGATTCAAAACAAAACAGCTTAACAATATCCCTGTTACTACTGGTAATGAAAATAATATTCAAATAGAAATTGAAGAGCTCGTTAATCAATTATCTAATGTTACTGTAACGAGCCGACGCAGTTCTGCAAAAGCAGCAACACTTGAAAGTCCATTAAGTATTCAGCGTTTAACAACAGAGGATATCAAAAACAATCCCGGTGGTTTTTTTGATATTAGTAGGGTCATACAATCACTTCCTGGTGTTGGTGGAGGTGCTGCTGGTGGAACATTTAGAAATGATATTATAATTAGAGGTGGTGCCCCAAGTGAAAATGTATTTTATATAGATGGTATTGAAATTCCAATCATCAATCACTTTGGGACGCAGGGAAGTGGTGGCGGACCAGCAGGAATTTTAAATGTTCTTTTAATTGAAGATGTACGATTAAGTACTTCTGCCTTTGATGCTAAATATGACAACGCACTCAGTAGTGTATTTCAGTTCAAGCAAAAAAACGGTAATCCTAATAAGTTTCAGGGTAACATCAGACTGAGTTTAACAGAAAGTGTGCTTACGCTTGATGGTCCTATGTCTAAAAAAACCACGTTTGTGGCTTCTGCTCGTAAAAGTAGCTTAGGTATTCTGGCTAAATTGCTTAATTGGTCTTTTCTACCAAACTATTCCGATTTTCAATTTAAAACAACCACACGAATCAACGATAAAACAACTTTAACATTGCTTGGTGTTGGTGCCATTGATCGTTTCAAGTTTGTAACACCCGATAGTTTAACTGCCGAAAATCAGTATGTGCTTGGTAATAGCCCTACCATTGATCAAAACAGTTACACCATTGGCGCTACCATTAAAAAAATTATACCAAAAGGTTTTTGGAATTTAAGTATCAGTAGAAATTATTTAGACAACCAGGCCAATAAATTTGAAGACAATAAAAACCCGATTGAACAGCAGCGTACACTTAAAATAAAAAGTATTGAAGCAGAAAGTAAAATTAGATGGGATGTTACAAAAAACTATGAGAACGTTACATTGAGTTATGGTTTAACAGGTCAATTAATTCGTTTCGATAATATTTTTTACCAGGTATTAAGGAGATCTACAAGTCCTTCTGTACCTGCACTTACAATCAATAGTAATACCAATACAAACTTTATTCGTTATGGCGGATTTGCGCAAGTAGGTACACGTGTATTAAATGATAAACTTTCTTTAAGTGGTGGAATACGGATGGATGCAAATAATTTAAGCAATAGCGAATCCAATCCATTAAAACAATTGAGTCCAAGATTGAGTGCTAGTTTGGCCATTTCGGATGTACTTCGCTTAAATGCTAGTTATGGAATTTATTACCGCCTGCCTACTTACACCCAACTAAATTTTAGTAATAGTAGCACGGGTGAAAAAACAAATCCTGGTCATTACATTAAGGCAACGCATTATGTAGCAGGATTCGAATATTTACCTAAAAATACCACCAGAATTACAGTGGAAGGCTTTTATAAAGACTATCGCAATTATCCTGTAAGCATCAACGATGGCATTAGTATTGCAAATAAAGGGCTGGAGTTTGGAGCCATAGGTAACGAGCCAATTGCACAAATTGGAAAAGGTCGTGCTTATGGTTTTGAACTATTTGCTCAACAAAAATTAACGAAAAACTTTTTTGGGGTATTTAGTTATACATTTTACAGAAGTGAGTTTACAGGACTTGATAATAAATTTGTACCAGCAAGTTGGGACAACCGTCAGCTTATTAGTATGACAGCTGGTTATAAGCTTCCTAAAAACTGGGAAATTGGTTTGAAGTATAGATACCAAGGGGCCGCGCCATACACACCATATGACGAGCCCACCAGCAGGGCTAACTATTTGACAATTGGTTCGGGTGTTTTTGATTTTTCACAAATCAACTCTCAGCGACTTTCTGCATTTAATGCAGCTGATATAAGAATTGATAAAAAATGGAACTTCAAGAAAACAACACTTGATTTTTACATTGATATCACCAATTTTTATGGTTCGGAAGCCAAGGAGGCTGATTTGTATACTTTTAAAAGAAACGAAGCAAATACAGCTTTTGTAACTACCGATGGAAAACCTTTGATGCCAGATGGTAGCAACGCTGTACCGGTATATTTAAAAAATTCTCAATCAACCATACTACCGAGTATTGGACTCATCATAGAGTTTTAAAAATCTAATTTCCAGAGCTGATCGTAGTAGTCGATACCTGGGGTAGAAGAGCCTACAACATATAATTCGGACCCTGCTGTAATTAAAATGGCAGGGCCAATTTTTTTATCTAACACGCCAATATACCATTTGTCGTTAAGTGAATCGTAAATGTCAAATCTGGTTTTATCATCGCCGCTGTCCGGGAAGAAAACAATATTGTTACCAAGTTTTCCCATGCTGTTGGTGCTAAAAGATCCGGGCTGGAACAAGCAATGAAAAGTAGTGCCTCTCCCTCCAAGTAAATCAAGCATTTCTATTTCGTTTGTGAGACCTTTATCGGTGATACCTCCTGCCCAAAGCACTTTACCCCTTAAACCAATAGAAGCGAGTGCATATTTTGCTTTACTCATATTTGATACGCTCCAACTATTTGTTTTGGGGTCATAAATATCAATATTGTTAAATGGGGTTCCACCAATATTACTGGTAGCACCTCCCGACAAATAAATACTCCCGCCAACGCTCGTTGCAGCAATGCTCACCCTAGATTGACTTAAAGTTTTATTAGTCCACTTTTCAGATACATAATCATAGATATAAACAGCGGTTCCGCCAGCAAATAAAATTTTATTGCCTTGCGCTATTGCTGTGTACTGCCCTGCTTTTGGTAATTCTGTGCTACTCCATTTTTGCGCTACCATGTCATATATATCCACCCGTGTAGTGGCAGATGCATTGCCTTGCAGCGCTGTGCCCCCTCCAAAAAACACTTTGTTACCCGCAACGGCTGCTGCAACGCCCCATTTTTTTTGACTCAGCTCGGTGGTAGACCAGTCTTTTGTTCCAACATCGTAAATGTCTACTCTCGACGTAAAATTGGGTCCAGGGCCAGCAGGGGGATATCTTCCTCCTGCTAAAAATATTTTGTTCCCTAAAAAAGCAACACCAGATACTTTTCTTTTTTCAGAAAGTGATCCAACAGGGGTTAACCTTGCCTCAATGAGTTGCCTGTTGGTTGCAATAATATTTAATTGGGTGGTATCTTTTTTTACATTCCCATCATTGTCAGTAACACTGAGTTCAAAAACATATTTTCCGGCTAGCAGTCCTGTAACGGATGCTTGTGCTTTGTTTGGATTTGTTATTACAACCGGGGAATTGAGTGGAAAAATTATTTGCCAATTGTATTTTGTGATGGTGCCGTCTGGATCGAATGATTCTGATCCATTAAGTGTAATGATTTCAGGTTTGGTGCTGCAATTTGATAAATCGTAAGGAATATTTTGATGGAGGCCAGCATTTGCAACAGGCGGAACACCCGGTGCTTCATTGACTTGCACCATTAGCGTGTCCCTGTCTACGAGTCCTGTAGCATCTGTAACCCTAAGTTCAAATAAATGAAGCCCCACAGTTAGTTTGGTAACATCTGTTACTGCGTTTGCAGGCGAAGTGTAGGAAGGATTGCCTGTGCCTTTAATTCTGCTCCACAAATAATCACTAATGTCATTGTCTGGATCTGAAGAGGCGCTGCCATCGAGTGTAACTTTGTTGTTAGGGAGTTGAATGGTTTGATCGGGGCCAGCTTGGGCAACAGGAGGCCTCGTTATTTTTGTTTTGTCTACATAAATAGTGAGGGTATCTTTTGCCGTTAGTTTAAAATTATTGGTTACTGTTAATTCAAAAACATAAGTACCCTCTGTTAATTTTTTGATCCAGGTTGTTTTTGAGCCCGCCGCTGCAATATTGCAAGATGCTGGACCGCTTAATTTCACCCAACTATAATTGGTAATCGATCCATTGTTGTCGTATGATTTATCCCCGTTTACAAGGGCAGAGTCTTTGGGTAATACAATGGACTGGTCTTTCCCCGCATCTGCTACTGGGGCTGTTTTTATACCTCCTTGATCTTCATAAGAAAAGTCTTTTGCGCAGCTGTTTGCAATAAGCCAGCATAAGCATACCCAAAAATAAATTATCGAAGCTGGCTTCTTCATTGATTTAAAGGTAATAAAATCCTCAGATTATATTAAATTGCTTCAAATACTAGCTATGCGTACACTTTTATGTATTCTAATGACTGTTTGTTCTAGCACAATGTTTGCACAACAAACACCGGTTTCAAATAAAACGAACACGGGAAAATATGTTTTGGTAATTCATGGTGGTGCTGGAACACTTAATAAAAGCCAGTTTTCACCAGCACTTGAAGCAAAATATAAAAGTGGACTAGATAGTGCACTGTTAGTGGGTAATGCCATTTTGGAAAAAGGTGGAGCAGCGCTAGACGCAGTTGAAGCCACTGTTAAAGTACTTGAAAACAATCCGCTTTTTAATGCAGGTAAAGGTGCCGTATTTACCAACGAAGGTGTCAATGAATTAGATGCGGCAATTATGGATGGAAAAACACTAGCAGCAGGTTCTATAGCCGGTGTTAGAACTATCAAAAATCCAATTACTGCTGCAAGAGCGGTGATGGAAAAATCGGAACATGTTTTATTAAGTGGGAGAGGTGCCGAAGCATTTGCTGCCGCGCAAGGAATTGAAATAGTAGACCCATCTTATTTTTATACACCAGAAAGATGGAAAGGGTTGCAGCGCGCAAAACAAAGAGATTCTTTGGATCAAATAAAGAAGGGGAGTCAAATCGCTTATGCTTCCGAACTTGAGGAGCAGCGCCGAAAAGATAAATACGGAACTGTTGGTGCAGTTGCACTTGATAGCTATGGTAATTTAGCTGCGGCCACAAGCACCGGCGGTATGACCAATAAAAAGTGGGGTAGAATTGGTGATGCGCCCATTATTGGAAGCGGTACCTATGCTAACAATAACACGGTTGCAATTAGTTGCACCGGATGGGGTGAGTATTTTTTACGACTTGTAATGGCAAAAAGTATTAGTGACCGTATGGAATTTGGTGGACAAAGTTTAGCACTGGCTTCTGAAACCCTTGTTATGAAAGAACTTCCGGCACTTGGGGGTGATGGCGGACTTATCGCAGTAGATAAAAATGGTAACATTGCGCTTCCGTTTTGTACAGAAGGAATGTATAGAGGCTTTATTAAAAAAGAAAATCAGGGCGCGCAAATTGTTAAAGACATTTTAATTTTCAAATGATATTTCCAGTAAAAGTTCCGTACACGGTTGGGCCAGATATTGTTAAATATGTAGGGCCTGCATTTAATGCGCATCCAGATCCTCAATATCTATCAGAAAAAAAGGAGGAGCTTGAAAAAAATGGTCATCATATTTGCGGAAGTGTCACATCTGATTATTTGCCTCATTTAAATGCTTTTTGTGGTTTTGATAGAAACACAACTCTTCCTCAAATTTGTACTCAGTTAGAAGAAGATGTTGCTATTTTAAAAGATGGCTATTTGCAATCTATCGGATTTTGTTTTCCAAGTGGATTTTATCCGACAAAAAAATTAGGACTTTCTTTTTTTGATATACACTTACCCGTTGGAGATGGTGAAACTTTACGAAAGTCTAGTGAAAAAGTATCAGCGCTCATTTCAAAAAAAAGCGCCATGTTTAGAAGGTATGTTTGGACACTTACATCGCTGCCTTCATTAAGTCAACTGCCAAGTTATACGAAGCCAATACCGCAATCAATTAGTGACCTTTATTTTCGTACCGAAACTCAAACGACAGTTGGTGTGGATGGACAAATTTGTTTATTTTTTGTAAAAGTAGAGATGCATCCATTGCAGCAGGTTTGGGATGATCCGGCGAAGCGTCAATCCATTATTGAGAGCATTAATTCAATGTCGGAAGCGGTGTTGAATTATAAAAATTTGGCATATATAAAAAGTATAATTTAGTCTATTTCAATTGTTTAATTAGGATTTAGTACCGCGCAATATTTTTTTATTAAATATTTGGTTCGTTGGTTAAATTTATTCAATGTTCATTTAGAATAGATTAACTTTATTACTGATATTATCACTGAATTTTAATCATAATTAATTGCTATGCTTTTTAAGTCTAAATTGATTGTAATCCTTTCATTTTTTTTGAGCATTTATCAGGTAAACCTGTATGCTCAAAACAAAGTAGTGGTAACCTTAAAGGGTTTGAAATCTGGAGACACAGCCTTACTTCGAATACAAAAGAGTGGAGAGGAATTTAAATTCAAATTTGTTGGCGGAACTGGTTCAGATATCATTCACACATTTGATACGTTGTCTAATGGTAAATGGGCATTATCGGTTGATGCAAAAACCTATATTTTTCCAACCGCAGCAGTAATTCAACTTAACAATAACTCATTTGCTAGTACTATTCAATTAACAAAAGTTCCAGTTGATAGTAATTTCAACTATCAGTGGCGAGACGACAGTAGTTTTGTGGGACACGCTCAACAAGCATACATTAATGATAAGGTTGAAATAGTAGTTTTAGGAAAAGCAGAAAAGGTACCAGATGATTTTAATTCAATTAATGCATTAAATGAGTATGGATTTTTATTTAGTGACGAGGAGTCTAAATGGACAAGTGAAGAAAGTTACCGCTTATACCAAACCTTAAAAAAATTCAATTTTCAAAAATTTCGAGAAAATGAGATAGTGCGAGTTAAATCTAAATGGATTTTAACTGACAAATATGTAGATCGTGATATTGATTTTAAAACAGTAAATGGAGTGGATGTTATCACAATTTCGAGAGCTGCATTCACCTATGCGACACCTCAAGTTGTTACTGTTGATGGCGTAAAAGGAAAATTTTTCTCAAAACGCTTATTTACTTCTCTTGTATATTACTACACAGACAAGGGTACTAAAACCGATAAGATAGCTGAACTAGCCAAAACAAGATATGGATTTGAATTTTTAGCTCCTTCTGCATTTTTAAAAAACTTAATGGGTGAAACTGAAACTAATTTTCAGGAGTTCACCAGTGATGAAAAGATTGTCATTTTATCTATGTTTGAAGAATTTCCTGATGCCATGCAGCGCCAAGCAGAGCTTAAGTATATGGTGAGAAGGGTTAATGGTCAATCACATCCAGTGTATCCAACAGCTCCGGCGATTGCGTGGGTAACAAATAGTAATATAGAATGGATGGAGAGTGCCTTTAAAAGCCAGGATATTACTTACATGCAAAGATTGGTATTACACGAAAAAGCCCATTTTTTATGGGAGCACACTTTTGACAAGACGACGCAAGATGACTGGGCAACACTTGGTGGTTGGTATAAAGATCCTACATCAGGTTCAGGTTGGTCTACTAATAACACCACAGAGTTTGTTTCTGCGTATGCGCATTTAAAAAATCCAAACGAGGATATGGCAGAATCAATCGCTTTTTTTATTACAAATCCGGAAGCATTTAGAAGCAGATCTCTAAAAAAGTTTGAGTTTGTAAGAGACCGCATTATGAAGGGTACCAGGTATATTTCTGTAATTCGTCCAGATTTAACTTTTAAGGTTTATAATTTATTTCCTGATTACAATTATCCGGGTAAAATTAAGCGTACAAAACTAGAAGTAGTAGGTGCTCCAAACGAAGACAAAATAGTTAAATTCGAAATAGAACTAACTATTATGAACAAAGCTTTTGACGGTGCACAACAAGCGCAATGTCGATTTATTAGTTCTATTGGTACAATAAAAGACATGTGGTTGATTAAACAAAATGAAAATGGATCGATTTTACGAGGAGAATTTACGCTTTCTAAATTTGCAAAAAGTGGTTACTGGTTAATTCCTCAAATAAATATATGGGATGCTGTAGGCAACCAAAGATTAGAGAATAATAGCACCTATGGGATAAAGTGTTTTGTAAATAATCCACTTGAAGATGTTACTGCTCCATTATATGTCCAAAAGTCGTTAACAATGGATAGTGTATCTGTTAAGCTTATTGATTTTACGGGAAGTTTAGCTGTGGATAGGTGTGGCCCATGTGCTGATACCATTACTCCATCAAATGCAATCAAAATCAATTTTAAAATTGATGAAAAAAATAAAATCAATCCAGATGGGCGGGCATATGCAAGGGTGTATTTGCCAAGTTTTGATAGCACTGATAAATATAATATTAAACCCTATAGTTTTGATGTACAGATCAATGGCAAAGGAATTCTAAATGATTTTACAGATAGTGTAAAAACCGCTCAATTTTATTTTCCTGTTCCTGATTATTATCCAAGTGGTTTTTATTCAGTTAATTACTTATCAATGATGGATCAGGCTTTGAATGTGCGCCAAACATTTTTTGATAAAGACACGGCTAATAAAAATCTTTTTATGTCTCCTACATTTGTAAATCAAAGATCTTTAAGAGATAGTATTTACATAAAAACAAAGTATCCGGATTTAAAACCTCCGGTATTAGATCTCAATGATATTCAAATTAAAGCAACGCCAACCAATCCAACTAGCCCTAATGGAGAAACCTTATTTGAAATGTGGCTATGGATCAAAGATGAGTCTGATTTTGTGGGGAGGGCATCAGGTTTCGCAAATGGTTCTTATACACTTAGAGATCCGCAAGGTCTTGAATATAATTATTCAATGTTACAAACAGTTGAGTCGATTAATTCTTTTTATAGTATTAAACCAGACTCGTCTATTTATGGATATAAAAGGTATTATTTTAAAACATTGTTGCCTGTGGGTTCACCACCGGGCTTATGGGGTGTATCGGCAATTACGATTTTTGACCGTGCTCAAAATAAAAAGTATTACAGTTTTGTTGAGTATGTAAGATTTGATGTAGAGCAGTCTAAGGTATTACAAGTAACGCCGTTTGTAGAAATTTTAGGAAAAAGGGTGAACAGTAAAAATGTTGATTCTGTTGCTGTAAAAATTGGATGTAAGTCTTGTATGAATCAAAACTATCGAATTAGAATGTATAGTTCTATGGGTGGTAGTTCTGTTGTTTCGGAAGGTAAAATGACTAAGGATACTATTACTGTATCAAATTTGAATTTGAAAGGTGTGAATGACGGTGTACTATTTGCTACTGTATTTATGTTAGATAGTACAAGGGCTCTTATTGGAACTGGTAAGGCTACCTACACCAAAGACGCAACAGTACCTACTAACTATAATCTTACTCCCAATAGGTCACTACTTGGAAAGAGTAATTTGGATTCATTTATTGTGGCTATTAAATCCGTAGAAATTAATAGTTCAAATCAGGTGGTGTTAAAGCAAATATCTATTAATCCTGGAAGTACTGGGCAAATAGGTGACTCCATTGTTCTTAATTCTATAAGAAGTATGTATACTGCAAATCTTCCAGTTATTAATTCTACTTCCCCAACCGGAAGTGGTAATCAATATAATGTAGGATTTGAAGGAGGTATGCCTTCTGCATTGATGAATGTTGGATTCTATGATTCCACACTTAGAATTCCAAAATCTGTATTTGATAAACTGGCTGACGGTACCATCGAAATCAAGTTAATTTCTACAGATTCACTTGGAAATAGTGGTTTATCGGTTTCTCAATTTATTTATAAAGACAGTAAAGCGCCAGTATTAAGTATCGTGAACGATAGTTTGGTAGGTCTAAAAAAATATGTGAAACTAGTATCTGATGAATTTATTTCAAATACACCTACTGTTTCTGATTTTGTAGTTTCAAACGGTGTGCTTAACACTATTACTAAACTAAATAGTAAATCATTTGGATTGTTGATTACAAAAAATTGTAACGATACCCTTTCTATTCAGTTGAATAATTCCGTTCTAAAAGATTCTGTTGGAAATACAAGCACTGTCTTTAATGTAAAAGTTGCCGATATAGTAAGACCAGCCATACCTCTCATTGTATCTAGTAAAGGGACTGCCATTTGTGCAGGCGATAGTACGGTTTTAACTGCATCATCAACCTCTGGTACTTTTGCTTGGTCTAACAATGGGGTAGTGATTGCTAATGCAACATCAAAAACCTATGCTGCATTAAGTGCGGGTAATTATAGAATTGTAAATACTGATACCAAAGGTTGTTCTAGTGAATCAAGTGGCTTTACTGTGGGTGTTAATCCATTGCCTGCCAAGCCGGTTATTAGTTGGTCTGGTGTTCAATTTTCAACCACAGCTACCGGTGTTAATTATCAGTGGCTCTTAAATGGAGCGCTAGTTGCAGGAGCAACTGCATCAACCCACAAACCTTTAAATACAGGTGATTTTAGACTTCGTGTAACGGATCCAAATGGCTGTATAAATGTTAGTGATAGCTTTAAATTGGTTGTAACAGCACTTGCTAATTTGATAACTACACCTTCTAGTAATATTGCAACAGTATATCCTAATCCAGCTTCAAATAAAGTGGTATTAGAATTTGCCACCTTACCAACCATAAATTTAAATTTCCAACTTGTTTCTCCATCTGGAAAAGTTCTTTCTTCTATAGTTGGAAGAAATAAAGTTAATGTCATTGATGTGAGTGATGTGCAGTCTGGAAATTATTTTATCAGGGTAATTGGTAAGAAATACGATCAGGTAAAAAAAGTATTAATTCAGAAGTAATTGCGTTATGAAAAAATTATTATACACTATATTATTAGTAGGTCTTTTTTCTTGTGAAAAAGCAGCGCCCGAACAAAAAATTGTATTTACAATGGATGCGGTTAATAATAGCACTGCTACGGGAACTAACTTTCCGGTATCAATTACGCTTACTTCCGCAATGCCACCGCAAGGCATTAAAATTGAAGCAACTACTGTTAATCAGGGTACTGGTATCGCTTTACCACAAGGGGCTCCATTTAGCACTAGTAGTGCAAAAAATACCATCGTAATAAGTGGCTTACCGCAGCAGCAGTGGTGTAATGTTACCATTAAAGTAACCTCGAATAATACGAGTACCAACACCGATAGCCAAAGCTTTACGGTTGTTTATAAATAAGTAGATGACTTTATCAAAAAGCAAAAGCCCTTAACTTTTAAAGCGTTGAGGGCTTTTGCTAAATGTTACTTTTCGGCTAATCCATCATTAAAGCCTTTGCACCAGCAACCACCATATTCTTCCTCATTTTCTGGGAATCCAATGGGCGTAAGTGTTGCGAATTTCATGCTACCGGCATTTTTTATTGCAAACTCTTTTGCTTCTCCGCAATTTGTTGGAATTTTATCATTTTTTCCGAACACGCTGTTATTTATTTTCATTAGCCTAGTAGTCCTTGCAACTTCCTTGCCTTTTAAATACCAACTGTAATTTGGATTCGATATTGATATTTCGTCACACTTTGTTGCTGAGTTAGCTAACGAATTAAGCTTTTCATTATCATTACTTCCGCAACCAATGGCAAATATTGATACGAATAGAAGAGAAATGTAGTTTTTCATTTGTTTAAATTTTAAGTAATATATTTAAATAACTTTAAATATACAAATACTTTAATACGAAATAGCAGTGCTGAATGTTGTTTGGCAAAAATATTTGGATTTGCCAGACAAATTTCGAATTCATAAAATATGGAGGATGCGAATGTTGTCTGGCAAGGTTTAGAACATGCAAACATCATTTAAATCACAGCAAATAAAAGGCAATTGTCCTTGTATTATTTCAATTGCAAATAGCTGTTAATCATTACGTTGTGCAAATTTGTGTGTATCCTTTGCATACCAATTACAAGATTGTAGATTCATTTTTGGTGAGTGTAAACTTTTGTCACTTATATATTAGTGTTTTTCACTTTATAATATTATTTTTATTCATATATCAACTCTATGTACAATAAATTTCCATCTATTTTTTCATTAATTCTATTAGTTACATTAGGTTTTAGTTGTTCTAAAAAGCAAGATTTGAAATCAGGTGAAGATCCTTTAATTACTCCCACTAAATACATATCAGTAAAAACTTTCGGAGTGGTTGGGGATGGAATTGCTGACGAAACAGAAGCATTTGCAAAAGCGCAGGACTATGCGCGCACTAATAAAATTGCTTTATTTATTCCTAATGGATATTACAAAATTAATCTTGAATTGAAGTATGATAGTTTGCATATTTTTGGTGAAAGTAAGCCAATTACTAGATCGGATTCATTGGTTAATGGAGCAGTTATTATTGGTTCAATCAATTCGAAAAATAAAAAATTCATTCAAATTCAAAATTTAGGCATTTGGTCTCAGACAGATGCAATTTTAACTGGCGATGGTCTAGGAAGCAAACCGTTGTATCAAAAATATTATAATCTCGTGCTATTAGGTACCGGTTTTTTTGGATATAAGCATGGCTTATTATGTCAATCAGGTTCAAATATTAATATTCAATACATAACAGTAACAAAGTTTTTTCATGGGATTGCAATCCGAGCTGGCGATGTAAATATTCGGAAGGTTATTGCAAACAATTGTGGATTTACCTCGATAGTCGTAAAATCTGCAATGGACGGAAATGAAATTGCACAAAATGTTAAAATTGACGATGTTACTATCAATGGAGATTCAACAGATATTTATGCTCGTGGTGGAACTATTTTAGTGCAGTCATTTGATGACAATTGCATAACAAAAAACATAACTGTCAATAATGTAAAAAGCTACCATGGTGGTGTTGGAACTATCATTATTGAACAGCGAAAAGGGAAAGTTGATAGTGTAACTATAAATAATTGCTATAGTTATAAAGCTGGGGATAATCCAATTAGAGCAAGTTTTGATGTTTCCGGTGCAGCATCAAATATTACATTTAACAATTGTAATTCAAACCTTTCAAATGCAATCGGGTATCGTACAAATAATACTGCAACAAACATAAAAGTGATTAAATCATTTGAAACAAATTCTAAAATTGCAGCTTATGAGGGCCCTTTCAAGTTTTTAGAGCTTAATAACATTGTATTGATAAAGTAATGCCCAGTCTGCTCCTAATTTTAAATAGCAAAGGGCAACAACACAATCATTGAAAATACTCACATTATATTTTTTCGATCTTGTAAGTAGGGTTAAAAGTTTGTAATCCAAGTGTAACGGAGGTATGGACATTAAAAAACCCCTTGATAATCAAGGGGTTTTACTCAGTTTTTGCGGACCGGACGGCTCCTACCAAAACCGGTGTAATTAATTGATAATCAATTCGTTATGAAGACCTTTTTTGGGCGACTCACTAAAAGGCGCACTTTTTTTCCACATTTCTTTTCTCACAATCTCGCTAGTATGAAATTAGTATAATATTTATGAAAAGCAAAAAATCTACAGGGTTATTTTACAATGTCCTTAAGGTTGATTCCAAGTACTTGTACAATCCTAAGTAAGGTGAGTACCGTAAAATTTGTTTCACCCCTTTCTATTCTACCAATTTGTCTATAATCTATTTCTGTTTCAAAAGATAAATCCATCATCGTCCAACCTAAGCTTTTTCTCTTTTTTCTGATCCTGCTTCCTATACCGCTTAGTTCATTTGATTTAGCTGTGTATTTATTACCTTTTTTCACCTCTTAAAGTTGAAAAAAGAAGCTAGGTTTACATAGGACATATATGTCCTATTTTGTTTAGCGAGTTTAATGCAAAAACTAAATAAAGTCAAACGTCTATAACATTCTATCTTCTTTAAGAATTAATTCTAATTTTTTTGTTCTAATATCTACTAGAAATAGTATTAAATTTAATAATACATACTTGAAAAGTCCCCCTACTAAGTTTAGTATAAACTCTAATATTGCTTTAGAGTTTTAGATGAATCTCTATTTGGTACTCTCCCCTACCAAAAGTTATATTGATTTTTTTTAGTTATGCTTAATTAATGGCATTCATGGGGAAGCACGTTAATACATATTTACAAACGCCAATCATCAAAAAATGGTTTGATGCATCACTTAATAATTTGAGTGAATTTATTGTGTGTCAGCAATTTCCTTCTGTACAAGTTTTAATCAAAAATTTACAATCCAAAACAAACCATGAACTAGCGCATTTTATTGTGCTACTTGAGATGGAGCATGATTTATCGTTAGAGCAACTTAAGCAAATTTTAGGTTTTTCTAATTGCATAAAGGTAATAGGGGTGGGCTATCCAAAGGATATTGACGATATAAAAAAGTTACTAGGCCAGGGATTAAAAGGTTATATCGATATCACATTTACAGATTTAGATTT
>CANHHX010000040.1 GCA_947461125.1 Bacteroidota bacterium | reverse complement strand
GTGGTTTGATGATGATGGTTGGTCAACGTAAGCGCTTATTGGCTTATATGCAAAAGCATAACCTACAGGGCTATCGTGCTCTAATTGAAAAACTAGGTTTAAGAAAGTAATTTTTCTTTACGAATGATACTGCTATTCCCAACTGCTTACTAATAACGGTTGGGAATAGTTATTTCTATTGGTACCTATTTTTTTGATTCATTCATTTACCCAATCAACACAATTTTATGTTATCACAACCTATAAGTGTAAGTTTTGATCTTGGCGGCGGACGTCAAGTTTCTATCGAAACTGGCAAGCTTGCGCGTCAAGCAGATGGTTCAATTACCGTTCGTCAAGGTAATTGCGTTTTATTAGCAACCGTGGTTGCCAATAAAGATCCAAAAGAAGGACAAGATTTTTTTCCATTAAGCGTAGACTACCAAGAAAAGTTTGCTTCTGCAGGCCGTATTCCTGGTTCGTTTTTTAAGCGCGAAGCGCGTTTAAATGATTATGAAATATTAACGAGCAGGTTAATTGACCGTGCGTTAAGACCTTTATTTCCCGAAGATTATTTGTGCGATGTACAAGTACTTGTAAGTTTAATTTCTAGTGATGCAGAAGTATTACCAGATTCACTTGCTTGTTTAGCGGCATCTGCTGCACTTGCAGTATCAGATATTCCAGTAAAAGAAATTATTTCTGAAGTGCGTATTGCACGTGTAAACGGACAGTTTTTAGTAAACCCTACACGTTCAGAACTTGCTCAATCAGATTTAGAATTCATTATTGCGGCTACCGAAAAAAACCTAATGATGGTGGAAGGTGAAGCAAAAGAATGTTCTGAAGCCGATTTAATTAAAGCCTTAGAAATTGCGCACGATGCCATTCGTATTCAAATTAAAGCGCAAGCAGAACTTAGAACTAAAAAAGGTATCACCACTGTAAGAGATTACAAGAAGCCGCCTCAATCAGAAGAAATTCAAGCTAAAGTAAATTCTTTTGCTGCTAAGCGTGTGTATGAAATTTCACGCAAGGGTTCTTCTAAAAATGAGCGCAGCGATGCCTTTAACGCATTAAAAGATGAGGTAATTGCTAGCCTTGGCGAAGACGTTACCGACTTAGATAAAAAGTTAGCTAAAAAATATTACGAAGACCTTAAGTGGGAAGTTGTACGTAACATGATGGTTGATGAGCGTATCCGTTTAGACGGTCGTGCACTTGATCAAGTTCGTCCACTTGCAATGGAAGTAGAGCCATTACCAACGCCACACGGTTCGGCTTTATTTACAAGAGGTGAAACACAATCTTTAACCACGGTAACATTTGGTACCAAGCTAGATGAGTTGTTACAAGAGAGTGCTGCAAAATCGGAGTACACGCCATTTATTTTACATTATAATTTCCCTCCATTTAGTACTGGTGAAGTTAAAATGATGCGTGGTGTTGGACGTAGAGAAGTAGGTCATGGTAACCTTGCTATGCGTTCTTTAAAGCAAATGATGCCAACCCAGGATTATGCGTACACCGTGCGTGTAGTGAGCGATATTTTAGAAAGTAACGGTTCGTCTTCTATGGCAACTGTTTGTGCAGGTTCATTAGCGCTTATGGATGCAGGTGTTCCTGTTCCTAAGCACGTAAGTGGTGTAGCCATGGGACTTATTTCTAGAGAAGATGGTAAGTATGCGATCTTAACAGATATCTTAGGGGATGAAGATCATTTAGGTGATATGGACTTTAAAGTTACAGGTACCCGTGATGGTATTTGTGGGGTGCAAATGGATATTAAAGTAGACGGTTTAAGTATGGACATTATGCGTGAAGCTTTGGCTCAAGCACGTACTGGTCGTTTACATATTTTAGATGCGATGTACGAGTGTATGCCAGCGCACAGACCAGAAGTGAAGCCACATGCTCCACGCATGGTTAAATTAGTAATCGATAAAGAATTTATTGGTGCAGTGATCGGACCAGGTGGTAAAGTGATTCAAGAAATTCAGCGTGAAACAGGTACTACCATCAATATTGAAGAAGTAGGTAACACCGGTGTTGTTAGCATTTTCTGTGCTGAAAAAGCAGGTCTAGAAAAAGCATTATCATGGGTGAAGGGCATTACTGCCGTTCCTGAAGTTGGTGATGTATATGAAGGTCCTGTAAAAGGCATTAAAGAATTTGGTGCATTCATCGAATTCATGCCAGGTAAGCAAGGTTTACTACATATCTCTGAAATTAGCTGGTCGCGCCTAGAAACCATGGATGGCATCTTTAAAGAAGGTGACATGGTTAAAGTTAAGCTGGTTGGATTAGATCCAAAAACAGGTAAATTTAAATTAAGCCACAAGGCCTTAATACCAAGACCAGGAGCTGAATAAGCTGTTGGTATGTACAATAATAGATTCAAAGGCCCGTTTTTAAAACGGGCCTTTTTGTTTGATAAGGCATTCATAAATAACAATATACTATGAGTACAACCATTCAGGTTTCTATTGAAGTAACGGATGAAGCTGTTAAGGATATGATGATCGCCGAGCTAGCTGATTTGGGTTTTGATGGTTTTGAAGAAACTGAAACAGGCCTTTTTAGCTATATAGATTCAGCTAGGTTTGACGCACAGGTAACGAGTGGGTTAGAGGAGCTGGTTAACCGTTATGGGGCTACTAGCTACAGTAGTGCTGCCATAGAAAAGCAAAACTGGAACGCTTTATGGGAATCCAATTTTGAGCCTGTGCAAGTAGATGATTTTGTGGGAGTCCGCGCTAATTTTCATGAGCCATTTAACGGTCAGGTGGAACATGATATAATTATCACGCCAAAAATGAGTTTTGGAACTGGGCATCATGGGACCACTTATTCAGTCATGCAGCTCATGCGGGGTATAGACTTTGCCAATAAGAGCGTTTTTGATTTTGGAACGGGTACTGGACTGCTTGCTATACTAGCTCATAAGCTAGGAGCGGCGGATATTTTGGCGGTAGATAATGATGATTGGTGTATCGAAAATGCTTCGGAAAATATTTTAGTTAATAGTACACAATCAATTGAAATACATAAGGTTAATAATGCTAACCTGAATAAAAAGTTCAATGTTATTATTGCTAATATCAACAAAAATATCATACTCGACAACCTTAGATTTTTGGCAGAAGCCACCCTGCCAGGCGGTGTTGTTTTACTCAGTGGTCTACTTGTAGAAGATGAACCCGAAATTCAAGCTGCTTGTGCAGCACTGGGTTGGAAACACCAGGAAACGAGGACAAAAAATAACTGGATTGCGCTGCATTACAGTGTTTAAACATGGCCCTTTAAAGGTTAGACGTTATTCAACGGTTTATGAATTAATCATTAATTTTAAAAATAGTCGTTCTAGAACTCAACTTAAAATGTATAGTGATGAATGAATTTTTGCTCATAATCGTAGCTTACTTAATAGGTTCAATTCCAACAGCAGTTTGGGTTAGCAAGTATTTTTTTGGTATTGATATTCGAGAATATGGTAGTGGAAATGCCGGTGCTACCAATACGTTTAGGGTTCTTGGTTCAAAATGGGGCAGTTTTGTGATGCTTGTAGATGTGATTAAAGGCGTGGTAGCTACTTCGCTGTATTTGTTACTACCTCATTATTTAACCAACGAATTACACCGTACCAACTTTATGTTGTGCCTAGGTATGGCATCAATTCTTGGTCATATCTTTCCTATTTGGGCCAATTTTAAAGGTGGAAAAGGAGTTGCAACCCTTTTAGGCATGGCTGTTGCCATTCAGCCCATTGTTGCTGCTTGTTGTATTGGTGTATTTTTAATTGTTTTGTTTTTGACCAGATTTGTATCCCTTAGTTCTATACTTGCCGGGATCGCATTCATGGTTTTTATACTATTTGTATTTAAGGAACAAGAAACCTTCTACCGAATTTTTGCGGTGATGGTAGCCCTGATGGTGATTTTAACACACCAAAAAAACATAGGCCGAATCTTAAATGGTACCGAAAGTAAGGTTCCAATTTTACGTCACCGCGACCGCAGAAAGCAAAGAAAATCAGGCGATAAGACCTAGTAGTTGAAAGTTTTTGTTGAGCTATTTGCTTTTTTAAACGTTTAACTACGTTAAATACCCTATATTTTTTGTACCTTTGCCCTCTTTTTAGTTAATCCCTAATTTTTTAGGTATGTCCAATCAGCCGCTGTTAGAAAAGCTTCAATTAAAAGACGAAAAGAATATCCTGATTCAGGGGCTTCCTTCTTCCGTTGAAAAGCAATTTGTAAAAGTAAACTTCGCTAAAAACGTAACGCCATTAATTAGATCTAAGAAATTAGATTTTGCCTTGGTATTTGCACTTAGTCAGCAACAGCTTAACAACATCTTAAAAGAGGTATTTCCGGCTATTACCCCTGAAACCAAATTGTGGATCGCTTACCCTAAAACCACGAGTAAAATTGTGAGTGACCTGAATAGAGAGTCTAGTTGGGAAGTGCTTACTAAAAATGATTACGAATCGGTGCGTCAGGTTACGCTTGACCATGTATGGAGTGCCATTCGTTTCCAAAAAACAGATCAAATTCCAAATAAAGACCGTAGCTTTTCTGACGTTAAAAGTCTAGAGCTCAAAAGCGGTTCGGGTTTTGAAAAGCGCCTCATTGCTTTACCCGTAGATCTAGAAAGAATTTTTACCAACCACGAAGAAGCCAAAGAGTTTTTTACTTCTTTGTCTATTAGTAACCAAAAAGAATACCTCAGTTGGATTCAGGGTGCTAAAAAAGCAGAAACGAGACAAATTCGTTTAGAAACTGCCGTAGAAAAGCTAATGGCTGGTAAAAGAAACCCCACCGAAAAATAAATTCACCTAGGTTTAGGTTTAAACAACAGCGGCTGCTGCCAATTCTTTAATGGCAGTAACAAGCTGGTCCAACTCCTTTGTTGTAGTAAATACATTGGGCGTAATTCTACATCCCACCACGTTACCCGTGTCAATGCCTACTGTGTAAATCTTGTATTTTTCAAAAAGTGTTTTAGCAAGTGTTGCAGGAGGCATACCCTTGATGCCTACATTGGCAATGGCACAAATTCGAGAATCTTGTTTTGGGGTATTGTATACAACGCCTGGGATATCCATAATTTGACGGGTCCAATACTGTTGTAAAAATTTGAGACGCGCCTGTTTGCGTGCAGGTCCAATAAGTGTGTAATGTTCTATCGAATCTTCGATGGTTAAATCGGTGGCAACAGGGTGGGTGCCTGTATGGTTAAATTTAGCAATGCCCACTTCTTCTGATTTGGAAGGTCCAATAAGTGGCCATATGCTATCCTGATTTTCTTTACTTACATATAAAATACCAGCACCTAATGGACTTGAAAGCCACTTGTGTAAACTAGCGCCATAAAAATCACAATGTAAATCTGGAATATTAAAAATGAGTTGCGCAAAAGCGTGCGCGCCATCTACGAGTACTTTAACTCCTTGCGCATGAGCCATGTCACAAATTTTTCGAATAGGCATTACCTGCCCCGAAATATTGATCACATGCGATACAAGCAACAGTTTGGTTTTGGGGGTAATTGCATTTTTGTAAAGTGCTACAATTTCTTCATCGGAAGATGGATTGAGTGGTACTGAAACAATTTTGTTAACCACGCCATGTCTTGCTGCCACTTCTCTAAACATATCGAGCATGGCACCATAATCTTGAACGGCCATTACCGCTTCGTCGCCAGCCTGCCATTTAAAGCCCGCAATAATGGTGTCTAATGATTCGGTGGTGTTTCTGGTAATAACTATTTCTGAAAGGTCGCAACCTGCAAGGGTGGCAAGTTTTGCAGCGACTCTTTTTTTATTTTCAAACTGAACAGTGCGCATATAATAAGCGCCTAAACTGTTTACGTATTTGATATGTTCAATGTATTTGTTGAGTAGCTTTTGCGGCAAAATATTATAGTAGCCACTTTCTAAATTAATATAGCTCTCTTGTAAAACATAATCGGCCCTGAGTGCTGCCCAAAAATCTTCGTCTCCAGCAATTTGCGCAAGAGGTAGGTGATTGTGTTTGGCAATATGTGCCTCTGCCGAAAATTTAGAAAACGGCAAAGACATGCCGGCTAGGGTGAGTCCTTTTAAAAAAGTTCTTTTGTGCATATCAGTGTAGAATTAATCGAGTAATTGGGATCATGATTTAAATAAGATGAAAAGTTAGGGATTTTGGTTAAATTATATTCTTTGCACTATATAATTATTATATTACGGGTACTATATAAGTCGCATGAAAAAATTACAAATGTTATTGGCTTTACTATTTGCAACTACTTTGTTGCAACATATACAAGCACAAACAAAATCTAACCAAACTACACCTAATTTCGTACTCATATTTATGGATGATATGGGTTATGGGGATCCAGAAGTATATGGTGGCTTTCCATACCACACGCCCAATATAAATAAGCTAGCGGCAAGTGGTATGCGCTTCACCAATTTTTATGCAGCCCAGGCCGTGTGCAGTGCTTCTAGGGCGGCACTTTTAACGGGATGCTATCCAAATAGAGTGGGTATTTCTGGTGCGCTCATGCCTTGGTCTACTGTTGCATTAAATCCAAAGGAAGCAACCATTGCAAGTATTGTAAAAACAAAAGGATACGCAACAGGCATGATTGGTAAATGGCATTTGGGTGCGAAAGCTCCTTATTTACCTACCTCTTATGGCTTTGATGAATACCTTGGGTTACCATATTCTAATGATATGTGGCCTGTTGGGTATGATGGTAAACCTATAACTGATACTGGTTCCAAAAAATCTAAATATCCGCCACTTCAATTATTAGAGGGCTTTAATCCGGTCATGCCTATTAATAATTTAGAAGATCAATCTAAACTCACAACCATTTACACAGAGCGTGCTGTTAAATTTATAAGCAACAATAAAAACAAACCATTTTT
The DNA here is from genome assembly GCA_947461125.1 of Bacteroidota bacterium. Lineage (GTDB taxonomy): Bacteria > Bacteroidota > Bacteroidia > Chitinophagales > Chitinophagaceae > Sediminibacterium. Next base: position 10,803 of record CANHHX010000040.1, on the reverse strand, counting down.
TTTATACCTCGCGCATTCTATGCCACACGTGCCTATTGCGGTTTCTAATAAATATAAAAACAAAAGCGGCACTGGTTTATTTGGTGATTTAATGATGGAAATAGATTGGTCTATTGGAGAAGTGATGAAGGCGCTTGACAAAAATGGATTAACAAAAAATACACTCATTATTTTTACGAGTGATAACGGCCCATGGCTCACTTTTGGCAACCATGCCGGTAGTACCGGCGGGCTTCGTGAGGGAAAGGGCTCTGCATGGGATGGAGGTGTAAAAGTGCCCTGCATTATGAGTTATCCGGGGGTTATTGCGCCAGGTTCTATATGTAATAATTTGGCAGCAACCATGGATGTGTTACCAACTATTGTAGGATTGACTAACACTAAATTACCAACCAATGCAATTGATGGGGTAGATATTATGTCTCTGCTTACCCAAAAACCAAATGCCAACCCTCGAGATCATTTTGTTTATTATTATGACAACAACAGCCTTAAAGCTGTTAGACAAGGGGTATGGAAATTGGTATTTGCGCACCAGTCTCAAACCTATAAAGCCACAGATATGGGTAAGGATGGTTTTCCGGGTAAATATGCCTCTGTGCCAGTGCCTATGGCACTTTATAACTTGTCTACCGATCCTGGTGAAACACTTGATGTATTAAAGCACAATCCAGCAGTGGTGGCGGCGCTAACGGCCATTGCGGATCGTTATAGAGCCGCACTTGGAGATGATTTAACCAATATGCCAGGGACTCAAAAAAGACCCGCCGCCACCATAGAGTAATGACTAGATAATTTTGGTGGGTAAATAGCTGATAATCATGACAACAAAATGACGAATCAGGTGTTTATTTGATTTAATTTTGTCTCTCAAAACGCATTAAAATATACGAATATGGAAAATACAAGCGCAGAAGGAAAATGCCCTTACACAGGAGCAACAGTTGCTAGCGCTACCGCTAAAATGGGTAGTGCAGGAAGTGGTACAAGAAACACCGATTGGTGGCCTAACCAACTTCGATTAAACATTTTACGTCAGCACACAGCAAAGTCTAATCCAATGGATTCGACTTTTAACTATATTTCTGAATTTAAAACATTAGATCTAAAAGCTGTTAAGCAAGACATTTTTGATTTAATGACCAATTCTCAAGAGTGGTGGCCTGCCGATTATGGTCATTATGGTCCGTTCTTTATTAGAATGGCTTGGCATAGTGCTGGTACCTACCGTACAACAGATGGTAGAGGTGGTGGTGGAGCAGGGATGCTTCGTTTTGCGCCGCTTAATAGCTGGCCTGATAATACCAACCTCGATAAAGCACGTTTACTTTTATGGCCTATTAAAAAGAAGTACGGCAAAAAATTATCATGGGGTGATTTAATGATTTTAACAGGTAACTGTGCACTAGAATCTATGGGCTTCAAAACTTTTGGTTTTGCAGGTGGTAGAGAAGATGTATGGGAGCCACACGAAGATGTATATTGGGGTTCTGAGCGTGAGTGGTTAGGTGATAAGCGTTACAGTGGAGATAGAGATTTAGAAAATCCATTAGCGGCTGTTCAAATGGGATTGATTTATGTGAATCCAGAAGGTCCTAATGGTAACCCTGATCCAATTGCTTCTGCAAAAGACATTCGTGAAACTTTTGCACGTATGGCAATGAATGATGAAGAAACCGTTGCACTTATTGCGGGTGGTCACACATTTGGTAAAACACATGGTGCTGCAGATCCAGGTAAATATGTAGGTAAAGAGCCTGCTGGTGCAAGTATTGAAGAGCAAGCCACTGGTTGGAAAAATACATTTGGTACTGGTAGTGGTGTTCATACCATCACTTCTGGTTTAGAAGGTGCTTGGACAACAACACCAACTAAGTGGAGTAATAACTACTTCGAAAACTTATTTAAGTTTGAGTGGGAGCTAGTAAAGAGCCCTGCTGGTGCACATCAGTGGAAGCCTAAAAATGGTGGTGGTGCGGGAACTGTGCCTGATGCACATGATCCTTCTTTATCGCATGCGCCAACAATGCTTACTACAGACTTAGCTTTGATTTTAGATCCTGCATATGCACCTATTTCAAAAAGGTTTTATGAAAATCCAGATCAGTTTGCAGATGCGTTTGCAAGAGCTTGGTTTAAATTAACACACCGTGACATGGGCCCACGTTCTCGTTATTTTGGCCCAGAAGTTCCTGAAGAAGTTTTAATTTGGCAAGACCCTGTTCCTGCTGTTAATCATACACTTATTGATGCTGCCGATATTACACAGTTAAAAGCTACGGTATTGTCTTCTGGCTTAACCGTTTCTGAATTGGTATCTACTGCTTGGGCTTCTGCTTCAACTTTTAGGGGTACGGATAAAAGAGGTGGCGCTAATGGTGCAAGAATTCGTTTAGCACCTCAAAAATATTGGGCGGTAAACAATCCTGCACAATTATCAAAAGTGTTAGATAAGTTAGTAGCTATTCAACAAGGATTTAATGCTGCTGCAACAGGAGGCAAACAAGTTTCATTAGCAGATTTAATTGTGCTTGCTGGTGCTGCTGGTGTAGAAAAAGCTGCTAAAGATGGTGGATGCAACGTTACAGTTCCATTTACACCTGGCAGAACCGATGCTACCGAAGAGCAAACAGATGTTGCTTCTTTTGGTGTCTTAGAGCCAACCGCAGATGGTTTCCGTAACTACATTAAGCCTAAAACGCTTATTTCTTCTGAAGAAATGTTGCTCGATAAATCGCATTTACTAAACCTTACAGCTCCCGAAATGACGGTGCTTGTAGGTGGTATGCGTGTATTAAATACCAATTATGATGAATCAAAGCATGGGGTGTTTACAAATCGTCCAGGGGTATTAACCAACGATTTCTTTACCAACCTTATCGATTACAATACGACTTGGAAAGCAACAGGACAAAATTCTTTTGAAGGAACAGATAGAGCTACTGGTGCTGTTAAATTTACAGCAACAAGAGTAGACCTTGTATTTGGTTCTAACACAGAATTACGTGCACTTGCAGAAGTATATGCTTGTGATGATGCTAAAGAAAAATTTGTTCACGATTTTGTTGCCGCATGGAACAAAGTAATGAACCTAGACCGTTTTGAATTAGCGTAATTTAAACAGTATAGTAAAAATAAAAGGCGGCACGTGTTTCACGCTTGCCGCCTTTTTTATGTCTAAATTTTAAAAAAAATTATTTGCAATTATTTGTGATGGCTACTGCAGCGTCTGGATATTTTTTAGCATTCGCAAGTTGTAACGCATTACACGCTTCTATTTTTTTACCACTTGCGATAAGACTCATGCCTAAATAGTATTCCGATTTTCCGGTAGTAGAAGTGCCAACGGCAATTGATTTTTTAAAATACTCAATAGCGTTTATATATTTTTGAGCAGTGTAATAACAGATGCCTACATTTTCTGCGTGGGTATAATTGGTGGGATCTAATTTGAATGCACTTGCATAACAAGTTGCTGCTTTTGCATATTGTCCTTTTTGAAACGCTTGTAAACCCTCTGTGGTGTAGTCGTTTGCGTTTTTGTTATTGGCGTCGTGTAGGGTTCTATTAAAGAGTGCTTTTGTTTGACTAAATGTTGCTACATCATTTGGGAACATTTTAAGTGCGCTGTCTAACATATTGTTGAGATTAGCATCTGCGCTTCCTTTTACTTCATACATGCCCAGTAAATAATTGTTCCAAGTAAAGGGCGTATTAAAATGATCTACTATTAAGTTAAACGCTTTTTTAATTTCGGTACTGTCTTTCTTTTTGGAGGCTGCAAAAATTAAATTTTTATAGTAGCTGGTGGCATTGGGCCAATTGTAAAATGCTTTTTTGCTGCTAATTAATGCACTGTCAAAATTATTTTTGGCGGCGTAAATAGCAGTTCTTAAAAAGTCGTTGTAATAGAGGTGTGGATTTACCTTTTCGCTTTCTTTTAGTAAGGCTAGAGCTTCATCGTATTTTTTATCTCTAATATAATAGCGTGCTATCATGGCTTTTAAAGGAAGGGTAGAAGATGACATATCTGGAATCGCAGGTAGCTTTTCTACGTCTTCGGTTTTCATTACGGGGTCGGTGTTTACTTCGCCCATTACAAACTTTTGAATCTTTAAAGAATCATAGGTGAGTTTGTGAATATAAATAGAAGGAATGATGGCAAGTAGCGCCATGCTAAAAAATACACCCATCAGTGATGTGAGAAGTTTTGTATTTTCTTGTTGGTAGCTGAGCGGTATAAAAATTAAGGCTGCTGCAATGGCAAGGATCGATTGCATGGCGGTACGCTCGGCAGGGAAATTTAAAAAGGCATCTACTGCATAACAGGTAACAGCCATCAATAAAATGGTAGCTGCTAAATGCAAATGAGTAAATGACTTATTTTTCCAAATACTAAAAGTAGCAATGGGTACGAGTAAAAATAAAAGGGCAAAGCTAATGCCACCTAGTACACCAAGGTCTGCAAACATTTCAAAAAAATCGTTGTGCGCATGGTAGGGTACAAAAAGCTCAGTGGTATGAAAAATTTCGTAAGGTATAGAAGCCAGTTTCCAGTTGCCATAACCACAACCTATCAGCGGATGTTTGATAGAATAATCGATGGCGTTTTTCCATAAACGAAGCCTACTGTTTTCTTCACTAGCTACCGTAATGTCTCCAATTCTTTTGGCCACCGTACCGTATCCGCCTTGTGTATCTTGCATTTGCACGGCGGTATCTAAAAATAAATTGGCGATAAAATAGCCAATAACAACGGGTATAATTAAGTATGCAATTTGTGAAAGGATCGCTTTTTTATTTTCTTTGCTCTTAAAATAAAGAGTAGTAGCAATAAATATAATGGCTATAATAAGTAGCCCCACATAGGTAGACCTAGTATTTAAAATAAGTAGCCCTGTTACCCCCATTACGAGTACAAAAGCGGCGAGTAGTTTGCCTAGTAATTTATTGTTAATAATAAGCCAGAGTACAAAGGGAAATTTTATGAGAAGGGCTGCTGCCATTACGTTTTTATTGCCGTGGTTGCCCCTTAAATTAATAATGTTTTCATCGAGACCCATGGTGGTGAGGTTACTCGAAAAAGTTTTTAATAAAACAAGCGAATCATAGAGTAATACAAATGCCATTATCACTGAAACGCCCGTTAATAAGGCAGGAAGCGGTTGCTTGTAAAATAAAATGGAGAGTACAATAAATACTAAATAAGTGGTAATGAGCCTGGCGCCAGTAACCAATGTTTCGGTAGGATTAATGGCATAGAAATAGGAGAGTGCAGCCCAGGCCACTAAAAAAGTAAATACAATGGTAAACTTATACTTAAAAATGCCCTGTATTGCAGCTGCATAGTGTTGACGGTGCATCAAGATGAAAGCAATACCTAAAAGGTCAATACAGCTGGTGTATAACCACTGCGGTCCCATTACGTCCGAGGCGTCTAAGTCCGGTATAAAATGTACCAGTAAATAGAGGCCGGCAAAAATGGTAGGCATTATAGGCGTTTGTACTTTGGTATTCATAGTTACAAATATCTATATAAAATTGTTAGGTTTTACTATTATCAAATTCAATTTGAACCAGGCACCAATTGGCAATATAGTTGGCCTGCGCTACTGGGATAAAAGGTAGCTTAACAACATCGCCGGCCGAATGTAATTTAAGGGTGCATAGATTGTGCGATCTTAAAAAGGGGCTTGTTTGAATTTCTACCTGCTGTACATTTTTAAAATTCAAAATGGTTTGTTCACGGCCCCAAACCCCTTTAATTACTTGAATACTGTTTTGGTGAAACCAAAAGGTGTAATTGTATTGAAGGATAATAGTTGTAATCGTAAAATAAATTAAAATGGCAAGTGGAACGAATGCAAGCCATGGTGATTTAAAGTAAAATACTACGCCAGCAATAATGGATAGGGGCGCAACATAAACAATGGTATTGCGCCATTTGTAAGTCTTATCAATACCATTAGGCGGTGCTACTTGTGAGGGCCAAATACCCTGATAGATAGAACTTATTTGAGCAAGCAAGCGCTCCCCCATAATGGGGATCTTTAACCACTGCTTATCTGTTGTTAGCTTTTCACTGGTCATAAAAAACCGTAAAATCTGAATCCCTAAAATTCGTTGGAACAACGTGTTTTTCCAAGAAATTAGTTGAATATTTTCTTTTATGAGTAGTTTTTTTTGTGTTTGCAGAAATCCCCACTGTGTTTCAAAACCCTTTTCTGAAATTTTTAATTTCATATTATAGTACCGGATTAGCACTCTAATAAAAGAAACTATAAAAGTAATAGTAAGTACCGTTACTGTAAAAGCCAAAATGATATTGGTGGTATAAGCAATTTTATTTGCCTCCTCATTTATTTTTTCAGTTGCATCGATGCCAAATAAATTTCGGACATCATCCGTTTTAGTAAGTAAATAAGCAACTATCAGTAAAAAAGTTTTGACATGGTTTTCTGAAATTGAAAGCTTTAGGATATCCCAAAACCGAATACCCAGAATTGTTTCTGGCTCAGTAGCGGTTGAAGTATCCGCTACTATTGGACCTTTTTTTAAAAGTTCCTGTAGTGCATAAGCTTTTTCCTGGTCAATGGCTTTAATTTCTACTTCGGTGCCTTCGTCTCCTGCGGTTTCTATTTTTAATTCGCAGGTTTCTGTAAACCGGTGCAAATAGCCCTGAACAGCATTTACTGATTGTATTTTGTTAATGGGGATATTGATAATTTTTCTGGTAAACAGGCCTTTTAAAACAATAAGTTCGTTTCCTTTTACAAATACTCTAAATCTAAAATACTGAATCGCATAGGGAATCGATGCAATTATAATAAAGCCAAGAATGATTAGGATAAAATAGCCCATTCCTAATTGAGCTATTCCTTTTTCTTTTTTCAGAAATTTGCCACCAATAAAAATCAAGAAAAATGCCCAAGACTGGTTAATCACTTTCCCAATGATGAACAAAAATGCATAAGGAGAAAGTTTTTGTGGCGTATACCAATCAAATTGCTTGTCTTGCATGTTCCTTTATTTTTTCGGCAACTTCTAACGATAAACCGTTAATGCTTATATCTCTTTGATGACTTGCGGCTGTCATAAAGCGCAGTGATGCAAGATTGTATCTGCGACCAACAGGACCCGTTTTTAAAATGCAGTGTTGAACTTTTGCAAACGGAACAATATGCGTACGCTGAAATAGCCATCCTTTTTTAAAAATGATGTCTTTATCTCTTAATGCCCAAGACCTGTTTTTAAATCCAATTTCGATAGAGGCTATAACAAGTGCTATACTGCTCATGAATACAAAGACAGCTAGGGTAATAATCCAAGCTTTCTGGATTTTTTCATTTGTGATAAAGATAAGTACAGTAAGTCCGGTGATGAACAAATATGCAATAGTCCAGTTAAACCATAATACTTTTTTGTAATCCGGCTCTATGCGTTGTAAAGGGATTTCTTGGTATTGTGGGATAGCTGCAATGGGGATGAGTGGATTATTATATTCCATATATATGAAAATACAAAAACATCAATAACTAAATCGTATGTTTACACATTTCTCTATAACATCTTAAAGGGCTACATGTCTAAACTAGGGGTTGCGAATAAATTTGTTGATGTTTCAGACTATGGAAGGCCTGTTGCTACATTGATTGCGAAAGCGCTTAAAAATACGCGCGTAACAGCCATTCATGTCACCTTGCTTTTTGGTATTTCTGGCATTTTAGCCATTGTTTTCATGAGTAAAGCTCAGTTTTGGTTGGCTGGCTTTTTTTTAATTTTGAAATCTATACTCGACGCTGCCGATGGTCAATTGGCAAGGGTTAAAAATGAGCCATCGTATGGTGGCCGCTATTTGGATTCTATATTCGATAGTTTTTTAAACCTTGCACTCATTTTTTCAATTGCGGTATATACAGGTACAAATACAGGGTTGGCACTACTTGCTTATATGTGCATGCAAACGCAGGGGACGGTGTACAATTATTACCATGTTATATTTAGGCATACAACAGATGGTGAAATCACCAGCCAAATTTTTGAAGATCAAGTACCTGAAGCTTATGTGGGTGAAAGTCAGGCCAGTGTTAATGTATTATTTAAGCTATTTAGGATGTTGTATCGACCATTTGATGAATTAGTATACGCACTTGATCCGCGCGCCCAATATGCAACCGTATTTCCTAAATGGTTTATGTTTTTGGTGTCGTTTTATGGACTTGGGTTTCAATTACTGCTAATGGCGGTTTTTATGGCTGCCGGATGGATAGGGTTCATTATTCCCTTTTTTATTGGTTATTCTGTGCTGATTCCTGTGTTTGTTGCGATTAGAAGGTTGTATTTGCAGTAAATAGGGTAAAGGCCTGTTAAATCCCCGTATTTCAAGCAATTTTACCATAATTGTACTTAAATACGTACATAATATTGTACATTTACATTGTAAATTTTTAATTCTATGCAAGCTGTATCAATATCGCAATTAAGAAGTAACATGAAAAAGTATCTGGATGATATTTGTAAATCGTCGGATACCATCATTGTTTCTCGTCAGACAGAGGAAGCTGTGGTTATGATATCTTTAAAAGAATACAATTCGCTAACAGAAACAGGACATCTGTTATCTACTGCTGCAAACAGAGATCGTTTAAGGGAGTCAATCGACCAGTTGGAGAATCAGAAAACACGAACCTTTGATTTGTAAAAAATGAATTTCGAATTTACAATAAATGCTTGGGAAGACTTTGAATATTGGATGGAGACTGATATTGATACAGTCAATAAAATAAAAGACTTATTAAAAGAAATTAGAAAAACGCCATTTAAAGGTTTAGGAAAACCCGAACCGTTGAAATTTAATTTAAAAGGATATTCGTCTAGGAGAATTATTGGTGAGCACCGATTGGTATATAAAGTTGATGGGAAGAAAGGCGTTGATCAAAAATGTTATATTCTTCAATGCAGATTTCATTACGACAAATAAATATCTTTAATTACTATGATACATTGGAAAAACAACGAAGCCCCTCAGCCCCCTTATATTGCTTCTATATTTAACTACTACTTGTCAGACAATTTAGATGGATATGCAGCGTATGATGATTTAACATTAGCGCTTGCAAAGCAAATGCCTGGATATTTAGGCTATGAAAGTTTTAAGCACGATGGAAGAGGCGCTTTTATTAGTTATTGGAAAGATATGGACGCCGTTCGTGCATGGGCGAGTGAGCCACAACATATTGAAGCAAAAAAATTAGGGAAGTCACATTGGTACAAATACTATCACAGTATTATCGCAGAAGTTAAAACGATGCATGTACATGGGGGATAGGGTTAGTTATTCATATGGGGTATAAAAAAAAGTCCTGATTCAATCAGGACTTTCAAGCTCAAAAAACCTATACAGAAAAAATTATTCTTCTTAGAACTTATCAGGTAATGTTAAAAATGGAGTTTTGCCATCAGTGATAATCAGCTTGCTATTATTGCTATTCGATAAAGCTCTGAATGCCTCTATTTGACGCAGCTTTAAAATGGTTGGCGTAAGTGTTTTATTGATGGTGTCATTAGCTAGGCGAGTTGCAATTGCTTCTATACCCATTGCGTTTGCCTTTCCCTCCGCTTCAATTTCAAACATACGTTTTCTTGCTTCCGCCTGAATAATTGCAGCATTCTTTTCTCCTTCTGCCTGAATACGAGCAATTTCTTTTTTTCCTTCTGCTTCAATAATTCTTCGCTCTGCATCTCTTTTTTCTCTCTCTTTTACAAATTCCATACGTTGAGCTTCTTGCTCTGCTTGAAGTTTTTCCTCAATAGTACGCGCTAATCCACCAGGAAGCGTGATACTCTTGAGTAACACATTGTCAATTACAAATCCTTTTGGGTCAAGAATATCTACCATTTGTTTGCGGATAGCGCTCTCAATTATTGCGCGCTCTCCGCTATGCATGTCTTTTGCAAGAAACTTTGCTGTAATATCAGCAGCAGAAGAACGGAAAACAGGTAGAATCACTTCTGATTCATAATTCAATCCAATTCCTTGTACAATTTTTGGTGCTGCCTCAGGTTTAATTCTATACAAAATGGATATTTCTGAACGTATGGTAAGACCCTCTTTTGAAGGAAGATCTGGCTTAACTTCAATATTCATTGTGCGAGTGGGTACTTTCAAAATTTTAGTGGTTATAACGTTATAACCCTTAGGACCTTGTTCAACATATTGGGGGTCAATTTTTCCAAGACGTCTTTTTACCCCAACCTCACCTTGTCTGATGATAGTGCAAGCTTGTAGTAACATTGTAAACAATACCGTTGTTAGAATATAGTTTTTCATATGTAAATTATTTTTGTAAAAATACAACGACTCGAAAAAATAATAATGTAACTGGAATCTGGAAATCAATCGATTAACAAGAAATTAACGATTGTTAGTTAATTAGGACTTCCGTTTTGAACGAAGTGAAAAACGTCTTTAATGTAACAGGATTGTCGGCTTCATTTCATTTCGCCGACTTCCTAAAAGGTGGGCGTACCCAACCCCTTTCAACTAAATGCTTCGCATTTCGTTGGGTTTTTATCTATGTCCGCGTTTGTGAGCAAGCTCACACCGCTTCCATAAATAAAAACCCTGTCACTTTCGTGACAGGGTTTGTGCCCAGAACAGGAATCGAACCTGCACTACCTTGCGATAACCAGATTTTGAGTCTAGCGCGTCTACCAGTTCCGCCATCTGGGCCTTTGTATTAGGCGGGGTGCAATATTACAAGATTCTGTGTTTTTTGCCAAAAGAAACCCATATAAACAGCC
>CANHHX010000039.1 GCA_947461125.1 Bacteroidota bacterium | reverse complement strand
GTTACTCTTGTATCTAATACAGCTATATTGTTAGCATTTGTTGTGATGCTTGCTGTATTTGAAGTTACCCTTGTATCTAATGCAACTATATTGCTGGCATTCGTTGTGATGCTTGCTGTGTTTGAAGTTACCCTTGTTTCTAATGCAGCTATATTGTTAGCATTCGTTGTGATGCTTGCTGTATTTGAAGTTACCCTTGTATCTAATGCAGCTATATTATTAGCATTTGCTGTGATGCTTGCTGTGTTTGAAGTTACCCTTGTATCTAATGCAGCTATATTGTTAGCATTCGTTGTGATGCTTGCTGTATTTGAAGTTACCCTTGTATCTAATGAAGCTATATTGCTAGCATTTGTTGTAATGCTTGCTGTATTTGAAGTTACCCTTGTATCTAATGAAGCTATATTGCTAGCATTTGTTGTAATGCTTGCTGTATTTGAAGTTACTCTTGTATCTAATACAGCTATATTGCTGGCATTTGTTGTAATGCTTGCTGTATTTGAAGTTACTCTTGTATCTAATACAGCTATATTGTTAGCATTTGTTGTGATGCTTGCTGTATTTGAAGTTACCCTTGTATCTAATGCAACTATATTGCTGGCATTCGTTGTGATGCTTGCTGTGTTTGAAGTTACCCGTGTTTCTAATGCAGCTATATTATTAGCATTTGTTGTGATGCTTGCTGTATTTGATGCAATGTTTGAAGTGTTGGTTGTAACCGCAGCAGGTAAAGTTGATATTGTTGAAGAACTTACGCCTCCAATACTATTTACAGTTGTTTGAAAAGTTCCAGTTCCACTCCCTGCTACATCGCCAGTTAAGGTAATTAATTGATCACCAGAATTAACTCCTCCTATGGTAACATCTCCAATAACAGTTACTGTAGTTTTGGTTATTGTGCCACCTGCGATACTAAATCCATTTGCTAGTGAAGTTGGTGTTACACCATTAATTGTTTTGTTAGTCAAGAATTCTGCTTTCGATAAGGTAGCGTAAGGACTAAGCATTAAAGCTGTATCTGATATGCTTAATTTATTATTAATCCTACCGGATAAGGAAATCGTATCTCTACCAATTCGGTTAGACAACATAGATGCCGTATCAGAAATATTTAATTTTTGATTTATACGATTAGATAAAGTGATTGTATCCTGAAAGCTAAATATTGTATTTGCAAGAAAAGGTTGAATTAAATTAGGAAATTGACTAACCTCAATTTTATCATTTAACTTTAGACGAATAGCAGCAGCAGTATCAATAATTGCTTGCTTATTCTTAGAGATTAAAATAGAATCTCTTGAAATTCTATTAGAAAGTCCTATTGTATCTCTTCCTATTCGATTGGTCAGCATAAGAGACGTATCAGATATATTAACTTTTGAGTTAATCCTGTTAGATAGTGAAATAGTATCTCTTCCTATCCGATTGGACAACATAAAGGACGTATCAGATATATTAACTTTTGAGTTAATCCTGTTAGATAGTGAAATCGTATCTCTACCAATTCGGTTAGACAACATTAAAGATGTATCTGTAATGTTTAGCTTTAGGTTAGAAGATGCAACGTTTGCTATTTTTATAGAATCTATTCGATTAGACAAAGAAACGGTATCAGTTCCAATTCTGTCAGATACATATTGCGTATTAGCTAATGTTCCAGAAGTTGGGAATATCACATTGCTAGCACCGGTGGTAGTGATAGTCAAATCACCAATACCTTTTGTAATCAAATTATTAGATAGAGAAATTATTTTATCATTATTGGCTACTCCTGTTCCTCCCTTCGAGCCTGGTAAAATACTGGAAATTGTTCCAGAAGAATCAGAAAATTTAGCAGTCTCCGAAGTAAAAGAATAAGGAACAGTCCAAAGTTGGGATGTTCCAATATCTACATAATTATTTTCAGCTTTCCAAATAGGATTAGGAAGGGTTGGTTCAATAGCAATTTTTATATTAACAAAATACATACTCTTTGCCCAATCTAATAATTTTAAACTAGATGGTCCAGACATTCTTGTACCTTGCCCTATTGTTATTGAAAAAATTCCTTCTGCACTTGACACAATTTTAAAGCTCTCACTATACTCCGTAGAACCATTTACACTACCTTTTTTAATGTAAACTTGAATAAAAACATTTCTGCTACCAGCTGCATTATTATTAGCATCTCTTGCAACCGCCTGAAATAATATACCATCAGGCACTACTTGCCCTTGCGCTAAAATATTTTTTGAAGCAATCAAAAAAAATACAAAAATAAATACTTTGATAATTCTTTTCACGAATTTAATTTTTAATAATTTTTACTACTTCATTGATACTGTATGAAAATATTTTTATAAAATAAATTCCTTGTGCTAGACTGCTGGTATTCAATCTAAAACCTGTTAAAAGTTGTGATTGCGTGGCAGTATACTTCTTCAATAAAAATCCTGATGCATTATAAATTTGAATATTAAAACGGTCTTGATTTTGAAGTTTATTACCAAATTTTACAATAGTATATTCCGTTGCAGGATTAGGAGCAACGAGAATATTTAACTTAAATTCTGATTCTCTTATCGCACATGCATTTAAGTAAACACCTTTACCACTGATTAAAAACTTAGAAACACCATTTGTAACTTGAATACAAGTATTGGAGGTAATTGCAAGTGGATTACTGTAACTATCAATTTTTAAATTCTCACCAAATACACCAATAGAATAACCTATCGATATTTGAGAGTTAGCTAACCCAATTGAGAAAAAAAATAATATGGTAAATAGAAGTTTCAATACTAGTTCACTATTTTAAATAAATACTCTGTTTTAACTGTGGAGTTATTAAGCTTTAATTTTAGCTGAGCAGTATTGATTAGCAATATTTCAAAACTAGTGCTATCAATTTTATTTGTTGAGGCATAAATGATTTTTTGTTTTAAATTATTTAATGATAACAACTCCCATTTCCCATTATTCAACTCAGAATCCTTATAAACACCATCATGCACAAATGTTTTAATATAAGTTCTTTGATAAGGCGTTAAAACAACTGCTGCACCATTAATGTAGGCAGAGTCTAACCTCCAATTACGTTCAATATTTTGATAAGTTCCTGTACCGGATAACAATTGACGCTGAAACTCAATATCAGTGAGAACTACTTTTTTTGCACAAAACTGAAAAATAGTAACCAAGAAAAATAGAATTATGTATTTATTAAATATTACTATCTTTTTCATTATATTACTTACTTAAATAATTTTCTAGCATAAAAAATTCCAAAAATTATATAACTATCCTTTGCATTATTTGGGCTATTTCTATAAAGACCATTTATACTTCTTGCAGTAGGATTAGAAAAATATAATGCAGCAGCAGGATCAGAAACACCCGATGCTAATATTTTTGATGCATTTGGATATTCGTCAGGTCCCACATCATCTAGATAGTCTGACATACTTTTATGGAATGAAAAATGGATCCCAACACTATTAAACCTATTAATTTGATATTTTACTTGGACATTCAAGAAATAACCAAGTGCTAATAATGAATATGGTTTTTTTGTACTATCTGAAAATTGGCCACCAGTGCCAAGCGGCTGCAATTTGTATTCGACACCATTGTAAACTGACGTAGGAGCAAATGAATTAATGTCTAATCCTAAACCAACAGAAGGCCTAATTTTTCTTGCCTTTGTATATAATCGATTATCTACAAAATCGTAATTAATTGAGGGTGAAATACTCAATACGGATGAACTAAAACTCATGCCGCGAGCCAATTGTTCATTATTATTTGATGTTCGATCAGAATTACTGAGCTTAAAACTAGATATCGTCAAGCCAGCACTTAAATTAGAAAATAATGTATATTTTGCAGTTACCCCGAGGGCAATATTCATCTGATTGTTAAATAAACCAGGGCTACTAATTGTCCCTGTAAATATAGCCCCACCTGTAAGCAAGCCTAATTCAATTCTACTTTTTACAGGTGCTTCGATTTTCTGAAATGTATTTTTGATAGAGTCAACAGGTAAAGAAGTCATTTTAACACTATCCTCTAACCTTCTTGCATTAACAGCATTAATGGCGAGGATTTCAGAGAGAGCTTTTCTTTTTCGAAACTCATTAAGCCATGCATTATATCCTACATTTACATCCGGGACAACTCTACCGGAATTATCAAGCATACCAGTTAATGTGTAATATCCAGCTCTTTTATTGGTATTGATAAATTTAGTGATGGTCAAATTATTACTTTTCCCATTAGGTTGATTTGTAAAAGAAAGCGTTGTATCGATTTTTTGCAAAGTACTATCTGCAATAAAATAAGAGAACCCTAATTTAAGTTTTGATAGATCTAGCTCATTATTACTAAGCAGTATCAATCCTTTTAAAGGTTCTGAAATGAGTATACTATCAGAAATAGTTTTATTATCAATTGTCTTAAGATTATAAACGTGCGAAGGAGAAGTAGCAGCAGGTGCCATTAAAAATGGTTCTATTATCAGCTGTGGAGCATTGTAGTTTAGAGATTGATCATAAATTGATTTTGAAATTTCTGACTTTAAAGTAGAACCTAAATAATTACTTGATATTTTAAAAGTTTTTTCTGTACCATAAATACCAAAATTAGACGCATGGGTTACTGTGTCAGCATTATTATCGATTAAATAATTGAATACAAAACTATTAAACTCTATAAGTGTCGAAAACTTTGTATAATTATTATCAGATCTACCATACAATATATTGGTAGAAATATTATAATTCTTGTACCCGAAAACCTTATTGCCAGCAAAAGTATTATTAACAATTCTTAAATTGATTATATCACTTTTAAAATCTTCAAAATATACAGGAGCATTATTATTTGAAAATAAGTTGTTTTCTAAGTTAAATTCTATATTCCCCTGATCCACTGCAAAACTAAAAGGCGGATTTAATACCTGAATAATTGAAACTCTACCTACATTCTCAATAAAATTATTATTGCTAATATTAATGCTTGTTCTTTTCCAGCCAAAATCAAAAAATATTGGCATTTGCAAATATTTAAATGAAGCGTTTACTATATTGACTCTAGAAGAATCAATATTTTTAATCACTAAACCAAGACCCTCATATTGCGCTTTACCAAAAAATTCAATGTTATGATTAACCCCATTAATTTCTATCCCACCTTCACAAACTATAACACCAGGATCTAATAGTTCAATTTTAGCTCCTTGCTCAACTGTTAATTGTCCTTTAACTGTAACTACATCTTTAATAACGTGTAGTCCTGCTGAAATTTTTAGTGATGGATAAATTCCTGACAAAGTATCTTGCCCAAAAAGAACAATCGGCAAACAAAAAAGAATAGTATATAAAAATTTGCTTTTCAAATTGATTAAGTGATTAGTTTATTATTTTATAAACAATAGGTGCAGCAGTTCGCGTAGTTCCATCTACCATTGACATATTTAAATTATCAAAAATGATCAAGTCATTTTTAACAAGTGACCCAAGAACTTTTTGTGTTGGAGACTGGAACAGTTCACCATAGTTATTTACTGATTCTTCCTCTTTGCCATTATGAATTCGAATTACCTTATAACTATTTATTCTACCTGGAAAAAAACTGAGATTATTAATTTCTAATTTAGCTTCTAACCTTTCAGCACTGAGTAAATCTTTTACACTAATTGAATAATTATTTAAATTATCCCCTCTAACTTTAACTGTTGGATCAGGAATCGGATTAACACTAATCTTTTTTTCAAATAACACTTTTTTATCATTTCTTAAATCATAAAAACGAAGCATATACTCACCTGTCTTACTAAAAACAACTTTATAGTTGCTACCATTCTTTGCGATGTTAACTTTAGGAAGTATTTCTAATTCAAAATCTTTTCCCATCATAAAATTAAAATCACTAAGAAGTGTATTATTTAAACCAACAAAAATATTTTCAGTATGAAGGGATGCTAATATCTTTTGAAACAATTCATCAAAAACTTGATCGTTGATACTTATAACTTTTTGACCTGGCTTAACAATTTCTTCCTCTTTATACTCTTTTACAGACGACTTAAGAACATAAAGTTTTGGATTAAACTGAGAGAAATAAGTTGGTAAATAACCAATCTCTGCAAGTGCTGCTTCTTGATAAAGCAATTGAGTTTTAGTAACCAATAATTTAATTCGTTCAAGTTGCATATAACTAATTGCTGTGGGCTTGTGCATAAATAAATAATATTCCCACGGCTCTACTTTACCCTTAATAGTGGTAATTTCTTTTTGTATTGGAATGAGGGAATCCAAAGATGTTTGTATTTTATAAGGAGATTTCTTTATAAATTCGGAGAGCTCAAAAAGATCTTTTTCTAGTAACTTAATACCTTTATCGCTCTTTAAAATTTCTTCAATTAAATTCTTACTATTAAACTGTTTAAAAATGTCTGTTTTATTCTTTGCAAATTCTTCATCTACATGCCTTAAAACATCATTTACTACCCTATAACTAATATTAATTCGTGAGCGAATCTTTAAATACGCTTCCGCTTTTACATTTCTATTAAGTATAGATAAATTATCCCGAATGATTTTATTGCTTATTTCGATTTTCTTAAGTTCTTCCTTGTCCAACGATTGGAATGACTTAATTGTGTAAATATTAGAATCGAGTATCGAAATTTTGATACTAATCACTGAGAAACAAATAAATACAATGTACAAAAGACTTATAATCTGGTATCTTTTGACGTCAACATGACCTTCCGCCATATACTAGAATTTAAGAATTTATATATTGTTTATATAATAATACGAAAGCTAATTGTGCACCACTTGGAGATGTATTTGTTTTATTTAAGTGATAATTTAATTTATCAAAAACTTCTTTTTTAGAATCATGCTCATTCAAATTAAATAATTGGATGAGTGAAGATTTAGATGAAACATTATCATTCAGTAATTTATCAATGATGGTATTTATATGACCCAAATTTTCCAATTCATCATTCAAAAACAATTCATTTAAATGAACACTGTACTCATTTTTAGGTCCAAAATATATTGTTTCAGAACTAAAGTTTACAACATCATTTAAAACAATAGACTTCGATTCAGAAATTTGAAACTCTATTAATTTTTCAAAAATTTGTCTTCCAATATTTAGATTGGAATATGAAATGACCGATTGTACTAATAATTTAAGATGTGAGAACCCTTCATTGGTTAAGTTATTGTACCGTATCTTCTTAAACCTATACCATAGTTTATTTTTCAGTTCATCAGATTGAGAATGAAGAATAGCATTTAGTGAGTTCAAAGCAGTCTCGTTACTAATGTCTATTTTTTGAATAAAATACTCAATTAGTTTTTCGCCTTTTAATTTTATTGAACCTTGAAGGCATTCAACATTTGGACTTACCACCAATTCAGTATTGTGATAATTTACTATGTGGGATAAAACAGTTTCATCCTCACCTCCATATACCTGAATTTGATTTATATTTTTAGGGCTGATTGTAACAATATCTTCTTTACTTTCTAATATAAAATTATCAAAGAAATGATGATGGTTAATTATTTGAAAGGCTTTACACAAAAGTTCAATATCGCTAATCTCAATAACATGAGATTTGTCAATAGTTAATTTATTTAATTCAGGCACTGGCAATTTAACTGGAAATTGAAGTAGAAAAGGTAATGCTTCCTTGTTAGGTAGTTTCTTGTCAAATACACGCTTAAATAACAAACTCAATTGATTGTATTCGTCAGATAACAACTCATCCCATTTGGGTTGGAAAAATAGATCTTTTGCCAAACTTAGTATGTCCATTTGTTCGAGTTGCCACAATGTGTGACTATTATTTTGAATTTGCTCTGAACTAATAGAGTTAAGTGGTGTTGAATCAGAGCTAATCTTCTTATCACGCAGTTCAGAAACAGAAGATGTAGCTTTACTAGCTTGAAATTGGGCTGAATGCATTTGTGGCTGATCAATAAAATTTGAATCCACTCTATTACTCCCCATTCGAAGTGAATTAGCTGCAATATCACCTAGTCCATCAGCAACCTTGGTTAAAGTGGCTTCTGTTGCACCCTCCTCAACCTTTTTTACTTCAACAAACTTAATAGCCGAAACAGCAAAAACGAGTGCTTCAATCGCCAATCCACCCGTAATCAAAACATCCTGCAATGGCCACTCTAATAATTTAGCAATGACACCAATTAATATAACCACGGCTGCTCCACTATAGAACAGATTAAAGATGTCTAATTTTTTTGTTTTTGACATGGAAATTAAGTTTTTGATATTAAAACAATTTATATATGTTTTAATAATAATAATACTCTATATCGCAATATGTAGTAAAAACAAAGTTGTGACAAATTATATAGGTAACTCAACAAATAACAAAGTAAAAAATTATGTTACCCTGATTATCAATAATTTACAGAATCAATAAAATCTGATGGTGTACCTCCATGAAACTTACGAAAGGGCTTATATAAGTGGTGACGCGAATTAAAACCTGCTTCTTTTGCGAGTGCGTCAATGGAATAATGTTTGAATTTGGGAGACTTAACAAGTTCAAGAAAATAATCAACCCTGTTTTTGTTTACTAAATTACTGAACGACATATTATAATTCTTTAGAATCTGATCTTGGAATTGATCACTGGAAACGATTCCATTATGGTTACAATACTGCTCAAGGGTAGCTTCGTTGTTTAAAAAATATTGACCTATGAAAAATGGTGTAAAAAAATTCTCATCTGTCAATACAAAAGTATCCTCTCTACTAAAATTGCTAGACAATGAAAGCTTTAAACTTTGCGAGTTAATGAATTGAGGCCTATACTGTACAATAAGTAAAATCAAGAGGGCCATAACTATAAGCATAATACTACCAAATACATATGAAACCAGCAAAGAATTCATAATACTAAAAACAGCAACACTAATAAATTCAATTAGTATAAATGAATTAGTCCAATTTTTAATCTTTGTATGGTATATATTATTTGCCTTAGTATTCTTGTTTATTAAATGAACAAGCCTAAGGTTAATAAATGTAAATATTGAAATTAATATAATACGAGGAAATAAGTTAATCTTGAAACTAAACTTTTCAATAAAAATTAATACAGGATTTTGAGTAAAATCAATTTTTAAAACATCTTGTTTAATCGAAAACAAATAAACTATATACAAAGAATAAGTTAGAACAATAGTGGCAATAATCAACAAAGAGTATACCCATTTCTTATTTTTAGCTATATACAAGTGAGATAAAATAAGTGTCATACTTGCCCAGAGCAAAAACTTGAGTACTGGAAAACATAACAGCACGTATAGAGTAATGAAGTTTAGATACATTAAAAAGCTGTAACACCCAATACAAAAAACTAGAAGTAAAAAATACGATTTTAGAAGCAGAGGCCTTTTAAATTTAATTAGTACATCGAAAAAAACGATGATGGATAATATAAACACCGCGAAATTAAAAAAAGAGTATAATGTATGACTTTCTAACATTTCAACAATTTTTAATTGTGGTTAAAAAGAGTTACAAAAGCAACAATTGTACTATAAAAAGTGTCTGGCAATATCATTTACAAACTTCCTAAGCGATAACTTTATTGCTTTTTGCAAACAAACTATACGCGCCAAACAACACTGCGCCAAATATAAATGTAGAGATCATGCTGTTTGCGTAAAAAGGAATACCATCTACATAACACTGCATTAAACCAGCAAATGTTTTGGGTCTATTCCATCCACCACCAAAAGCCCACACAGAAAAATTAGAGAGTATAAAATAAGTGGTAGGACCTGCTAAGAAAGCGAGGCTCATAGAAGCGATTTTTTTGGTTTGGATTAAGAAACCAAAAACTGCAAGTCCAGCAATTAAAATATAGTTAAGCCACTGACCACTGTAAAAACCTTGGTAATCGGTTAAGTGGTTCATGTACAATACTTCAAACAATACATCTGAAATAAACATAGATACAAGTGGCATTGCGAAAGCCCATTTTTTATTTTTCACACAAAGCGCACCACTAAATAATGCAATGGCAATTTGAGGCGCAAAGCCCATAGGTCTATTAGGCATGATTCTGTACAGCGCACTAGCAGCGATTGTTAAAACTAAAGCAACGATTATGGATCTAGAAATTTTCATGTATATACTGTTTCAAAACAAAAATAAGGACTTCATTACACTATTACTCCTCCCAATTTTCCTCATGTTGTGAATAAGCTGCCATAGATGGCACAAATGCTCTATAAATAAGGGTTTTACCAGACGCATGAATGTTTAACTGATTCCCTGAAAAAACAACAAAAGCCTCACCTTTTTTAATACTCATTTGGTTGTTTACAACACAACCACCTTCTACCACCAAAAACATATCCATAGTCTCTGCGATGTAGGAATAGCTGCTATTGCCATCAAGCGTAATGGAAGCTATTCCAAAATCTTGGGTAGGTGCCGGATACACACTTTCCCCCATACAAGGCTTAGTACCCTCAATAATTACAGGCTCAATATGTTCGAATTTTATGTTTTTGATCAGTTCTGGTACATCAATGTGCTTGGGCGTGAGGCCTCCCCTTAAAACATTATCACTATTGGCCATTAATTCCACATTTTGTCCTTCTAAATAAGCATGCGGAACGCCAGCATCCTGAAATATGCCCTGACCAGGCATCACACATACAATATTGAAAAGGTAGATCGAAAAAACGCCTTTATCAATCGGATAAATGCCATTTGCATGCTCATACATTTTTGCCACCCACCAATCCGGAGATTGTTTATTCACTTTTCCATCTTGCTTGTTGCGGAGGGCTCTCTTAACAACGGGACCCAAAAGACTATCCACTTGTGCCTGCTCCATTTCCATTAAAAAGGTATATAAACCCGCTAACCCTTCCAGCTTGTATAAGGGTAATAATACCTGAAATTCTGCTGAATTTTCTAAGGTTTCTAAAATTTTAGCTTCAGATTTAAATCCATGTAACAGCCAGAACTCACTCATAGCCAGCATAATCTCTGGTTTATGATTCTTGTCTTTATAATTTCGGTTAGGGGCACTCAGTGCAATGCCGGCAGCTTCTTCCTCTTCAAATGCGACCTTTGCATATTCTTTGGTAGGATGCACTTGTATAGAAAGCATGTCTTTTACGTCAAGTACTTTAAACAAATAAGGAAGGCCTCCAAAATAATTAAAAATAGGTGCTGATAATGCCGCTTTTGGATCCGAGGCAATGGCATCCGATAATAAAATAGGCTGTTTATTCACCTCAATGGATGATGGACCACCGCTATGAACCCCTAACCAGTACTCCGCAAATGGGGCATGATTGGGGTTTTCAATACCCAATAATTGAGGTAAAAAACGAGTGCCGCCCCAGCTATAATGCTGCACGGTCCCTACTAATTTATGAATGCTATACTCAAACGACATCTTCCACTTTTTTATACAAACGAAAAATACCCCCGTATGTTTTATCGTCCTCTAATTTTAACAAAATGTCATCACAAAACCTGATCATAGGAAAGCAGGGAGAAGCCCTGGCAGCCAACTACCTGATCGGGCTTGGCTATACCATACTCGACCTCAATTGGAGGCATCATCACTGGGAATTAGACATTGTTGCAGCGCT
The DNA here is from genome assembly GCA_947461125.1 of Bacteroidota bacterium. Lineage (GTDB taxonomy): Bacteria > Bacteroidota > Bacteroidia > Chitinophagales > Chitinophagaceae > Sediminibacterium. The sequence goes on along the minus strand of CANHHX010000039.1, from coordinate 6,638 downwards.
TGACAGCACACTTCATTTTGTAGAGGTAAAAACGAGAACCAGCCTCCAATTTGGGTACCCCGAACAGCATATCTCAATTAAAAAAATGAGGCACTTAAAAAACGCTGCCTGCCATTACCATTACCTCCACCCAAGCTTTAAAAACATACAGTTTGATGTGGTGGCAATAAATATGGAACCCGGTAAAGAATTGTTACTTTATTTTATTGAAGACGTTTACTTCTAATAGCGTTCCATCATTTTTTCAACCATTTTAAAAGTGGCTGGGCAGTAGGAAACATTTTGCTTGTGAACATGCAGGTATTCAACAAACTTTTTCTTTTTGAGATGCGGGAAACCGGCGCAGTCTGCGGGCCTTACTTCATAAATTGCACACATGTTGGTTGACAAATTTAAAAACTGACATGGCTGTGAAGCATTCACCCAATCATTGTCTTTGGCATCGTATTCGAGCCATTTTTCTTTAAACTCTTTAGGAGTAATGGAAAAATGCGCTGCAATACGTTTAATATCCGTAGCTGTAAAGGTGGGGCTCATACTTTTACAGCAATTGGCACAACTTAAACAGTCCACTTCTTTCCAAACTTCCGCATCAATAGCAGGTGCATTTTTATCTAAATCTTTCGGGGGCTTACGACCAATTTTTGACAAGAAACTTTTAAATGATTTTTCGTGTTTTTTTGCCTTCTGTTTAAACGACTTAAGATTCACCTGCATTTCTTGACTTTACTTTTAATAAATTTGGTGTCGCAATATCGGTTAGCTTACCTTCATTTCCAAATTAACCGGTAAACACTGCGCAATTAATAATCAACCGATGTGGGAAGCCTATAAAAAAGGATACAAAGCATATTTAAGATTGGAAAAATCTTTAAGTGACCACTCGGTGGAAGCCTACCTACATGATGTTACCAAACTAACCGAGTATTTACAAATTGTACATCAAGAAAAAAATCCTGCAGCCCTTACCCTCAAAGACTTACAGGCTTTTGTAAAATGGATTGGAGAGCTTGGCATGGGCGCAACAACACAGGCCCGAATCATATCCGGCATTAGAAGTTTTTATAAATATCTACTCATTGAGCAACTGGTCACCACCGATCCTTCTACCCTACTCGAAGCTCCAAAAACCAGACGAAAATTACCCGATACCTTAAGCTTTGAAGAAATAGAAACGATTATTGGCGCCATAGATTTATCCAGTCCCGAGGGCACCCGCAATAAAGCCATTTTAGAAACTATGTATAGTTGTGGATTACGGGTGAGTGAACTGGTGGGGCTCAAAATTTCTTGTTTGTACTTAGACATTGGCTTTATTCGCGTAATTGGTAAAGGGGATAAAGAAAGACTCGTACCCATTGGAACCGACGCCATAAAGTGCATTAAATTATATAAAGACACGGTTAGATCGCATCAGAACGTTTCAGAAAAAAACCAGGACATCCTATTTTTAAACAGGCGCGGCAATGCATTAAGCCGGGTGATGATATTTTATATTATTAAAAATCTCGCCCTAACAGCAGGTATTACCAAAGTGATCTCCCCACATACGTTTAGGCATAGTTTTGCTACCCATTTGGTGGAAGGCGGTGCCGATTTAAGGGCTGTTCAAGAAATGCTGGGCCACGAGAGCATTACCACCACCGAAATATACACCCACCTTAACCGCGATTTTTTAAGAGATACTTTACAACAGTTTCATCCTGCATTTAAAAAATAGTATTAGGTTTGCTATTCTAAAAACATAAAGTTTTACTTATGAAAAAAATACTCACTATTGCAGCCGCTTTTGTAACCATGTTTGCAAGCGCGCAAATTAAAATGCCACAGGCAAGTACTACCCAAAAAATCACACAAGATTTTGGCATGGGTTCTATAGAACTTACCTACTCTCGCCCTAACATTAAAGGACGTACTGTTTTAAAAGAAAAAAGTGAATTAGCCCCTCTTGGTAGTATGTGGCGCCTTGGTGCAAACGCTGCTACTAAAATTAAATTTACCGACAAAGTAACCATTGGTGGCACCGAGTTAGAAGCGGGCACTTATGTTATTTATGCAGTTCCTGGTAAAGATATCTGGGATGTTATTTTTAATAAAGGTGTTAACAACTGGGGAACAGATGGCTACAAAGAAGCTGAAGATGTAATACATGTAAAAGTAAAAGTAGAAAAAGCTGCAAACTTTGCAGAATCTTTTACCATGCAAATCATCAATGTTGCCGCAGAAACTTGTGAACTTCACATGACATGGGGTAGCGTTCAAGTTGCTGTTCCTATAAGCACCAACATCAAAGACCGTGTTCGTGCACAAGTAGAAAAAGCTTTAGCTGCCGATGCAGTGCAAGCAAATACCTATAATACGGCTGCTAACTTTTATTATGAGTTTGATAAAGATTACAACAAGGCATTAGTTAACATTACAAAAGCTGTTGAAGGCAATAAAGAAGCTTACTGGATGGTTTTATTAAAAGCTAGAATCGAAAAAGCGCTTGGCGATAAAGTAAGTGCTAAAGCAAGTGCACAAAAATGTATTGAGATGGCTACTGGCAAAAACGCAGACTATGTAACGTTTGCAAATGAACTGATCAAAAGTTTATAACTGTTGTTGCGATTTAAATCGCAATGCTCAAAATAAAAAAGGCCCGCCAAATTGGACTGATTCCAACGGCGGGCCTTTTTAGTTGCCTTCAATTATTTTTTCTCTGCCATATCAGGAATTGCTTCTACCTTATAAGCACCTGCATCTAGCTTGGCTTTTGTTTCAGTAAATGCAACCAATGTTTCCTGGATATCAGCGTCTGTATGGGCTGCTGTTGGAATTAAGCGGTAAATAATATGTCCTTTTGGAATTACCGGATAAACCACAATCGAGCAAAATATTTTATAGTTTTCGCGGAGGTCCATTACCATCGCAGTCGCTTCTTCTACCCCACCTTTCATATAAACAGGTGTTACCGGCGTATCGGTTTTGCCAATATCAAAGCCACGCTCTTTTAAGCCAGCTTGTAATTTTAATGCATTGCTCCATAACTTTTCTTTAAGTTCTGGCATGGTGCGAAGCATTTCGAGGCGTTTTAAATTACCAATCACAAGTGGCATTGGTAAACTCTTAGCAAATATTTGCGAACGAATATTGTAACGAATAAAATCGATGATGGCTTTATCGCCAGCTAAAAATGCTCCAATAGAAGCCATTGATTTTGCAAACGTAGAAAAGTATAAATCAATCGCGTCTTGACAACCTTGTGCTTCACCGGCACCAGCACCTGTTTTTCCAAGGGTACCAAAACCGTGCGCATCATCTACTAGTAATCTAAAATCATACTTGCCTTTTAATGCAGCAATTTCTTTTAATTTTCCCTGATCGCCAGCCATACCAAACACACCTTCGGTGATTACTAAAATACCGCCCGCCTTTTGCTTTTCAATAAGCGCCGTAGCACGCTGCATTTGTTTTTCAAAATCTTCTAGGTCGTTGTGCTTGAATACATAACGGTGTCCTGGGTGTAAACGAAGACCATCAATAATACATGCATGGCTTTCTGCATCGTACACAATCACATCATGTCTGCCGCAAATAGCATCGATGGTACTCATGATACCTTGGTAACCAAAGTTCATTAATATCGCGTCTTGCTTAAAAACAAACGCAGCCAATTCACTTTCTAATTGCTCGTGTTGATCCGTGTTACCACTCATCATACGTGCACCCATTGGAGAAGCTAAACCATATGCTGCGGCAGCATCTGCGTCTGTTTTTCTAATGTCAGGATGATTGGCTAAACCTAAATAGTTATTCAGGCTCCATACAATCATGTCTTTTCCTCTAAATTTCATTCTACTACCTATTTCACCTTCTAACTTAGGGAAAGCAAAATAGCCATGTGCTCTTTCTCTGTGCTGACCCAGTGGTCCAGCGTTCTTAAGGAGTTTCTCAAAGATGTCTGCCATATATTATCATTATTTCTTTGGTAATCAATAAAAATTGATGCAAAATTAATCTATTTATGCACTCAATAAGCGTTGGATTTATGCACCATTGTGTACCTTAGTCGCTGAAATATGTTAAAAACGAGTATTAATCCACATTTTGATATGAAAAAGCACTTGATTGTAAGCCTTTTAGGCCTGTTTTTGGTAGCTGCTAGCACAGCTGTTAGCGCTCAAAAAACAACAACACCAGCAGCTCAAAAAGTTAGTTTAGCCCCTGCTGTTGCCAGACCTAAGCTTGTGGTAGGCATTGTTGTGGATCAAATGCGCTGGGATTATTTGACACGTTTTAGACCTCTATTCAAAGCAAATGGTGGATTAACCAGGTTATTAAGCCAAGGTTATTCTTGCGAAAATAATTTTATCCCTTATACCCCTACGGTAACAGCTTGTGGTCACACTTGTGCTTACACAGGCTCCGTTCCTGCCATTCATGGCATTACGGGCAACGCCTGGTGGGACAATCAACTCATGCGCAGTGTGTATTGTAGTGAAGACAAAACCGTAAAAGGTGTTGGTAGTAAAACCGAAGCCGATGGTCAAATGAGTCCACGCAATATGCTTACCACCACCATTGGTGACGAGTTAAGACTTGCTACTAATTTTAAAAGTAAAGTGGTAGGTATTGCCATTAAAGATAGAGGTGCTATTTTACCAGCTGGCCATAGCGCAACGGGTGCTTATTGGTATGAAGGCGCTTCTGGAAATTTTATTACGAGCACTTATTACACCAATCAATTACCTGCATGGGTAACTGAATTTAACAATAGAAAAGTAGTTGACTCCTTATACAAACTTGGTTGGAATACTGCGCTCCCTGCTGCTACTTACGCCGATTATGCAACAGCAGATCAAAAAGAGTATGAAGGCAAACCATTTGGTAAAGATGCGTTAGGATTCCCTTACGATTTATCAAAATATATTGGCAAAGATTACGGTAAAATTTCTTCTACGCCACACGGCAATACGCTTACTACCGAAATGGCAAAGGCCGCTATTATTGCAGAAAAATTAGGACAAACCGGTAACACCGATATGCTTACCGTGAGTTATTCTTCTCCAGATTATATTGGTCATTCTTTTGGACCTAACTCATGGGAAAATGTGGATGATTATGTAAGACTTGATGAAGAACTAGGTAAGTTTTTTGCTTTTCTTGATGCCCAAGTTGGTAATGGACAGTACACGGTTTTTTTAACCGCAGACCACGCCGTAGCGCATGTTCCGGGCTTTATGACTGAACATAAATTACCAGGGGGCGCTGTTAATGATGCGGGTATTCAAAAAGAAATGAACGCACAATTAAAAGCAAAATATGGTATCGAAAATTTAGTAGTGAGCATGTACAATTACCAAGTGCATTTAAACCACAACAAATTAGATTCTGCAAAAGTTGATGACGCGCCCATTAAAAAATGGATTGCAGATTACATGAAAAAAAATGAAGCAGTAGCCAACGCATTTCCAACTTCTGAAATCATGACTACGCCAATTAATAAAACGCTTCGTGAAATGCTTGCCAATGGTTTTTATCCGCGCAGAAGTGGCGATGTTCAAATCATATTTAAACCTGGCTACATTGATGGTGGTAACACTGGCACCACGCATGGATTATGGTATCCCTACGATGCGCATATTCCATTATTATGGTATGGTTATGGTATCAATAAAGGCAGCTCACACAAAGAAACCTACATGACAGATATTGCCGTAACACTGGCTGCACTTTTAAAAGTACAAATGCCAAATGGTGCAGTAGGAAAAGTAATTGAAGAAGTAATTAAGAAATAAATTGTTGATGCAGGGCTAGCAACTGCGGAATCAGTAAAGTTTTTTCGTTGTTGTCAAGCACAATATTACAACGCTTCATTTTTTCAGTATCATCTAATTGATGTTGCATGCGCTTTACGACCTCTTCGCGCGTAACATGGTCCCTTACCATCACCCTAGCTATGCGCAAATCCTCAGGGGCTGTAACGCCAATGATAAAATCGAGTCCAACGTTTGTTCCAGCTTCAAATAATAAAGCGGCTTCTTTTACAATGTAGGGAGAGCCCTGCTCCTCGCAATGTTTAGCCCATGCATTGGCCGCCTGAATGGTTGCTGGATGCACCAGGGCATTTAGTTTTGCAAGCTGCTCTGGGTTATTAAAAACAAGGGTTGCTAAATACTTTCTATCTAGCAACCCGTTCTTGTAGGTTTCTGATCCAAAGGCAGCGGTAACTTGTTCGCGCAACAAAGGATCCGAATTCAATATATTTTTTGCAGTGGCATCGGCGTCAAAAACAGGGACGCCCAGTACTTTAAAAATACCTGCTACCGTTGATTTACCGGCACCAATGCTTCCTGTAATACCAATTTTAAGCATTTGCTTTAGCAATCGCTAAAGTCCAATCCATGCTAATAGACGACTTTTCAATTTTAAGATAGCTACCAGGGCTAACTTCTAATTGAAGGGTTCCATCTTCATTGATTTTATTGATAGAGCCGTGTATACCAGCGATGGTAACAATACGATCCCCCTTTTGCATGTTATCAATAAATTTCTTTTGGTCTTTTGCTTTTTTAGCTTGCGGGCGAATCATAAATAACCAGAAAACTAAAATAATGGCACCCATCATTACTAATTGTACCATACCGCCTCCACCT
>CANHHX010000038.1 GCA_947461125.1 Bacteroidota bacterium | reverse complement strand
TTCAGGATCGAAGGCTCATCGATAAAGATGCGATGCATGATTTATACAGTTCTCTTATTCAAAAAAGGCACCAGGTAGCAGTGAATGCAGGGTTTGCAAATTATAGAGATTATAAGTTTGTAGAACTTGGTAGGTTTGATTACACCAAAGAAGATTGTTTTCAATTTCATGAAGCGGTTAAACTACACGTGCTTCCGCTGATCGAAAAAATTTACGCGCACAAAAAAGAAAAATTAGGTCTTGATGTTTTAAAGCCATGGGATACAGAAGCAGAGCCAGTTGGGGTTTCACCGCTAAAGCCATTTACGACTGGCCAAGATTTGTATGAAAAAACAGTTACCTGTTTTGAGCAGCTAGATCCATTTTTTGCAGCATGTCTTCGTAAAATGAATGAGCTTAAACATTTTGATTTAGAAAGCCGAAAAGGAAAGGCACCGGGCGGATACAACTGCCCACTAGCAGAATCTGGAGCTCCCTTTATTTTTATGAACGCTGCTTCACAAATGAGCGATGTTACAACCATGGTGCATGAAGGTGGTCATGCCGTGCATTCTTTTTTAGCGCATCATTTAGAGCTCAGTGCATTTAAAGAATACCCCATGGAAATTGCAGAAGTTGCAAGCATGGCCATGGAGTTATTTTCTATGAATCACTGGCAGGCCTTTTTTGATAACGAAGACGATTTGAAACGTGCACGTGAACATCAACTAGAAAGAACCATTACCATTTTCCCTTGGATTGCCATTATCGATAAGTTTCAGCACTGGGTATATGAAAATCCTTCGCATACGGTAGCGGAAAGAACAGCAACATGGACGGCTATTTTAAAAGAATTTTCTACAAATAGTATCGATTATACCGGGCTCGATGCCTACCGCGAAATAGGCTGGCAACGACAGTTGCACCTATTTGAAGTACCTTTTTACTACATCGAATATGGGATTGCACAATTAGGTGCCATTGGACTTTGGATGCAGTATCAGAAAAATCCAAAACAAGCACTTCAAAATTATATCAATGCGTTATCGTTGGGAGGTACAAAAACATTACCTGAACTTTATAAAGCGGCAGGACTTGAATTTAACTTGTCTCCAGATTATATCAAAACTTTAATGGAGTTTACAGCGAAAGAAATGTAAGGGGATTACATTCTGCAAAAACGGCTGTATAGTTTTTCGTACTCCGGAATAATTTTACTGATGTCAAATAAACAAGCCTGCTCATAAGCGGCTTGTTTCATTTGCATGAGTTTATTTTCGTCGGATAAAAGCGAAATAGCATATCCACTCATGGCAGCAACGTCTCCAACGGCAGCCATATAACCCGTTTCTCCCTGAATATTAATTTCATGTAAGCCTCCCGCATCGGAACTAATAACAACCGCGCGCGCGGCCATCGCTTCTAGTGCCGCTAAACCAAAACTCTCATATTCGGAAGGGAGTAAAAACACATCTGTTACGGCTAAAATATCTTCAATTTGTTCTTGCTTTCCTAAAAAACGCACATGCTCTTCGATACCTAAGGTACGCGCTAACGCTTCTGTGGCATGGCGTTCAGGGCCATCGCCTACCATTAATAATTTGGCAGGGACTTGTTTGATGATATTTGCAAATATGTGCACCACGTCATCAACTCTCTTTACTTTTCTGAAATTAGATGCGTGTGTAATTATTTTTTCGTTGTTGGGTGCAATTACTTTTTTAAATGCTTCACTTGGTTTTTTATCAAAACGTGCTACGTCTACAAAATTATAAATCACTTCAATTTCTTTTGTGATCTTAAATGTTTGGTAGGTAATGTCTCTTAAATTATTTGAAACTGCTGTTATCGCATCACTTTCATTGATTGAAAACGTAACAACAGGCTCGTAGGTTTTATCTCTCCCTACTAATGTAATATCGGTACCATGCAGTGTTGTAATGACGGGGATATCTCTATTGATTTTTTGCTTTACAATTTGCTTGGCCATGTAAGCAGCGGACGCGTGCGGGATGGCGTAGTGTACGTGTAATAAATCTAAATCGTGGTTGATAATTACATCTACCATGGCAGAAGCAAGCGCTACCTCGTATGGAGGGTAATCAAAAAGCGGATAAGTGGGAACCCTTACTTCATGGTAAAAAATATTAGCGTTAAACTCATTGAGTCTTACGGGTTGTTGGTAGGTAATAAAATGAACTTGATGTCCCTTGTCGGCCAAGGCTTTTCCAAGTTCGGTGGCCAAAACACCGCTTCCACCAAAAGTGGGGTAACAAACAATCCCTATTCGCATAATAAAATAAATGGGCTCTATACTTGACCATTTCCTATGCAAGTAACAATTATTTTGGCATTCTGTTTATTTAATGGCTAGTTGGGGGTCAAATTCCTAGAAATTGTTAACTTGAGCCCTATGAAAAAGATCATCTCCCTGCTTTTATTAGCACCATTTTTTGGTTTGAGCCAATCCACAGAGCCGTCTAATGCAGACGCCATATTTATTAAAAAATTATCTGATGAAATCTTAACAAATGGTAAGGCTTATGACTTACTATATGAGTTAACCAAAAAAGTAGGGGGTAGAATTGCGGGTTCTCCAGCCATGTATAAGGCAGAAGCCTGGGGCGTACATACATTTGAGCAACTGGGTGCACCTAGCGTTAGCAAACAAGCGTGTCAGGTACCAAGATGGGTACGTGGCACTGGTGATTTTGCTAACATCACAAGTATTGATGGCAAAAAACAAGTGCGCGCATTAGATGTCTTAGCACTTGGGAACTCTTTGGGGGATGGGAAAAAAGTAGAAGCTACATTACTTGCTGTTCAAAATTTTGAAGAGTTAGAAAAACGAAAAGACGAAGTCAAAGGCAAAATTGTTTATTTCAACAATAGTTTTGACGCTACCATTGTAAAAACATTTGAAGCCTATGGTAAAGCAGGACCGTATCGAAGAAATGGTGCTAGCCAAGCAGCAAAATATGGCGCAGTAGGTTGTATTATTCGTTCACTCACTAGTTCTACGGCTAATGATCCGCATACGGGTGGTATGGCTTACAACGATTCTTTTCCAAAAATTCCTGCACAAGCCGTTGGTCCGCGCGACGCCGATTATTTATGGTCGCTTGCAAAACAATCGAGTGCCGTAAAAATTAGTATGGCCACGCACGGAAAATTTTTACCAGATACAACAGGACATAATATAATTGCAGAAATAAAAGGATCTCAATTTCCAGATGAAATAATAACCATTGGTGGGCATTTAGATAGTTGGGATGTAAATGAAGGTGCTCATGATGATGGAGCAGGCGTGGTGCATACCATGGAAGTGATGCGCGCATTACGCGCAGTAGGCTATCAGCCCAAGCACACCATTCGTTTTGTATTATTTGCCAATGAAGAAAACGGTTTACGAGGGGGTACTACCTACGCTGCTGCTGCAAAAGAAAAAAACGAAAAACACATTTTTGCCTTAGAGAGCGACGAAGGTGGTTTTACACCCCGTGGTTTTAGTTTTACAGCTGCACCAGAAAAAGTAGCTGCTGCACAGCGCTGGTTGCCGCTATTAAAACCTTATGGCACTTCTAGTATGGATGATATTGGTGGCGGTGCGGATATTGGACCCTTAAATAGAACTTTTAATACACCACTTTGTGGGTTCTTACCGGATTCACAGCGTTATTTTGATGTACACCATGCACGTTCCGATGTATTTGAAAATGTAAACAAGCGTGAGTTGCTTTTAGGAGCTGTAAATATAGCGGGACTTATTTACCTGGTAGATAAATACGGTTTTTAATTGTTGATGTGCCTAGGCTTGTAATAAAAAAATAGCGAGGCGTTTGTGGATGTCTACTGTCTCTTTTTTCCACTGCGCAATTGTTTTGGTTTTAATCCACTGCGTAGTTGCGGTAATATCTACGGCAATACAAAGTTTTGTTTGCGGATGGCAATATTGTAACAAATCTTTAATGAGCTGATTGTTGCGGTATGGTGTTTCAATAAAAATTTGCGCCGTATTTTTTTTAAGTGAATCCTGTTCTAGTTGTGCAACGGCTTTTTTCTTTTCCAAACTATCGATAGGAAGGTAGCCATGAAAACTAAAACTTTGTCCGTTCATGCCACTAGCCATGAGTGATAGTAAAATAGAACTTGGCCCTACTAGTGGGCAAATTTCAAATCCTTTTTCCTGGGCTGCGGCTACCAGTATTTGGCCAGGATCCGCCACGCCGGGGCATCCGGCTTCGCTAATGATACCTATATTTTTGCCTTGTGTAAGTAGTTGTATAAATTCTGATACTACAATGTCCTCGGCCTTATGAATCGCCCGCCAAGTATAGTTATCGATAATCATTTCACGCCAAAACCTTTTTAAATACCTGCGCGCCGTTTTTTCATTTTCAATAAAAAAAGCATCACATAATTTGGCCTGCTCAATTACATAAGCCGGAATTGTATTGTCCGCTTCTTCATGTAAAACGGTAGGTATTAAAATAACTTTTCCAGCGGCCATTAGTCAATTTCTTTTTTAGGATCTAGGCTAAGTGTTGCTGCGATAACAGCGTAGCAAGGGGCAAAAACCCATCCAATAATTGGGATCATGTGTAGCATGTAAAATATGATACCATTTCCAATGGCTAGTCCCTTATTGCTACCTATAAAAAAAATACTTTCTTGTGCTGTTTTATTTTTTCTCTCCATGCTATAATCTAGCATCGAAAATCCTAAATAATAACACTCGATTAATAGTGCCATAAATGGAGTAAACCAACCTACAAATGGGATAAGACATACAATTAAAATGGTAAGTAGGTATACGGTCTGCCACAAACCGTTTCTAACCGCTATATACATACCTCTTAATGCTTGCTGCACAAAGTCTTTGAACACAAATGGAAATTCTTTTCCTTCTATGATGGCAGCTGTTTTTTCAGATAAATAGGCGAATAGTGGAGCGCCAACAATTAAGAATAAATATTTGAATAGCGAAAAGTAAAAAAGCAAAATCATAAACCAAACCAGCGTACTACCTACTACAAATAAAAATCCAGCAAAACTATTGCTGAGGCTATCCATCCATACTTTAAGGCCCGATTTTAAAGTCATCCAAACAATAAAATCACTTGCCGTGCTACTAAACAAGTTGATTACCACAAAAAAAAGGACCGTGTATATAATACCCGGTATCAGTATCCATTTCCATAGTTTATGTTTTACAATAAACTGATGGGCTTTAATATAGGATGCAAATGCTATGATCAGATCTTTCAGCAATAGAAATGGTTTATTGTAAAGTTAGCCAATGCCCATTAAAACTTAGGACAAATAATAGGTTTATCTGTACGGGGTCTTCTGGTATAAATAAGTGAAAATTCAATACCACCCATTTGTTGAGAGGCAGTTTGTAAGCGGCTATTGTTGATGTCATAGGTAGCGCCAATCCTAAAATCATTGAATTCTATGCCTACATAGGGAATAATGGCGTCTTTCAAACGCATCCAGCTGCCTATATAAATACTAGCCGCTCTATCATTTTCTGGATCGCTGCTAAATTGTAATGCGCCTCCAAACATTGTTTCCTGAGCACCTCCTTGTGTTTGGTGTAAGGCGCTTACATGAAGCGTGGCACTCGTACCAACATAAAAATAGCCACCTCCATGCACGGTGAATCGAGGGCTCACACTATAATTGGCGCCTAAAAATGATTGCCTAGGTCTGTTAAGGTGGTACATGCTAAGTCCTACATAATAATTGTTTTGTTCACCAATTGTACCGTTGAGTAAAAGACCCGCATTAATGGTTGTATAATTAGAAGTAAGAGAAGGTGCAGAAAATAATTCATTGGTGATGCCTGTAAAACCAGTACTTGTCAACTGGTCTTCAAATTTAATTTGATTGGTATTTAAAAGCATATTGGCTTGCGTTATTTGAAAGCCAAAACCAATTTGTGTATTGTTGTCTTCATCAACACCTTTATGGTAGGCGGTGGAAAAGCTAGCGTAATTAAACTTTAATGCCCCATTTGCATGGTTGTCGGAATAACCTGTAAAACCAATACCCCAACTATCATTTTCATTCAGACTTTTTTGTAAGAGCTTGGCGTCAAAAGAAGCCGTGGTTGTAAGAAATGCGTTATTGATGGTTGGCCACTGGTTACGGTGGTTGGATGCAATTCTATAGTTACCATCAAATTTCCCGGTGAGTGCTGGATTGATGGTAAGTGGGGATGCAAAAAATTGTGAAAAATGAGGATCTTGTGCGCTACTTTTTTGTAGCGAGAAAACAAAACAACAAAGAATTAATATGTAAGTCAAGTACCGCAATGTACCTGCAAGTTAGCATAAACAATTAGTTATTAAGCCTGGCTTTTGGTACCAAATGCTAAATCGCCAGCGTCACCAAGGCCCGGAAAAATATATCCCTTTGCAGTAAGCTCATCATCAATATCGCCACACCAAATTTTAACATTTGTGCCACAAGCTTTTTCGATGGCTGCAATGCCAACAGTGCTTGCGATAGCTACTACTACATGAAAAGCAGCAGGTGCGCCTTCGCTTTTCATATGCTCAATGGTTTTAATAATAGAAGCGCCTGTTGCAAGCATGGGGTCTGCAATAATAACAATACGGTTGTCTAATGAAGGGCAACTCATGTACTCTAAACAAATTTCAAAACTACCATCGGGGTGGTGTTTGCGGTATGCCGAAATAAAAGAGTTATCTGCTTTATCAAAATAATTGAGTAGGCCATTATGCATGGGAAGTCCCGCTCTTAAAATGGTGGCAAGCACGGGTTGCTGTGCAAGTACTTTGCTTTTGTGCACACCAAGTGGTGTTTTTGTTTCTATAACTACAGCGGGTAGTTCTTTACTGATTTCGTAGGCAGCAATTTCTCCAATGCGTTCTAGGTTTCTTCTAAAACGCATGCGGTCGTTTTGAACATTGATATCTCTTAATTCAGCAATCCAATTGCTTACTAAACTATGTGCTGCACTTAAATTAACTACCATGGTTCAAAGGTATTTGAAAGCTTAAAATATGTCAAAATTAAAATCGTCGCCATTAAATAGGCCTTTGTCACTGAGTTTTAAATGTGGAATAACCAGTAATGCCATAAAACTGAGTGTCATAAAAGGCGCTCCTAGCTTAGATCCTAGGGCTTTGGCTTCTAAATCTACTATTGTGTAAGTGCTTGCAACTTCAAAGCCATCGGCGGCGCTCATTAAACCCGATACCGGAAGTGCTAGTACTTTGCTCGAAGCTGTTTCATTTGCGCCATTCACCACACTCACACCGCCCTGCGCTTCAATCACTAAATTAATGGCCGCTGCAATAGACGCATCATCTACACCCACCGCAACAATGTTATGGCTATCATGTGCTACACTCGATGCAATGGCGCCATGTGTTAAACCAAAATTTTTAATAAACGCCTTTGCAATAGGCGCTGTGTGGTATCTATTGACTACTACTATTTTTAAAATATCATTTGTTGTATCCGTTACCCAGTTGCCATTTTGTAAACTGCCGGCAAGCATTAATTTGTTTGTAATGAGTTGGCCGTCTAGTGCTTCAATAACAGGAATGATGCCGTTTTTATTGGGGTACTCATTTTCAGAAATAATTAATGCACCCGCTTCAATTTTTTTACAATCAAAATTATTAATAGGATTTGTAGCTACACTTTTGATATTTGAAATACCATGGTTCGCAACCAGTTCGCCATTGATATACGTGCTGGTTACTTCAAAATGTACAAGGTCTTTAACTACAATAAAATCGGCGGGATCACCAGGGTTTAATAAACCTACTGGAAGCTTGTAATGCTTTACTGGATTGATACACGCGGTTTGTAAAATATTAAATACATCAAGCCCTTTGGCTACGGCTCTTGCACAAATAGTATTGATATGACCCGCAGCTAAACTATCTGGATGTTTATCATCACTACATAACATTACCTTGTTTGTATGCGTATCAATAATTGAATAAAGCGCTTCAAAATTTTTGGCAGCACTTCCTTCTCTAATAATAATGTGCATGCCATATTCTAATTTTTCTTGCGCTTCCTCAATGGTAAAACATTCATGATCGGTACTGATGCCGGCATCAATATATTTTTTTGCCGCCTCACCCCTTAGTCCCGGTGCATGACCATCAACTGGCTTATTGTATTTTTGTGCTGATTTTATTTTAGCCATTACCACCGGATCGTTATGTAGTACACCCGGAAAATTCATCATTTCAGATAAATAATAAATTTCGGGTCTTGAGAGTAATGCGTCTACTTCTTTTTCATTGACTTCGGCACCAGCCGTTTCAAAAATAGTAGCAGGCACACAGCTTGGTGCACCAAAGAAAAATTTAAAAGGGGTTTGTTTTCCGTTTTCAATCATGAACTCCACGCCAGCAACACCACAAACATTGGCAATTTCGTGCGGGTCGCTAATGGTCCCAATGGTTCCATGGAGTACCGCAAGTCTCGCAAATTCGGAAGGCACGAGCATGCTACTTTCTATATGTACATGACTATCAATAAATCCGGGCATGATATAGGGTAGCGCTGGGTTGATAGGCTCACTAATCGCCTCAATACGCTTAATATGGCCGTCCTCGATCCAAAGGGTTGCCCCGTAGATACGTTTATTGGGGATGTCTACTAGGTTGCCGATAACAGAATAGGGTTGTGTAGGGGTCATAAGGGCACTAAGGTACAATAGAAGGCCAAGCTTTAAACTTTACGCAATTCAATTTTTTGGTAAGCCAAATGAGTAGTAAATTACTTATCCAATTTAAACGTATATGAAAAAACTACATTTTGTATTTGCGGCTATCTTGCTGCAAGGTATGAGTGCAACAACCGAGGTTAACGCACAAAAATCAACGGCAAAAAAAGCGGCTGTTGCAGCACCAGCTGTTCCCGCACCCAACGTCGATTCTATTTTATTTTCAGAAGTAAAATATAGACTGGTAGGACCTTTTAGAGGAGGTAGAAGTGCTGCTGTTGCAGGCAGTTATGTAAATAACAATACTTTTTATTTTGGTGCTACCGGTGGTGGTTTATGGAAAACCACAGACGGTGGTAGCAACTGGAAAAATTTAAGTGATAAAAAAATAGGCGGCAATATTGGCGCCGTTGCAGTAGCTCCTTCCGACGAAAATATTTTGTATGTAGGCGAAGGTGAAAATACCATGAGAGGTAATGTGGCAGAGGGTTTGGGTGGTATGTGGCGTTCCAATGATGGCGGTAAAACATTCACCAATATTGGTTTAAAAGAAGGCCGTCATATTATTAGAGTTGTGGTACATCCGCGTGATCCAAACACGGTTTGGGCCGCAGTGGTGGGGCATTTATTTGGACCCAACGAGGAGCGTGGTGTTTATAAAACAACCGATGGCGGTAAAACTTGGAAGCAAACTTTATTTGTAAACAACCAAACAGGTTGTTCCGATTTAGTGATGGAACCAGGTAATCCATCTGTACTTTATGCAGGTATGTGGCGCGTGCAAAGAACGCCACATAGCATGGAAAGTGGTGGTGAAGGTTCTGGTTTATACAAGAGCACCGATGGTGGTGATACTTGGGTAAATATTTCTCAAAACAAAGGCCTTCCAAAAGGCGTTTGGGGTATTGTAGGGGTTGCAGTAGCGCCTTCTAATACCGATAAGTTATATACCATTATCGAAAATGCGGCAGGCGGTATGTTTGTAAGTAATGACGCTGGCGCCACCTGGACATTGACCAGTAGCGATAATAATATTCGCCAGCGTGCATGGTATTATAGTAAAGTATTTGTGTCTCCAACCAACGAAAATTTAGTGTACGCGCCTAATGTAAATTTTATGCGTAGTAATGATGGTGGTCGAACATTTACGAGTGTAAACACACCTCATGGTGATCATCACGATTTATGGATTGATCCAAAAAATCCAAACCGTATGATTGTTGCAGATGATGGTGGTGCGCAAGTTAGTTTTGATGGCGGTAACAATTGGAGTACCGAAAACAACCAACCTACTGCTCAAATTTATAGAGTGAGCACAGACAATTCATATCCGTACCGCATACTTGGTGCGCAACAAGATAATTCTACCATCAGAATAAAAAGTAGAACCTCTGGCGCTGGTATTACCGATAAAGATTGGGAATCAACGGCGGGTGCAGAAAGTGGATTTGTTGTTGCAGATCCTTTAAATCCAGACGTGGTATATGGTGGTAATTATGGAGGCTATTTGTCTCGTCTCGATCACCGCACCGGAGAAAATAGAGCCATCAATGTGTGGCCTGATAATCCAATGGGAGCAGGGGCTGACGTGTTAAAGTACCGTTTCCAGTGGAACTTCCCTATATTTTTTAGTCCGCACAACCCTAAAAAATTATATTCCGCGGGTAACCATTTATTTGCCACAGAAAATGAAGGAAAATCATGGGATATGATTAGCCCAGATTTAACCACCAACGATAAATCAAAACAAGGTCCTAGTGGTGGTCCGATCACCAAAGACAATACATCGGTAGAATATTACTGTACCATTTTTGCAGCCGCAGAGTCGGTACTAGAAAAAGATTTACTCTGGACAGGTAGTGATGATGGATTAATTCATGTAAGTAAAGACGGCGGTAAAAATTGGGAAAATGTTACACCGGCAGAAGCAGGAAAACAAATGATGTGGAACTGCATCGAAACAGATCCATTTAAAAAAGGTACTGCTTATTTTGTGGGAACAAAATATAAGATGGATGATTATGCACCGTATATTTTTAAAACAGAAGACTACGGTAAAACTTGGAAAAAAATTACAACGGGCATCAATCCAATGCATTTTACAAGAGCACTTCGTGCCGATCATAAGCGCCCAGGTTTATTGTATGCCGGTACCGAGTTTGGCATGTATATTTCTTTTGATGATGGTGCCAATTGGAAAAAGTTTCAGCTTAATTTACCTGAAACACCGATTACCGATTTAACCATCAAAGAAAACGACTTGATTGTAGCTACCCAGGGTAGAGCATTTTGGATCATTGACGATTTAGGTATGGTTCAACAACACCAAGCAGCTAATTATGCTAAAAATATCCATGTTTTTGACGCCAACCCAGTGGTAAGATCGGAAGGTGGTGGAAGAAGACGTGGTGGCTTTGGTGGTGGTATGACAGCCAATATGGGTGCTAATCCTGCGCTTGGTTCAGTGATCAACTATTATTTAAAAGGTGTAACTGACAGTAGCAAATTTTCTGTTGCAGTGTTAGATAAGAAAAATAAAGTGATTAGAACCTTTAGCAAAAATGCAAAAGATCCACAAGATAAAATTGAGTTCACAGAAGGCATCAATCAGTTTGAGTGGGATATGAATTATCCTGCAGCTGAGCGCCTAGACGGATTAATTTTATGGAATGGTGGTGTGGGTACTGTTAAAGCAGCACCTGGAAAATACACAGCTCGTTTTGTGTACCAAAAAGATACAGTACTCGTTCCATTTGTAATTAAACCTAATCCTAATTATGCAGCCACAGAAGCAGACCTTGATGATCAAACTGCCTTTTTATTAAGTGTGCGTGATAAGTTCTCTGAAATTCAAAAAGCCATTAAAGATATTAGAGCAGTGCGTTCTCAAGTAAATGAATTTACTGCAAAACTGGATGGACAAAAAGAATTAAAAGCTTTTGCTGATTCGGTGGTTAAAAAAATGACAGCTATCGAAGAAACCTTGTACCAAACAAAAGCAAAGAGTGGTCAAGACGTGCTTAATTATCCAATTCGTTTAAACGATAAAATTGCAGGACTGTTTAATGTGGTAGCGAGTGGTCAAACAGCGCCAAGCAAACAAGCAGTGGAAGCATTTGCAGATTTAAAAGGTCAAGCAGATGTTGCTTTAACAAGCTTAAAAGGTATCATGGATAAAGACCTTAAAGCACTCAATCAAATGATTCACGAAAAAATGGTACCAGTAATTGGTATCAAATAAATATTAATCTAACAAATCGGGGCGGCGTGCTTTTGTACGCTGCACCGATTGTTCGTATCTCCACTCCTCTACTTTTTTAGGGTCGCCTTGTAAGAGTACGTCAGGTACTTTATCGCCCCTAAATTCGGCGGGTCTTGTATATACCGGTGGTGCTAATAAATTATCCTGAAAAGAATCGGTTAGTGCCGAAGTTTCATCATTTAATACCCCCGGAATTAAACGGCCCACAGCGTCTACAACTACTGCTGCTGCTATTTCTCCGCCACTAAGAACATAATCACCAATTGAAATTTCCTGTGTCACGTACTGCTTTCTAATGCGTTCGTCAATGCCTTTGTAGTGGCCACAAATAATTAAAATATTGCCTTTAAGTGATAGTTGATTGGCAGCGCTTTGGCTAAACCTAACACCATCGGGCGTCATAAAAATAATTTCATCGTAAGGAGCAGGTGCTTGTAATTCGTCTATTGCATTAGCAAGTGTTTCGCATACAATAACCATGCCCGCACCACCGCCATATTGGTAATCATCAATTTGACCATGCTTATTAATAGCCCACTTACGAAGGCTATGTACATTTACCTGCAAAAGCCCTTTTTCCTGCGCACGTTTCATAATGCTGTGTGCAAAAGGACCTTCTAATAGTTCAGGCAGTACCGATAAAATATCAATTTTTAACATGCTTTATTTTTTATTCCATAAAACCCTCAATATCTCTGCGTTGTTTTTTAGTGGGTCTTCCAATTTTACTCAAACGCTTACCGGTCTGATAGGTAGCCGCTTCATATAATACGCGGTCCAGTTCTTCGGGAGGTGTTTGATCTTCGTAATGTAAAATAGCCTCAGGATATTGCACTCTTTTTTCTAATAAGCCGGTTACTTTAATCACCCATCTGCGCGCTTCTGTTTTAACGTCGTATACATCACCCAGGTTTACTACTTTGGCTGCTTTTACGTTATCTCCATTACATTTTACTTTACCCTTGCTGCATGCATCACCCGCTTGGCTTCTCGTTTTAAATAAACGAATCGCCCAGAGGTATTTATCAATACGAAGTTTTTCTTTACTTGCTGCTTGCATAAAACTGGTGAAAGTAAGGAATGGTTTCTATGCCTTTGTAAAAATTGACGATGTCAAATTTTTCGTTGGGGCTATGTAAATTATCGCTGTCTAGTCCAAAGCCCATGAATACAATTTTAAGACCGAGTTCTTTTTCAAATAAAGCGCAAATAGGAATGCTACCGCCGCCTCTTACTGGAATCGGGTCTTTACCAAAAGTTGCGGCAATCGCGCGCGCAGCCGCTTGGTATTCTGCAGAATCGATTGGCGTCATATAAGGCTCACCCCCATGGTGTTCTGCGGCTTTAACCGTTACGCCCGCTGGTGCTATGGATGTAAAGTAGTTGATAATTTTTTCAGTAATTTTTTGTGAAGATTGATTGGGAACCAGTCTGCAAGAAATTTTTGCAAATGCCTTAGAAGGTAAAACGGTTTTAGCGCCTTCGCCGGTATAGCCACCCCAAATGCCGTTTACTTCGAGTGTTGGTCTAATGCCCGTTCTTTCGTTGCTGCTATATCCTTTTTCGCCCCATAGTGTAGTTACGCCTAAATCTTTTGCATATTCCGTTGCATCAAAAGGTGCTTCGGCCATTTTAGCTCTTTCTACGTCTGAAGATTCTACTACATCGTCATAAAAACCAGGAATGGTAATATGATTGTTTTCGTCGTGACAAGATGCAATCATTTTTGAAAGCATGGTAATAGGGTTGGCAACAGCGCCACCATATACGCCACTATGTAAATCTCTATTAGGTCCGGTTACTTCTACCTCGATATAGCTTAAACCGCGCACGCCAATATCGATTGATGGATTTTCCATACTAATCATGGAAGTGTCACTAATTAAAATAACGTTAGCGTCTAGTAATGCTTTATTGGCTTTTACAAAAGTGGCTAAATTAGGACTGCCTACTTCTTCTTCCCCTTCTATTAAAAATTTAATGTTGGTGGTTAGCGTACCGGTTTGCACCATGGTTTCAAGTGCTTTTACGTGCATGTAAAATTGCCCTTTATCATCGGCAGAACCACGCGCGTAAATTTTACCATCTTTAATAACTGGGTCAAAAGGTCCACTGTTCCATAGTTCTAGCGGATCGGCGGGTTGCACATCATAGTGCCCGTATACCAGCACAGTAGGAAGTGTAGGGTCAATTATTTTTTCGCCATACACAATAGGATGGCCATCTGTTGGATAAATAGTTGCTGTTGTAGCACCTGCGTCTAGCAAACTTTTTTTAACTGCTTCCGCGCAGGTAAGCATGTCATTTTTATTTTCCGTTCTTGCACTTACACTAGGGATGCGCAGTAGCGTTAATAATTCTTCTAAAAAACGGTCTTTGTTTTTTTCTTGATAATCTTTCCAAACTTGCATAGGATCTATTTTCTAATTTTCTAATTGATGTTTTTTATCTGATAATATATTATCGAGGGTCCAAGTTAGTTTCTTTTCAAATGTGGCCTGTCTTTCGGTGCAATTTTTATTACAAATGCCGCAGCTAATAGATAAACAACCATCGGTGTGCACAAAAAGTTCGATGGCGTCACCAAAATGTGATTTAATGAGTTCCGATAAACTGTCTATTTCGCGGTGGGCTTCATGTACATTTAAAAACCAAGGCACGGTTAAGTGACAATCAACATGTAAAAGACTGCCATATTTTATCACGCGTAAATTATGGAGGTCAATCCAGTTTTCTACTTTGTTTTTATTAAGTACTTGAATGAAGTCATTTAATAGATCTAGATCGGCTTCATCCATAATGCCCGCAAACGATGATCTAATTATTTTGTAACCGTTGTAAATAATGAGAAGGCTCATGCCCAGTGCAATCAGTTTATCGATCCAATACACTTTCCAAATGAGCATAGCCCCAATGCCTGCAACAATGGCAAGGGTAGAGTAGGTGTCTATTTGCAAATGTTTACCGCTTGCTTCAAGTGCCAGGGATTTATTTTTTTTGCCAATTCTAATACAAACAGCCCCCGCAAAATAATTGATTATGGCTGTAACGCCTACAAGCCACAAGCCAGTGTCAAGTGCATGTAGTGGTTCGGTGCTAAAAAAATTGGTGAGCGTTTCATAGATGATTAAAACGCCAGCGGCAACAATTAAAGTGCCTTCGGCTGCTGCCGAAATGAGTTCGGCTTTACCGTGCCCATACGGATGGCCAACATCTTTTGGTTTAGCAGCCACATATAAACTATAAAGGCCAATAAAACCTGCCACTACATTTACAATACTTTCTAGTGCATCTGTTAAAACAGCTAGCGAATGCGTATAAAAATAAGCCACGGTTTTTACAGCCAATAGCAAAACGCCAAGGCTGGTTATAACAATTTGTACTTTAAAATTTTCTTTGGCTAATTTCACTGATGCGTTTTTTGAAACCTTTTTAAATGCGCTCTAGGGTATAATGAATAGGACAGGTTTTTGCAAGCATCGCAGATACACCACAATATTTTTCATGACTTAAACTTATGGCTCTTTTAAATTGATCTAATTGTGATTCATCTACATCTGCTTTGTATGTCATGTGAATCACCGAAAACACTTTTGGTATAGTATCCGTTTGTTCTGCTGTGGCTTCGATGGATAGTTTTGTAAAAGATACTTTCATTTTGTTGAGTATTTCAACAACATCGATGCCGCTACAGCCACAAAGTGAGGCCAACATTAATTTTTTAGGGTTCATACCTGAATCTAAACTTCCATTTTCGATGGTGGTGTCTAGTCTTATGGTCTGACCCGTTTCTGAACTGGCATCAAATGCCAAATGACTCACCCAATTTGTTGTTACTTTCATTGTATTTTATTTATTGCATGGCTTTTTCGTACCTGGCTGCTACAAAATCCCAGTTTACCAGGTTAAACCAAGCGGTAATATAATCGGCTCTTTTGTTTTGATATTTTAAATAGTAAGCGTGTTCCCAAACATCTAAAGCCAGTAAAGGAAATCCTTTAAAAGTACTTACATCCATGAGTGGGTTGTCTTGATTGGCGGTAGAACCAATGGCTAGTTTTTTATCAGCACCAACAACAAGCCATGCCCAACCACTTCCAAATCGATTTTTTGCTGCGTCTGCAAACTGCGATTTAAATGTTTCTAATGATCCAAAGCTATTATTGATAGCTGTGGCAAGCATACCGGTAGGAACCCCTGCTGGTGCAGCTTTCATGCAGTTCCAAAAAAGTTCGTGGTTGTAATGGCCACCTGCATTGTTACGCATTTTTGCAGAGTAGCTACTTATTTTTTGTAAAATAGTTTCTAGATTGCTATTGGTGTTTACATTTTCTGCGGCAGCAGCTTCCTGTACATTTTTTGCATAACCTGCTGCGTGTTTGTTGTAATGAATTTCCATAGTGAGCGCATCAATAAACGGTTCGAGGGCAGTATACGCATAGGGTAAAGGAAGTTGTGTAAAGGATGTGCCAACAAGTACAGGAGAGCTGTTGGGTGTAACGATTGGATTTAGTATTGGTGTAACTTTTTCCTTTGAGGCAATTGCGTTTAACTGACTACCCGTAACCGCAGTAACCATGGCTGCTTTAACAGCAGTACCTATAAAATTCCTTCTAGAATTTTTGTTTACATCTTGCGCTGACATGGCATTTTAATTTAGTTACTTAAAGTTACTTTAAAACTTGCGGGTATAGCCACGAATTTTGGTAAACAGCCGGTAGTAATACTCTTGGTTAAACAGTTGTGCGTCTGCCATGGCTTTAATCACTAAAAAAATACTAATAGGAAGTAGTATAAAGGTAGAAAGCCACATGCCCATAAGTGGACTAAGCTGCGCCGACTTTACAAATTTTTCTCCAAACGTATTAAAGAGGTGAAATACCACAAAAAAGATAATGGCAAATACAAGCGGCGTACCTAGACCTCCTTTTCTAATGATGGAACCCAGTGGTGCGCCAATTAAAAATAACACGAGGCAGGCAGCCGACAATGTAAACTTCCGGTGCCACTCAATTTGATGCAGTTGCAATGAGGTTTGACGCTCTTTGTAATCGAGTGCCAGGTAGTTTAGATTGTTTTTAATGCCCGTTACCTGATTGGAAGCATTTTCGATGCAATCGTTTTGAATGGAATCAGGAATGGCTTCATCAAAGTTTTTATAATTTTTTTTGATGCCCGCTTTGGCAGCAGCAGACATCGTCCATCCGGTATCGATGGTATAACGTGCAAACCGGATATAAGGGTTTACTTCTTTTCGAGTCCTTGCCGTGTAAATGCTATCCACGTTATCGATAGAATCGATGGCCGTATTAAGTTGTCTTACACTCAGCATTTTTGGATCGTAGAAACTACTATCGCCACTTTTTTTAAGCTGAAAACTTTTTAAGTCAAATATTTTTTTATACTGCTTAAAACCCATCCGAATAAATTCTGTTTTGGCTGTGCCTCTTACGCCTCTTTCTTCGTAACGCCATCCATTTTTTAAAATAAATTCTAAATATTTTTTATCTTTTGTAACGCGCATGATACCACTTTCGGCAAAGAGAACATTGTCTTGTAAGCTGTAATTTTTTTCAAATAAAACGATGTCATGAATCACACTATCGTTTTTTTCTTTTCTGCCTAGTTTAATAACATAGCCATCCAGCTTATCATAAAAGACCCCTTCTTTGATGTCAATGGCAGGTTTTGCAACGATGATATCAAATTTGAGGGTGGCTAATTTGAGCTGTGTTACAGGAATAATATTATTGGCAAATAAAAAGGCAAGGCCACTTAAAAAAATAGTAATTACTACAAGTGGGCGCATAAAACGCACAAGTGGAATACCCGCTGCTTTGATCGCAACTAATTCAAACGACTCTCCTAAATTTCCAAACGTCATGATGGAAGAAAAAAGAAGTGCGAGCGGAAGTGCTACGGGTACCCAGGACAAAGTAACAAGGCCAATTAAATAAAGTAGGGTAGGCAGGTCCAATCCTTTACCCACTAAATCATCGATGTACAACCAAAAAAACTGCATGGTCAGTACAAACAACGAAATTAGAAATGCACCAATAAACGGTCCAATAAATGAACGAATAATGAGTATGTCTAATTTTTTTATCAAAGCGCTGCGGATTCTTTTAAAGAAGATAACTTTTGATAGGTAGCAGGCGCACAAAAAATGAAAACCTAGGCACCTAGTCTGTGAAACAGTTCTTTCACTTGGTATTCCCAAAGTTGACTTTGATCTTTGATTTCATTTTTTTCAGCGAAATCTTTGATAATCAAAACCGTTTGATTTGAAATTTCTGTTTTTTCAATTCTGAATTCGAAATATTCATTTTTTTCGGAATGAAGCCATTGGTACTTTATGAATTTATCTTGCTCCTTTTCAATGACTTGTGCTTTGTCCGGCAC
>CANHHX010000037.1 GCA_947461125.1 Bacteroidota bacterium | reverse complement strand
TTCGTCCCAATTGTATTTTTGGGTAATCCCGTCACGTGCTTTTTCTTTTAATGTTTGAACAGCTTGGGGGTTATGTTCTGCTTGTTGCAAATATAAGGCAACAGAGTCAGAGGTTTTTTGAAAAAACCACCCAAATTGGCCATTTTCAAGCATTTCTCTATTAAAAACCGTATCTAAAGCAAGTATGGCACACCCATAAGCCATAGCTTTAAGCATGGTAGGGTTGGTGCCCCCGTATTCGTGGCCATGGAGGTAGGCATAGGACTGATGGTACAGCTCGGCAAGTACCTCACTATCAGTAACATAACCTAAAAATAAAATTTGCTCGCTGGCATGGGCTTTCATGTTTTGTGCGTAAGCGTCTTGGTAGGGGACATCGCCTACAATCACCAGTTTTTTATTAGAATTGGCTTTTTTAAAGCCCGCTAGTAGTAAATCGGAGTTATTATCGGGGATTAGCCTGCCTACAATTAAAAAGTACTCGTTAGGGGTAAGGCCAAACCTGTCAATTAGTTCCGGTTTTTTGGAATGCCTAATATTGGCGCCATAGGCAATAACGGTAGAATCTGTGTTAAAGGTGTTGAGGTATACCTGACGCATGGCCTGGGCGTCGGTAATGATGGTATTGTAAAATAGGGTAGCAAGCTTTGCGGCAAATTTAAAATAGGCAGCACCTAAGCCCTTCCATTTAGGGCGCAACCATTCTAGCCCGTCTACATTTATGAGTGTCTTTTTTTGAGCCAGTAAACTAATAAGTCCAAAAGGCCCGTTGGCGGCGTTCACAACAAGGATAACATCTACTTTACTAAAGCAGGCGTGTAGCATACAAAAAAAAGAATGCACCAGTTGGTTTAAACTTTTTGTTTGCACCGTTGGCATATACACAAGTTCAATCCCGTTTACATGTTTAGGTTTATCGCTAAATAAATGTTTTTGACAATAGACACGCACATCAATATTTTGTGCAACCAGTCTTTCACTCACTTCTTTTACAAAAGTTTCGTAACCAGAATATACAATAGGATAACCCCTAGAGCCAATGATGGCGATCTTTAAAGGTTGGGTAATATGGTTAAGATTTTTTTTCAATACACGCCATTATTTGTTCGTTAAACTGCGTTCTCGAAAACTTTTCTTGCATTCTTTTTTTTGCCTGCATCCCCATATTTTTCCGGTACGTTAGATTGGAAAGCAAAGGCTCCATAATTTTAGCGGCTGCAGCTGCATTGTTAATGGGTATGAGTAATCCTGATACCTCATTTTCTATCATTTCAACAGCGCCCCCTTGCTGAGTAGCAACCACTGGAAGGCCTGCTGCCATTGCTTCTGTAACCACTGCGGGTGCAGGATCGGGAAGTAACGACGGCAAAATAAATATATCTAGTGCACCGTATATATTGGTGATATCGGATCTATACGGGAGTTGTGTAACCTTTCCTTGTAAATGATTTGCATCTATCAGGTTGTTGATGTTGTCGTGCAAATATTCGTAACCTGCAAAAGCGTCACCCACTATTAAAAAATGAACATTTTTATGCGACTTAAAAATTTCGCCAGCAATATGTACAAAGTAGTCTTGTCCTTTCCAAAAATGTACGCGGCCCATCATACCAATTAAAATGGTATCTGGTTGTAAGCGTAAGGTTTGGCGTAAATCTGATGCTGTATTTTCAAACAACCAATAATCGACACCGTTATAAAGCACATCAATTTTATTTGGGTGTACATATTTTGTCCAATGTTTTTTTACCGCTTCAGAAACCGCAATAGCCTGGTTGTTTTTGGTGTTTATTAAACGCGATAAAAGTCTAAAAAGCAAAGTTGGCTTTTCAATAATTTCATGAATATGCCATAAGTGTCTAATACCTAATTTAGCCGCTACAAAAACCCCCACAATAACACCAGTAGTGTTAGAATAAATGAGGTCTATTTGTTTTGATTTGCAAAGCTCAGTTAATGTGGCGTAAGCCTTAAAATTGGCCACCAATCTATTGAGCATACCGGCCGGATTTAAGTACTGGCGGCGTAAAATGCCCAAATCGGTAATTACGATAGTGGCGCCAAGTGCTTTTAATTTGGGGGCTAAGGGGCCGTCTTCGGAGAGTACTACGGTAATTTCGTGTCCCTTTTTTGCGCATAACTCATTGATAGCCAGTAATATTTTGCTGGCGCCATACAAATCGGACGAACTATGTAAAAACAGTATGCGCATAGTAGAATAGGAGCTGTAAATATAACCACAAAATAAATTCATTGACAGATAAAAACATATTAAATAAATTGTATTTGTATGAAAATAAAGGCTTTATAACCTAAATTTGCTCCACATGGATATAGCAAAATATTTAGAGGCTGTTCAGGCTACTATTAACAATTTAGACCCTTTGGTGCTTGCTAACTTTGCCGGTCACCTACACACCGCATATAACAACAACCAAAACATATATGTGATAGGCAATGGAGGCAGTGCCGCCAACGCCTCTCATTTTGCACAGGACCTGGCAAAAGGCATATTTTTTGATGCCCCCGTTGCAAAAACCATGAAGGCTATTAGCCTCACAGATAATATTGCGCACATTACGGCCATTGCCAACGACACGGGCTACCAAAATATTTTTAGTGCTCAAATAAATACGTTTGCAAATACCGGCGACGTTTTAGTTTGCATTAGCGGATCTGGTAACAGCAGCAATATTATTGAAGCTGTAAAAGCAGCCAAACAAAAAGGCATGTTTGTAATTGGCGTTACAGGTTTTGATGGCGGACAATTAAACACCATGTCTGATTTTGTTGTGCATGTACCCCTCCACGAAATGTGCACGGTAGAAAGTATTCATTCTATTATTTTTCATCTGATTGTTTTAGAACTCAGAGAAAGGCTTACCGGACAAAAGGTGAGCGGCATTTAATGGTATCTATTTTTTATGGAAATACTCATTACAGGTGGCGCAGGTTATATTGGCAGCGTTGTTGGAGAACACCTGCATACACTGGGTTACAGTCTGGTAGTAATAGATGATTTACGCGATGGTAAAAAAGAAGCAGTACCAACTGCTGCCACATTTTACGAGGCTAATTTTTCTGATGAAACTATTTTAGATACCATTTTTACAACGCATAACATTACAACGGTTATTCATTTGGCGGCGTCGGCGAATGTGCCAGACTCTGTTGTTAACCCTCTGCCTTATTATCAAAACAATGTAACCGGAACCATTACGCTTTTAAAAAAAATGAAGCAGTATGATGTAAAGTCTATTTTGTTTTCTTCGACAGCCGCGGTGTATGGTATTCCTGTAAATGATACCATTGTAGAAACGGATATTTTAAAGCCCGTTAACCCCTACGGATGGTCTAAACTTTTTGATGAACAAATTATAATGGATACGGCCGCAGCACACGGGCTTAACTATATTTTATTCAGGTATTTTTGCGCCGCAGGCGCAACAGACTTGCATGGCGAATCGCGCGGGTATGAATCGCATCTAATTCCGCTAGTAATTGATACCGCCCTTGGCAAAAGAAACGAGATAAAAGTATTTGGCAATCAGTTTCCAACCCCCGATGGTACAGGTGTGCGCGATTATATCCACGTGAGTGATATTGCCAAGGCACACGAATTGGCACTTGCTAAACTTGGTAGCGTAACCAATCAAATATTTAATTTAGGCACCAACGCCGGTTATTCAGTACTGCAAATTATTGAGGAAACACAAAAGGTATTGGGTCAAAAAGTTAACTTTACCATTGTAAATGAAAGACCTGGTGATCCACCATCCTTAATTGCACTTGCCCATAAAGCAAAAGAGCAATTGGGTTGGGAGCCAACTTATAACTTACAAGACATTATTACATCAGTGTATGCGTGGAGAAACAATCCGCGTTATTAATTATAAACTATGGTTGTTTCACAAACTCCTTTGCGTTTAAGTTTTGTTGGTGGCGGTACCGATTTTGCTTCTTTTTATGGAACGCATAAAGGGCAGGTCATTTCTGCAACCATCGACAAATACATTTATGTAATTGTCAAAAAAAGGTTTGATGATTTAATTGTACTCCACTATACCGAAAATGAAATTGTAGAAAACGTTGCCGATATCAAGCACGATATTATTAAAGCAGCGCTTCAGCACGTAGGTATTCAAAAAGGTATCGAGATTATTACCCTCGCCGATATTACAGCAAAGGGGTCTGGGCTAGGTTCTTCATCTGTACTAACCGTAGGACTTTTAAATGCTTTATACCATTTTAAAGGGATGCAGGTAAGTAGTGAGCAAATTGCAAACGAGGCCTGCATTATTGAAATTGATATGCTCAAAAAGCCAATAGGTAAACAAGATCAGTATATTGCGGCATACGGAGGCATTAAAAAAATTGAATTTAATGCGGATCATTCTGTTACGGTTACAGGCCTATCACTTTCTGATACCGATAAAAATAAATTACAGGCATCTATTATTTTACATAACACGAGTGTCATGCGTAAAGCAGAGAGCGTGCTTGAAGAACAATCCAATAATATTGCCCATAAAATTGAAGAGCTAAAAACGATTGCAGGTCTTGTAAATGAGTTAGAAACTGCTTTTAACAATAAGCAGTTTGAAGTACTGGGTAATTTACTCGCAATTAATTGGGAGAACAAAAAAAAGCTAGCAAGTACTGTAAGCAACCCACATATTAATGAGATGGTAGCAGTCGCACTTGCAAATGGTGCCACAGGTTGTAAAATTGCAGGTGCCGGTGGTGGTGGATTTTTAATGAGTTATGTACCACTTCAACACCAAGAAAATTTTAGAACGGCCATGAGCGCCTACAAAGAGCTCACCTATACTTTTGATCCTGCTGGGTCCCGTATTTTATTAAACGTAAAATAACCAACCCCCTAAGGCATGAAAGCATTTTTATTAACCGCAGGGCTTGGTACAAGGTTGCATCCTATCACACAAACATTGCCAAAATGTTTGGTGCCTATTGGTGGCAAGCCTTTAATTGATTGGTGGTTTGAATCGATGCAAAAAGCAGGCGTTACAGAAGTACTTATTAATTTACACCACTTACCAGATTTGGTAATGGCGCATGTAAATGCCTTAGACACCAATATTAAAGTTGAGTTTTCGTATGAGTCCGTTTTATTAGGGAGTGCCGGAACATTACGTGCCAATCAAAGTTTTGTGCAGGATCAAAAAGCGTTTTTTATTTTTTACGGAGATAATTTAACCAATACGAGCCTGTCTAATTTGTGTGATTTTCATGTGGCGCAGCCACATGATTTTACTATGGCTTTGTTTGAAACCAACAACCCGAGTGGTTGCGGCATTGTATCGCTTAACGAGCATTTTACCGTTACTCATTTTGAAGAAAAGCCTGCTAACCCGGTATCCAATTTAGCCAATGCCGGATTGTATGTTGCATCTCCCAAAATTATTAGTTTAATAGACCCTGCTAAAACACCCGCCGATATTGGCTTTGATCTACTTCCTTTGCTTGTAAATAAAATGAGTGGCTATAAAATTAACGACTACCTAATAGATATAGGAACCCACAAAAATTTAGAAAAAGCCAGGCAAGATTGGCCTTTATTAATTTCTTGATTTTATAATAGTAGCCGGCGAACCTGCCACCACACTATACGGCGGGACATTTTTAGTAACAACAGATCCTGCTGCCACCACCGATCCTTTTCCAATAGTTACACCCGCTAAAATAATGGAGTTAGAGGCGATCCAGCAATCATCTTCAATTACAACAAAAGAAACGGTAACGCCCTGATCTTTCATTGGCAAAGTAGGGTCGGAAAAAATATGATTTTCGGCGTAGATGCTTACCCCCGGCGACATCATTACATTTTTTCCAATGGTAATAAGACCAGAACAACCAATATAAGCGCCTGGTCCAATATTAGAATTGTCTCCAACAATTAATCCTTCTCCAATAGCGCCTCCATAAATATTAGAAGGTCTGATAATTGCATTTTTACCAATCGTTACGCGGTTGCCGAGTAGAATACCTTGTTTACTTAAGCAGTTGATTTCGGCACCATCTTCTATAATTAAATCTTTACCGGCCGTTAAATAATGCGCGTATCTGATAGATGCATTTTTACCTACCAACACGAGTCCGCTCGATTTTTTAAAAAATAAACGTTGATACAAGCCTCTTATCGCAAAAACAAATAGGCGTAAGAGTGTGTAAAAAAGATCTTTCTTTTTCCAGGAGCCTGTAAAACGTGATTGTATGTGCGCTAATGGACTGATGCTTAAAAATTTGCAGTAAATATAGGCAAACTTTAATAATGAATACTGCGCTCAAATACGGCCTCTAAGGCATCCAGCGTTTTCTTCCACGAGAAATGAGCAAATCGCTCTGTTCCCTTTTTTTGTAATGATTGTATGAGTGCCGGATCGTTTAGTGTGTCTACCATTAATTTACCCAACGCATCTGCATTATATGGATCAAAAGGAACGGCTGCGTTGCCAGCAACTTCTGGTAAGCAACTGTTATTAGCAACAAGTACCGGTACCTGGTGTGCAAATGCTTCTAAAATGGGAATGCCAAAGCCTTCGTTAACGGATGGAAAAACATAAAGGGATGCGTGCTTATAGAGTATTGCAGTTTCACGATCAGATAAAAAACCTGTAAATACAACCCGCTCTTTTAAAAGGTTTGATGCCGCCACCATTTCAAAAATAACATCATCCTGAAGTGTTGGTTTATTGCTTTTTTGTCCAACAATAACAAGATAAATTTCTTGTGGGTTGTTTTGTAAAAGCAGTTCAAATGCTCTAATTAATGTAGAAAGGTTTTTTCTTTTTTCGATAGTGCCAACGTGTAGGATGTATTTATTTTCTAGTATCTTTTCCAAGATTTGCTCTGTACCTCTTTCAAGTTCATTTTTTGTCATACTCGATTTAGGTCCAATATGTATAGGTACAATTTTAGAAGCATCAATACCTGAATATTTTGCAATTTGTTGCTGTGAATATTTTGAGATTGTTACAATAGCACTTGATTTTTTGGCAGCGCCAACCCCCAGCGTATTAAATAACCAAAGCCAATACTTATTATAATGTGCAGGGTATTCCCAAAAAAAAGCATCAAAAAAAACTGGTATAGATTTAAACCCCAGATGAAAATAGGGTACAAAATAATCGGCACAAAACAAAAGCTTGCAGCCATTTAGCCCTGCTTTTATAGGGAGTGTAACCTGTTTCCAAAATATATAATTGAACTGCTCCCACAATTTCCCAATTTTATGGCTACCGGTATAAATTGATAGGCGGGTGTCTAAAAAAACATACTCAAATTGTAGATTTTGCTTATTATCATTGATGGCTTTACATAGTTCACTCAAATAGGTATGTGCACCCGTTTTGGCAATTTTTAAATCGCGGATATCAATAGCTATTTTTTGTTTTTTTATCTGCATAGTGTAATTACATTTTAATTGCAGTGTATGATTTTGGAATCCCAAATAGTGTTTCTACCTCAATAATTGCCTCCGGAAAAATTTGTTGAAACCTTTTTTTAGAAAACATGAGGGTAGACCTTGATACCGCTAATGCCTCTTTATATGTTTTTTGTTTTGGAAAATAATTGATGTTAAATAACATAATGAGTAAGGCTCTAACCGGGTGCGGTATAAACTGAAATAGAGGTAGTAAACTATGCGGCTCTAAGGGGAACCACAAGCTGGGTGTTTGAATCATATATTTACTACACACGCGGTTTACTTCTGCTGCAAAAAGTACTTGATTTTGGTAACTCCCTACATGTTCTATCACTGAATTCGAAAATATTAAATCAAATTCGCCAGCCTCGTAAGGAAGTGCGATTGCATTTCCGGTAACCCAAACAAAACCTTTGGTATCAGGTGCCTTAGTGGGTGTTCGGTCTTCTAAATTTAACAAGTAAATGGTGCAGCGGTCGTTATCCCATCCCATATGACGCCAAAAATCTAGTTCGCCACCAATGTCTAATATTTTAATGCTTTCTTTATGTTCGAGTAACCGCTCTATATGCTTTTGCTGGCTGGCAAATCTTTTTTGCCGTATACGGTTAACAAAAGAATCTTTTTTGTTGTGGTTCACAAATAATTTAAATACGCTCATCTATTGCTACCTTATTTGATGGATGGTTCTAGTTTGCTACTCATATTAATAAGTAAACCCGTTAATATCCAAGTAATATAACTGATGTAAATGTAAGATTCTACCTCCGAAGTAAAAAGTGGAATGAGCATACCTACTTTTACCAAAAATATAAAAAGCGCTAGCCTTCTAATTTTACCCGTTTGGGATTTAAAAAGTTGTAATGCCCTTCGCATCACCATAAAGTACGTGGCAATGTATATACCTGCTGTAACAATGCCCGTTTGAACGCCAATAATAATAAACTGGTTTTCTCCCCCCACATTATATCCCGAAAATCCAGATATACGACCTGCATTACCAAGGCCAATACCAAGTGGATTTTTAATGATAGATTCTAGTCCGTTTGCCCATTCAATTAAGTGCCCCACACTAGATGCATTGGTAAATGTGATGGAGTTGATAATAAAATCTACAAAATCATTATTAAATGAAATGAGCAGTAGCACACCAGCTGCTGTAAGTGCAGCCGTATGAATGAGTTGTAAGAGTAGTTTCTTTTTAGTAAGTATTGAATAAACATATAGCATAATACAATAGCTCACAAAAGAGGCCCTAGAAAGTGCAAAGCTTACACAAAACATACTCGCTGCTAATGCGGCCACTGTAAATGTATGCAGCGTTATTTTATTATCTGATGTGGTAACAAGCGCTGCTACGGCTGCAAGTGCAATAAGTGAAGCGGCAGCAAGTTCTAGTGGGGTAGAAAATAAGCTAGCAAAACGTTTCATGCCATTTTCAATTTCAAACGTCCAGGAAAGCCCATAAGAACCAGAAGGGTCTTGATCAAAAAAATGCTCGTTAAAATTGGCGTAACCGCTTATTTGTTGGATATGCGTATAGGTAAGTACTTCAATGGCTAAAACACTCGCCACTGCAATAGTGAGCACGCCAATAAGTGTATACACCCAGTGCAAATGAATATGATCTTTATTTAGGAGCCTACCGGTAAAATATACGAGCGGGAAAAAGCTTAAACTTTTTAAAGCCACCAGTCTTTCAAAAAAAGTATACGTGCCAATGGGTAATACAGCATACAATATATTAATGCATAAAAATGAAAACATTAATTTATCGATAGGGGTCCAGTTATTATCTGATTTTAACTTTGTAATGGCATAAAGTAAAAAAAGTAGAATACTCGCTTCCTTAAAAACTTGAAGGAACGGAATTAGTTTTTCTAGGCCAAACATATAAGACACCGATAAAGAGATGGTGTAAATAGGTAAGCCAAATACAATAAATAAAAAGATGCCTTGTTCTCTTTTTTTATAAAGTGCATGAATTGCCGCAAAAAAGGCGGTGCAATAAATAAGTGGCAAAACAAACATAGGGTGCAAATTAAAAAATTCCGCCCAAGCGCGCCTTTATTTTTTGCCTAGCGGCATAATGCGGCTTAACTGCTTTGTGAGCCACTTTTTGGCACGGTCCATTAGGGTAAAATCGGTCCCTACATTAATATAGCGGTGAAGTCCCGAATGCCTGTATGCTTTTTGTAAACCATTACCATACAGCACTGTTACTGGTTTTTGAAGGGCAGCCGCAAGTGTACCAGTACCGGTGCTTAAACAGTAAATGGCTTTTGCGGAGTAGAGAAGGTCGCAAAAGGCAAAAAGGTCTGGTGTAGAGACCCTGTTATTGCAATCAATTTCTATGGCTCTTTTGCCTAAAACTTTCATTTGTGCGTTAGGGATAATCTTGTTTTGGTCAAACCAGTTTTGAATGGTAGCCGGGTATTTAATATCGCCAGTATAAGAGATATAATTAGGGTCATAAATGGTTTTATCAATAAGAGCTTCCACCAATTTGGGCTTGTAATAAATTTCTGGCTCGTGGTTTCTTTTTTGATCATCAAGTCCATAAGCAAGCATTAAATGATCAAGTAAATTTTCCCCGTCTGGAATGTTTTCTGAAAAATAAAAAAAGCCTGGGTCGTTGGTAAATCCATCTAGATAAGGATTTAATTCCCAAACCAATTTTTTGGTATCAGGGTTTCTAAAAATAGAATCGTTAGAGATAAACACCTGATTATAGCCGCCGTACTGCTTGGCAATGCGTGGCAAATGACTATGAAACAAATGGTCGCCAAGTCCACCTTTTTGTATGGATATGATTAGTGTTTTCATGAAAACCGGTTTGTCCATTGTTTATAAAATGCGGTTTCAAAAGCTATTTTTTTTGCCAGGTAACTTTTGTTTTTGAGCCCTAAAAATTTTTCAAAAAGGATACGTTTTTGAGGATCCATGCTGTTTTTATAATGGCTATAAAATAAATCAACAATCGTAAAACGATCTTCTAAAAAATCATTCTTTATAAATACTTGTTTTGCATGATTTATATATCTATTAATGATCGTTTTTTTGGCGTGGTTCCGAATAGTAACGTTACTACTGTGTTGCCGATAGTCTACCAGAGCCTTGTCAATAATGTAGG
This sequence comes from Bacteroidota bacterium, assembly GCA_947461125.1. GTDB lineage: Bacteria > Bacteroidota > Bacteroidia > Chitinophagales > Chitinophagaceae > Sediminibacterium. Next base: position 8,007 of record CANHHX010000037.1, on the reverse strand, counting down.
TTTGGCCAAAAGTATACGAAACCAGTGCCATCCAAGCGTCATGATTAAAACTTGGATGTATTGGCATGCCAATTATATAATCTTTAAGGCTATAGTTACTTAGTGTAGTGCAGCCTAAAACAAAATTCCCAAATAACAAGGTTTCTAAACAGTGCTTGTATTTATGATGGCCTAATTCATTTCTAAAAGAGCTGTTTATAATATTTTTTTGTGCATCCATTAAAGAAAGGTCACTATACACCATGCAAGGTTGATCTTGCTGTTCTATTTTTTGAAGTGCAGCAAAGCATTCTGCTAATTTGTTTGGATGCCAGATATCATCCTGGTCTGATAAAGCAAAATAATAACCTTGAGGTAGATGCGTTAAGCCATTGATAAAATTACCAACTACGCCAGGTCTATTATTATTTTTTAAATAGGTTAGTTTTCCATGTTGTGCATATTTTTCTAAAATCGCAAGAGTGCCATCTGTAGATCCATCATCTGAAACAATGATTATTGTTGGCTGTAAAGATTGATTTAAAATAGATTCAATCTGCTCTTCTAGGTATTGTTCACCATTGTAGGTGGCCATAATTACTGCAATGGGCGGTATATTATTACTATTACTATTCACCGCCTAACAATTTATTTTTTGATAAATAGTTGAGTAAAAAAATATTTTTAAATACATACAATTGTATTAAAATATAGCTAACAACGCATGAAATGATAATCACAGCAGTATATAGATATATGTTTGTTAGTAGCTCTTTTAAGCCAATAGCTAATGGAATAAATATCAGTGAAGCGGTTAGTGATTGACCCAAAAATTTCCAGGGGTATTTAAAGGAGAATAATTTAGTACAGTAATAAAAGTAGGCAAGTGTAACACTCACCTCTGTAATGACACAAGCAATGGATGCCCCTACTTCTTGGTATAATGGTGTAATAATAAAGTTAAGTACAGCACTTATCATTAAACCAATTAGCATCGCAATAAATACCTCTTTTGTTTTATCTGCTGGAATTAATATCTGAAAAGCAAAAAGATGTCCAAATCCAATCATACAAGGTAAAATTGACATGATTTGCATGGGTAAAATACTATTCGTAAAAAACTTACCAGAAAATAAATAAATGATTTCTGGTGCAATAAGTATTGTTCCAACAGCTAGTGGTATCGTTAAGGCAACTATAAAATAAAAAGAAGATTGCAAATTATTTTGTACTGCCTGATAGTTTTTTTGTGAAAAATTTTCGGATAGAATTGGGATAAAGACAGCTCCAACAGATGTAACAAAAGGCAGTGTTAATTTAATGCATTTTATTGCTGCGGTGTAATAACCAACGGCCAATGGTGTTGTCAGAAATCCAAGTAAAACACTGTCCCAAACTGTATACATGCTTGATGCAGCGGTTGCGCCAAAAATAAAAAGAAGTGGTTTTAAGTGTTTTCTAAATTCTAGTTGGTAATGGCTATCTCTATTTGTAAAATAAATAATGACAAAGCTGTATACTTGATTCCCCAAAATTGTAAAAATGAGTATTCCTAAATACGCATATAAATCTTCTTCTTTTTTAACAAAAACATAGAGGAGCAAAAGCGCTATTGCTTTAACAATTAAAGAGCGTATCGTTATTGTTTTAAATTCACCTTTACCTGCATAGTACCAATCGGTGTAGGTGAAACTTAACAATACAAGAATGCCGGCACAGATATATATGCCTACTTGACCACTAAAATAGGGGATGAAAATAATGCTACACACATAAGCAATACTGGCAATAATACTTGTGATAAAAAATACTATGCTTAGGGATAAAAATGTTCCTTTTGTTGCTTCTTTATCTTCTTTGTTTTTCGCAATTTCTTTGATTCCATAAATGGGAATGCCCAGTGCAGCAAACAAAGCAAAATACTGTGCGTATGAAAATATAAATTGCGCCTCACCAATACCGTTTGGTCCCAATATCCTTGCTGCATAAGGAAAGCTAACGAGTGGAAATAAAATACTAGATAACGAGAGTAATATATTATAAACGATATTTTTTCTCATGCACCATTAGTTTTTAAGGGCAGAGATTTTTAAATTATCGATGGCCCAACTTCTGGTGCATGTATCATTTTTAACTGTACCGGCATCACTTAATGATAAGTGAAAAGTTTTTAATTGATGCGGTATCGTATGCACAATCTTATATTTACTAGTCCCTCTTTTATTGTCTTTTAAACTACACACACCGGGTAAAAAAATTTCTTGTGCATGATTGCCAGCTGGAAAGGTGGGTCCGGAGTTTAACCAATTTGGATAGGCCTGAGGGGTGCTTTCAAAATTTGAAAATCCAGTGAGTAATCTGTGTTGTCCATCAAATGACATCAACCACAATTCGTTTTTCCAAGTGTCATGCAAATACAAATCAAATTCTACTTTAATTACAGCATGATCTGGAATTTTATCAACATGTAGGTCTATTCGGCTGTTGTTAAAAACCCCCAACATTCTTTGATTTTTGTAGTTCGTAATTTTATTAAAAGGGAATATGCCAAAAGCAACATCGCTTAACCAGCCTGCTGTTACAATTCCTTTGGGGTTACCATTGTTAAAATTGTTCTCGTAAACAACCGTAACATCGGTTAGGTCTTTGGTGCAACTGGTTAAAAGTATGAGTATGCCGCCTACTAATGTAAATAAGTGTTTATATTTAAAATACTTCATATTCATGCCAATTATAGTCAAAAATAGCTAACACATCCCATTTTAACCCTTTTTTTTGATGCCTTCCTGTACCTTTGTGTCTCAATACCATTTTATGCCCCAAAGCACAGCTCAATTTCCAGTGGTTGTAAAAATTGTAAACGAGTCGGGTAATCCGCTTCCAGCATATGCAACCGAGGGGTCGGCGGGGATGGACTTGTGTGCTCATATTCACGAATCGGTGGTGTTGGAGCCACTAGAACGGAAGCTCCTTCCTACCGGATTATTCATTGAACTACCCACTGGTTATGAAGCTCAAATACGACCACGCAGTGGTCTGGCATTAAAGCAGGGAATTACCTGTTTAAATTCGCCCGGAACTATTGATGCCGATTATAGAGGTGAATTAGGGGTAATCTTAATTAATTTATCAAATGAAATGCAGGTGATTAAAACCGGCGACCGCATCGCACAAATGGTAATTGCACCGGTTACACAAATTAGTTGGGAGCCTGCAACCGCACTAACACCTACAAATAGGGGAGCCGGCGGTTTTGGGAGTACCGGAAAATAAATTCATCACACACAACAATTACATGAAAATAAAACTACTTGGAATTATAGCTTCTATCTTACTCGTTGCCGCTTGCGGAACAGTAAAAAAAGTAGAAGGTATTCAGGATGCCTTTGCTAAAAAAGATACTGCGCAAGTAGTGGTTGTAAATACCATTCCGGTGGTAGATTCGGGCGCTATTGTGAGAGACATTATGGGCAAGGTGGTGAAGCAAAAAATAAATTTTAAAACCTTCAATGCTAAAATAAAAGTAGACTACGAGGGAGCCGAAAAAAAGGATAACTATACCGTGTATTTGAGCATGGTAAAAGATTCATTAATTCTTATTCGGGTAAAAGGAACTTTTTTAGGAATCGCCGCAGAAGGCTTGCAGGCAAGGGTTACAAGAGATAGTGTGGTGCTCGTGCAAAAAGTAGGCGACAAGTCGGTAACCAAAAGATCCATTGCTTATTTACAAGAGGTTACAGAAATTCCTTTTGATTTTAATTCGTTACAAGACTTACTTATTGGCAACCCTATCTTTTTTAGCAACAACCTAGTTTCCTATAAAGCCAACGACAACCAACTACTGGTAACCATGGTAGGCGATTTATTTAAAAACCTCATTAATATCGACAATAGTACCCAGCGTATTTTGTTTTCTAAATTCAACGACGTAAACGCAATGCGCAACCGTACCTGCGATATTACCTATGGTAATTTTCAGCCCTTGGCAGGTAATTGGTTTGCCGCAGACCGTAAAATATCTATGTCGGAGAAGTCTAAACTGGACATCTATTTAGATTTTAAGGAGTATTCGATCGACGATCCCATTAAATATTCGTTCGAAATCCCTAAAAATTATAAGAAAAAGTAATTTCTGGCTCATTTTGCCGTTAATAAGTAATTGGACCTGTTAAACTCTATGCTAATGACCCTGCAACGCTTTGTTTTTTTAGTGCTTTTTTTAATGACTGTGGTAGGCGCATCGGCACAACAGTCCCGCGAAGAGCTGCAAAAAAAGGAGCAGGAGCTTAAAAAAGAACTCTCTGATTTAAACAGACAGTTGTCTGAAACGCAAAAAAATAAAAAGCTTTCATTAAACGAACTGGCACTAATCAAGCGCAAAGTAGCCAAGCGTGAAGAGCTGGTGCGTGGCATCAACAATCAAATTAACGAACTCGACAATACCATTTACTTAAATGAAATGGATATTTACCGTTTACGCAAAGAACTCGATACCCTTAAATTAAAATACGCCAAGAGTATTGTTTTTGCTTACAAAAGCAGGGGCAGTTATGAGTATTTAAACTTTTTATTTTCGGCACGTAATTTTAATGACGCTGTTAAGCGCATGGCCTATCTAAAAAGTTATAGACAAAATAGAGAAACCCAGGCTGTTGCTATTGCGCAATCGAGAAATATGCTTACACAAAAAGTAGACGTACTCAACTCTAATAAAAAAGAGCGTATGGTTACACTTACAGCGCAAAGTGAGCAGTTAAAAGTTTTACAAGAAGATAAAAAAGCGCAGGATAAAGTAGTAGCGCAGTTAAAAGGGCAGGAGTCCGTAATTGCCAAGCAAATTAAAGACAAAGAAAAGCAGCGTGTACGTATGCAGCAGGCGGTAATGGCTATTATTAAAAGAGAAATTGATGAGGCAGCGCGTAAAGACCGAATTGCTAAACAAAAAGCAATAGATGACGCCAAAAAAAATGCGGCAACATCTAGTGCAAAAAATAATGCGGCGGATAATTCGGCAAAAAATAATACCGCTGCCAATAATGCAAAAAATGATGAGCCTATTGTGCTTGCAAAAGCTGGTTCACGTCCATATTCTCCATTTGAATCTACCGAAGAAGGCCGTGAAACCTCCATGCATTTTGAGCAAAACAAAGGACGTTTACCCTGGCCTGTAGATCGTGGAAATGTGTTTATTGAATTTGGTGTGTCAACAGTGCCTGGCACCAAGCTTAAGCAAAATTCGGATGGTATACATATTGCACTACCAGAAGGGTCTGCTGTAAAATCCATTGCCGATGGTGAAGTATCTTATGTAGGAGAAGTAAATGGCGACCAGGTGGTAATGGTGCGTCACGGAAAATATTTTACGGTGTACCAACAACTTTCTAGCGCTAGTGTGAGTGTAGGTCGTGAGGTAAAAGCAGGATCTATGTTAGGCCGCTCAGGTAAAAGTATTGATGGCGAAGGCAGTATCATTTTTACCATTAACAACGAGCGTGGTGTGCCGCTTAATCCTGATCAGTGGCTACGTCCGCGCAGATAATCGCTTTTTTCCATCCATTTTTTAATGCATCCGTTGCTGCGGTTGTTAATGCCGGTTCAAATACTTTTTCTATTTGCCATTGCGCGCTAATTTCCTCTAATGAGTTCCAATAACCCACCGCAAGCCCTGCTAAATAAGCAGCGCCCAGTGCTGTGGTTTCTGTAATAGTGGGTCTAATCACTTTTGTGTGCAAAATATCGGATTGAAATTGCATGAGCATATTATTAGCAGTGGCGCCACCATCTACACGTAATTCTTTAATGGTAATGCCCGAATCTTTTTGCATCGCGTCTAACACATCCATGGTCTGATACGCAATGCTATCAAGTGCCGCGCGTGCAATATGTCCTCTGGTAGTGCCTCTTGTAATACCTACAATCGTACCTCTTGCATGTTGGTTCCAATAGGGGGCGCCAAGTCCTGCAAATGCGGGCACTACATACACGCCATCTGTGCCGGGCACTGTGGCAGCAAGGGTTTCAACCTCTGCCGATGTTCTAATTATTTGTAATCCATCACGGAGCCACTGCACCACAGCGCCTGCAATAAACACAGATCCTTCTAATGCATAATGTGTTTCGCCATTAATTTGCCATGCAATAGTGGTAAGCAAATGATGATGCGATGTTACTGCTTTGGTGCCCGTATTCATGAGCATAAAACAACCTGTGCCATAGGTATTTTTTACCATGCCTGGCTGTGTACACTGTTGACCAAATAATGCCGCTTGCTGGTCACCCGCAATACCTGCAATAGGGATACTATGCGCCGCCAACATATTTTGTGTGTGACCGTAAATTTCTGAACTACTTTTTACTACTGGTAATATGTTTTTTGGAATGTCTAATAACGCGAGTAATTCTTCATCCCAGCTAAGGGTGTGAATATTAAAAAGGAGTGTTCGTGATGCATTTGAAACGTCTGTGGCGTGTACTTTGCCGCCTGTTAATTTCCACAATAACCAACTATCAATGGTGCCAAAACACAATTGTCCTGCTGCTGCTTTTTCCCGCGCGCCACTAACATGATCTAGTATCCATTTTAATTTGGTGCCAGAAAAATAAGCGTCAATAACAAGTCCTGTTTTTGCTTGAATATTCGCTGCGTGCCCTTGTTTTTTTAGTTCGTCGCAATAATTAGCCGTGCGTCTATCCTGCCACACAATAGCATTGTAAATTGGTTGCCCGGTTTGTTTATCCCATACCACCGTTGTTTCACGCTGGTTAGTAATGCCTATCGCTGCAATTTGCGAAGCGTCAAGCCCAGCTTGCATGATAGCTTCTGATGCCACACCAATTTGTGTACTCCAAATTTCGTTGGCATCATGTTCTACACGCCCAGCCTCCGGAAATATTTGTGTAAATTCTTTTTGTGCCGTTGCTAATATTGCGCCAGTCTTATTAAAAATAATGGCCCTGCTAGAAGTAGTGCCTTGGTCTAAAGCCAAAATATATTTGTTCATAAAATGCGTTGATGCTGTTTGAGAAAATTACCCGAGCCACATATAAACATAGGCTGCTATAACAGCGCCAATAATAGGTCCTACAACGGGAACCCATGCATAACCCCAATCACTTCCGCCTTTATTTTTAATGGGTAAGATAGCATGCATTATACGCGGTCCTAAATCTCTGGCGGGGTTAATGGCATAACCGGTTGGGCCTCCCATACCAAGTCCAATACCCAGTACCAGTAATGATACTGGAAGTGCATCCATAGCCCCATTGCTTTGTGAAGGAGCAGTAATATAAAATACGCCAAGCATAAATGTTAGCGTGGCAATGGCTTCTGATACAATATTTTTTACAGGATGCTTAATACAGGCCGAGGTGCAAAAAACACCCAGTTTAGTTGCCGCATCAGCTGTTTCGTTAAACTGCTGTAAATGAGCTAGCCATGCTAAAACTGCTCCAAGCATAGCGCCCAATAGTTGTGCCAGCAAATAGGAGGGCACTAGGTCCCAGCTAAATTTACCGGCTACGGCTAAACCAATGGTTACTGCCGGATTTAAATGCGCCCCACTGGCGGCACTGCTGGCGTAAACACCCACAAAAACCGCTGCAAACCAACCAAATGTAACGGCCAGATAGCCTGAACCATGACCCTTGGTTTTGGGTAAAGCTACGTTAGCAACCACGCCCGTTCCAATGGTTAAAATGAGGGCTGTACCAACTAGTTCGGCTAAAAATGGGGACATACACTTGAATTTTCGACAAATTACAAATTTTAGTTAATTTTTCCTTTTTTTCTCAACCCCTAATCCTTACCTTTGCGGCCAAATCTGAAACCCTAGTTTTAGGTTCAAAAACACATTTTAAAACCCTATTTATACTTCATAGTATGGCTACAAACGGTAAGATTAAACAGATCATTGGTGCGGTAGTGGACGTGCATTTTCCGGACAAAACATTACCAGAAATTTACAACGCACTTGAAATCACCAGAGAAGGTGGTGAAAAGTTAGTACTCGAAGTGCAACAGCACCTTGG
>CANHHX010000036.1 GCA_947461125.1 Bacteroidota bacterium | reverse complement strand
TTATTTGGACACTCGGGTTCACATGCCCCGCAGTTGATACATTCGTCTGTAATTTTAATAGCCATATTAAATGGTTTTGTTTGGGTTACTGAATTTACATTTGCAGTATCAAAAATACGGCCGACAAATGATTTTACAAGAACGAATTCAAATACTTAACAAATTAAGTGCCTATATGGCCGGAAATGAGCCAGCATGGGCCACAGCAAAGGAAAGAGCTGCCCGTGAAAACCCCTGGTTTGCCCCCGAATTCATAGAAAAAGCCGTGAATTCGATCACAAATAGCTTTTTAGACCCCCAACTATTAGCAAATTGGGCTTCAAAATATGGGGTTCCGGACCAGCAAAGCCAGCCTAAAAAAGTGGGTTTGGTAATGGCCGGCAATATCCCGCTGGTTGGTTTCCACGATTTTTTATCGGTGTTTATTTCAGGGCATACCGCCGTTATCAAGCCTTCCTCAAAAGATGAAATTTTAATCAAACATATCGTTTCGGAACTTATTAAAATGGATGGCCGTATTTCTGAAATGGTATTTTTTGCGCCACAACTTGCTGGACTTGATGCCTACATTGCAACGGGAAGTAATAATAGTAGTCGGTATTTCGATTATTATTTTGGCAAATTTCCAAATATTATAAGACGCAATAGAACATCGGTAGCTGTTATTGATGGCACCGAAACAGCCGCCGAGCTTGATTTATTAGCAGATGATATACAATCTTATTTTGGACTTGGTTGTAGAAATGTTACCCAGCTATTTGTGCCAACAAACTATGATTTTATCCCGCTATTGACAGCCCTAAAAAAATACGAGTACTACCTAGATTTTCACAAGTACAAGCACAATTACGATTACCATTTGGCGCTCTTAATTATGGGTAACAAATATTACATGAATAATGATTCACTTGTTTTTACGGAAAATGAAAGCCCATTTTCGCCAGTTAGCCAGGTGCACTACCAGTTTTACAGCACCCCTGAACAACTCAGCCATTTGAACCAAAATACCGATATCCAGTGCATTGTGGGTCATGGATGCATCCCTTTTGGAAGCGCCCAGCACCCCTCGTTAACAGACTATGCTGATGGCACCGACACCCTGGCATTCTTGCAGACTTTATAAACCGTAAGCGTAAAAAATATGTTAAATAAGACAGGTGGTAGACAGACAAACTTGCAGCTTTGTTTATTTGTACCTTTAAGGCATGTAATTTGTAGAATCTTTTAAAAATTGTAACGATGAATATGAATTTCAAAACTATGGCCGCGGTGGTAGCCATTAGCGCCACAACAGCGATTGTAAGTGTTTGGGGAGTTAGCAAATTCACTGCTTACCAACAAGCAGGTATTCAAGACCCGAGCAAATTACCTTTTAATTATGTTGGATTTAATAACAACAATGCACCAAGTGTTGCAGTGGATTTTACACCCGCAGCTACCACGGCGGTTCCTGCTGTTGTGCACATCAAAACAAAAACAAAGGAAAGACAATTAAGTGGCGGGGGATCTGGCGGTTCACGTGGAAGAAATCCATTTTCAGATTTTTTTGGGGAAGACTTTGGTGATTTTTTTGGAGGTGGCCCACGTGTTATGCCTGAACAAAGGGCAAGTGGAAGTGGTGTTATCATTACAGAAGATGGATACATTGTAACCAACAACCACGTGATTGATGGTTCCGATGAAATCAATGTAACACTCGGAAATAAAAAATCTTATAAAGCAACATTAATTGGCGCCGATCCTAGCACCGATATAGCAGTAATTAAAATTGAAGCAAAAGGTTTACCCTATTTAATATACGGAAACAGCGACGACGCAAAACTTGGACAATGGGTACTAGCCATTGGATATCCTTTAAGTTTAGATGCCACGGTTACCGCCGGTATCATTAGTGCAAAATCAAGATCTATTGATATCAATAGAAAACAGAGTGATAGACCTGTCGAATCTTTTATTCAAACAGATGCAGCGGTTAATCCAGGTAATAGTGGTGGTGCACTTGTAAATACCACTGGCGAACTCATCGGGATTAACTCTGCAATCGCCTCCCCTACTGGGTCTTATGCAGGTTACTCGTACGCAATTCCTGTTAACATTGTAAAAAAGGTAGTAACAGATATTGTGAAATTTGGAACGGTACAACGTGCTTATATTGGTATTAACTTTTTACCGGAAAACGTTACTGACGAACAAAAACTGGCTTATGAAAAAGAGTTTGGCATTAGCATCAAAGAAGGTGAAGGCGTATTCGTAACAGATGTGCCAGCAAATGGCGCTGCTGCAATTGCAGGCATAAAAAAATATGACATCATTACAAAAATTGATGGCATAAAAATTACTTCTGGACCAGAATTACAAGAACAAGTAGCCAAACGCAAACCAGGAGATAAAGTAGCACTTACCTACAAACGGGCAGGAAAAGAAAATACGGTTACACTTACGCTAAAAAATAAAGTGGGCAATACCGATATTGTAAAAAATACTTCCATCATTGAAAAGTTAGGTGGCACATTTGAAAATCTAGATAAAAAAGTAGCCGCAGCCAATGAAGTAGAAGGTGGTGTAGTGGTTAAAAAAGTGGGCGATGGTTTACTCAAAAAAAGTAGAATGCAGGATGGGTTTGTAATTATTAGTGTGAATGGTTCAGAAGTAAAAAATCTGGAAGAATTAAAAGAAATATTGGCTAAAATAAAATCGGGCGTGGTAAGACTCGAAGGGTTTTATCCTGGATTTGAAGGTAGCTATACCTATCCACTAAACCTTAGTGAGGAATAAGCTGATACACTAAATATTCACCAGCTTGTAGTTCAAACTTTTCTTTACCAGAAAACGAAAAAAACAAGCCTGAAAATATTTGTTGAAAATTTCCTTCAAGTAATGGGTGGCTAATTTCAAAAGCCAATCTATTATGATCCGAAATATTGAGAAGCACCAAAACAACATTGTTTTGGTGCTTTTTTATAAATCCTATAATACTATTAGAATATGGCGTATGGAGCATTTGGGGTTGACCCAATACAACTGCTTCATTTTGTGCGCGAAAAGAAAAAAGCGTCTTATAAAAATTATGCAGTGCAGGTGTTAGCAGAGGAAATTCTAATGTGTCTTTTTCAAAAAATGACAAACGTTTATGATTGGGGATTTCCTGCCCACTATATACAAGTGGCAATCCACCCCAAGTAGCTGAAAATACAGCCCAGGCTTTTGCTGTTATTCCATACTTTTCATACTCCGTTCCATTCCAACTATTTTCATCATGGTTAGTAGTAAAAAATAATTTGCGTGTAGCAGCGCCATCGCTTGCATAGATATCTAGTTGTTCCAATACCGGAGTTAGATTTGACTCATGTCTATTAAGAGATCCACTCGCATGCATAAACGCCCATGCATACGTGGTATCAAAGGCTTCAAAATAACGGGTGTCTTCACACTCTGCTAGCCAGTATAAAGGCTTTATGGTATCAAGCAGTTGTCTTGCCTCTAGCCAAAAATCAAGTGGCACCAAATGAGCCATATCACATCTAAATCCATCGATATCATAAGTGCTTAGCCAGTAACGCATCGCATCAATCATGGCAGCGCGCATACGAGTATTCTCATAATTTAAATCAATAACATCGGTCCATCCATTTCGCTCTGTAAAATTCCCCGATGCATCTTGTATATAAAAATCAGGATTAGATATTGTCCAAACATGATCTTGACCGGTATGATTGGCTACCCAATCAATCATCACTTTCATGCCAAGAGCATGTGCCGCATTTACAACATCAATAAAATCTTGCGCTGTACCAAACTCAGGATTAATGGATATATAATCACGACAAGCATAATAACTTCCTAAACTACCAAGCCTACCCTTTATACCAATGGGTGTTAAAGGCATGAACCATATAACAGTAACGCCCATATCAGCGAGTCTTGGGAGGTGTAAAGCAAATGAAGCCAAGGTCCCCTCTTTGGTATACTGCCTAACATTTACTTCATAAATAGTAGCACGAAGCGCCCAAGAAACAGTATTAAATGGCATGCTTATTTAATTTAGAAAACAAAATAGATAATAGAAAAACGAGCACAGCGCCAATGACATTTAGCCACAAAAATCCAATACCCACAATGTTATACTTATCTAATAAAAAACAAACAATTACAAATATTTCACCCACAATAGCAGCCCAAAATACAGGCGTGCCACTTACTTTTTTAGCATAAAATGCCACTAAAAAAATACCCAGTATAACACCGTAAAATAAGGATCCTAATACATTAACGGCTTCTATCAAACTACCCATACCCGTTGCAAACTGGGCCGTTAAAATACAAAACACCCCCCAACCCAATGTATACCATTTAGAAGTTTTATAATCTGTTGCTGATTGTGCAAGCGTAGAACCATCAATTGACTTAGACCGGTAACGCAAATGAAAATCGATAACAGTACAAGAGGCAAGTGCATTAAGCGCTGCTGCAATAGAACCCCAAGCGGCTAAAAATATAACAGCAATTAACAAGCCCACAAGACCTACTGGCAAATAATCTACAACAAAGCGTAAAAAAATATAGTTGGTATCATTTACATCAGCCCCGGGCACAGCAGTTGCAATTACATTTTTATAATTTTTTTGTAATGCCGTTAATGACGATGCTCCTTTTTGAATTTTGTTTTCGAGTGCTGTATCTACTTTTTTAGATTGCACAAGCGCCGTATTGAGTTCCAATTGGGTAGCCTGCGCCACCTTAAATTTGTTTTGAATAGAAGCCAATGAATCTTTGTAAGGTGTGGCCCAGGCTTTGGTTTCAACGGTTCTATTAAAAAATATAGGAGACTCTTTAAATTGATAAAATGTAAATAATAAAACACCTAGTAGCAATATTAAAAACTGCATGGGTATTTTAACAACGCCATTTAATAAGAGTCCTAATTTACTTTCTTTGTCATTTTTTGCAGTGATATACCTGCCTACTTGTGACTGGTCGGTACCAAAATAAGAAAGTGCTAAAAAAAAGCCACCAATGGTTCCACTAATTATATTATAGCGGTCTTTAAAATCAAATCCACTACCCGTATTACCCGTTGTAATTACATTTAATTTACCGGACACTTCGCCTACTTTGAGTGCATCTGTAAATCCAAGACCATCTGGTAGCAAATGCACCAAATAATACCCCGACACCACCATGCCAATAAAAATAATTATGAATTGAAGTTGTTGGGTATAAGCAACAGCCTTAGACCCACCACTCACGGTATACAATGTAAGCACCCCTCCCATCACAATATTGGTCCAATAAATATCCCAACCAAGTAAGGATGATAAAATAATGGAAGGCGCGTAAATACTAATTCCCGTCGATAATCCACGAGATAATAAAAATAAAAACGAAGTAAAGGTTCTGGTTTTTAAATCAAAGCGCTGTTCTAAAAATTCGTAAGCGGTAAATATTTTTAATTTACTAAACACAGGCACAAACCATACTACAATAACAATCATAGCAAGTGGCAAGCCAAAATAATATTGCACAAAACGCATACCATCAGTATAGGCCTGACCCGGTGCCGATAAAAAAGTAATGGCACTAGCCTGCGTGCCCATAATACCTAGTAACACCAAATACCAGGGCATCGAACGGTTACTTAAAAAATAGCCCTCTAAATTTTTTGTAGCATTACTTTTATACAAACCATAAGAAATAATTAGTATAAACGTTACCACCAAAACAACCCAATCAATCGATGACATAATTTATCGTTTTGGTAAAGCAATTAAGTTTGCTAATAATTTATAGGCACCTGAAACACCAGCAGGCAATTGTCTAAATAGCGCTAAGCCTACATAAGAAAAATTGCCTTTGCCATAAGCACAAGTAATTAATGAGCCGCTCGACGGCTGTTCGTTTTTATCATGCATTAAAAGTGGCGCTTCATAACGGGCATCAATAGCGGTTGCCTGATAGGTACTTCTTTCCTGAATCCAGCCTTCAAAATCACGCGCGGTAATTGCATTAGGTGATTGTAAAATAGGATGCGATGGAATTGAAAATACCACTTCTGCGTTTTCTTCTGTTACCCTAGAACCACCACTTATCGTAAACGGATACGGTGCCATAGGAGGTGTTAATCCATTTGTACCCGTACGGTTATACTGTACAATTAAATTACCTCCATTTTGCACATATTGTAAAAGGGTTTGATAGCCATCCTTTAAAAATGCATTTACGTTGTAGGCTCTAACACCCGTAACAATCGCATCAAATCCTGCTAAATATTGTGGCGTACAATTAGCCGCTGTAATTTTTTCTACGCGGTATCCAAGTTGCACTAGTGCTTCTTCGGTTAAGTCCCCAGAACCCGCAATATAGCCCACTCGCAAGCCTTTTACCCGAATAGGTTCATCAACTATTTTAACAATATCTTTGGTCAAATAATGCGTATTTGGAATGTGATCGTATACGATTTTTTGGAGATGCTCATCGTAGTTTTGTCCGCCTTTATTACTGGTTACTTCAACCGATGCTATAACCGAATTTGATACAATAGCAGGATTGTAAAAGCTTGCAAGAGGCACCCCAATAGCACTCGTTTTTGCATCTTTAAAAACTGAATCGAGGCCCTTTTCATAAACCTGCTTACCCGTTTTTTGATCCAATAAAGTATACCGAACCGAAGCGCGCATTTGCTTTTCCTGATTAGATAAAACAGTAAGTTGTAGTGGTGTTGCCGTATTTTTTTTCCCTTTTTCAGATAACACATTCGTTAAAACTACGGTTGGCTTTACAACAAGCTCGTACGGGGGAATTAAAATAAATGGTTGCATACATTCACCTTTAACAAGGTCTACATATTTTTGAAGTAAAGGCCTAGTAATAGTAAATACAGTGCCTTCGATGGTGCAAGTAAATTGTACCGAAATGGTAGGATCATTCCAAGCTTTTCCAAGTACCGTATAATCATTCACTAAAAACATGCCGTCTGTCTTTTTGGGCTGCTGTAACCAATAGGGTTGAAATTGATTTTTTGAAACCACCGGAAGCATGTTTACTGCATAATTGTAATTTTTATTTTGAATCAATTGCTGACCCACCTGCTTTGTAAATGCTTGATTGGATACAGCAATATTTTCTAATCTAACAACAGCAGTTGATCGATTATTTATAGCACAGGTAAAACCAATCGAATCACCTTGCACCGCTTTTTCTGAAACTGTAAATGCTTCTACCGACAATCCAGCAGCTGCTTCAATAATTTGCTGTAGCATATTTAATTTATGTGTTTTCCAAACAGAGACCGGAAGTCCCTTTATTTGTTCATAAATTTTTACGAGCGCCGGTAGTGATAATGCGGGTTGCAAAGGATTGTAGGCAGCTATAACTGCATCAATGGCAGTTGAAATACTTACCGCATTTTGACCAAGTCTGGTCCAATCGGTACTAACACCATCGAGTAAACTTTGCGTAGGTGCTTCTCCTGCAATAGTGGTAAAATATTCTAAAATTTCTCCTTTGCGTCGCGGCCTTCCTTCACCCTGGCTTTTGTGCATACTTCTTGCTTCGCCCCCTATTTCACCGTAACTTTTTCCTTCAAGCGGATTAAAAACGCCTACATCTATTTTAAATTGATCATTACTTGTGGTATTGGCGCCTCCAAAATTAAACGTATTCCAAAGTATTCTTTTGGCTTGCCATACAGTAACACCATTTGTGAGTTGCTCCGAAAATTGGCCAGGATCTGCTGCTGCAACAAATGCCTCCCTCGCAATTTGCGCCGAAGCGCTATGGTGGCCATGACCTGCGCGCGCGTCCGGAGGAAAGCGCGCAATAATTACATCTGGCTTATAATTGCGAATCACCCACACTGCGTCTGCTAATACTTTTTTTTGGTCCCAAACTTGCAAGGCTTCATCCATGCTTTTACTAAAACCAAATTCATACGCACTTGTAAAATACTGTTCAGCGCCATCGATTTCGCGCGCGGCTAACAATTCTTTGGTTCGAATCATGCCAAGTTCAATACCCTGTTCTGGTCCAATTAAATTTTGACCCCCATCACCCCTTGTTAAACTCAAATACGCGGTTCGGTACATTTTTTCTTTCGCCAAATAAGGCAACAAACTATTGTTTTCATCGTCGGGATGCGCAGCAATATATAAAACAGAACCCAACACTTGTAATTTTCTCAATGATTGTAAAATGGAGGCGCTAGGCATTACACCACCATTATTTTGACTGACTTGTTGCGACCATACGCTATTACTAGAAAACAGTAATAGCACTAAAATTTGCAGGATAAAAAAGTACGATTTTTTCATAGCTGTCAAAGCGCCTAATTGGGCTATCTTTTAAATCATGAACAGTTTGTTAAACAATGCGTGAATGTAACAAAAAATGGCCCAGATTTAACCAAAAATTGAGTAATTTTCAACCATGAAATTAACAATCTATACGGCCCTCTTATTTTGCCTTTGCACGAGCGTTATGGGGCAATATGAAAACACAATTGTGGGCCCCACCAAAGCAGTAAATCCTTACCAATATATTGTTGTAAAATCCGGCATATTTAATAGAGCAAGTGTAACGAGTGCGCACCCACTAGCAAGTATGGTTGGCGCCGAAATCATGAAACAAGGAGGGAATGCATTTGACGCAACCATTGCAACTCAATTTGTACTGGCAGTTGTATACCCGGGAGCCGGTAATATTGGTGGCGGTGGATTTACACTTGCCAGAAAAAAAGACGGCACCCTTATTGGAATCGATTACAGAGAAGCTGCCCCCGCGCGCGCAACAAGAGATATGTATTTAGATGCAGCAGGAAATGCACAAGATGCACTTTCACAAAATGGTCATTTAGCTTCTGGTGTTCCAGGTACAGTTGCGGGTATTTTTGCAACCCTACCACATGCTAAACTTCCTTTTGCACAGCTTATCCAACCCGCTATCGATTTAGCGCGTTACGGGTTTGTAATTACAGAAAGAGAGGCGTCTAGTTTAAATGCAACAAAAAAAGATTTTATAAAATACTCAACTAAGCCTTCTGCATTTGTTAAAGAATCAAAATGGAAAGTTGGAGATACCCTTATTCAAGTAGAACTTGCCAACACGCTTGCGCGTATTCAAAAAAATGGAGCCAAAGGATTTTACGAAGGCGAAACAGCAGCACTGATTGTAGATGAAATGAAAAGAGGCAGCGGACTTATCACCCTTGAAGATTTAAAAAATTATCAGGCAAAATTTAGAACCCCCATTGTATTTAATTACAGAGACTATGGTGTCATTAGTTTTGCACCTCCGAGTAGTGGAGGCATTTTAATTGGCCAGATGTTAAAAATGATGGAGCCTTTTAAGGTACAAAAAATGGGGTTTCAAACACCCGAGTCTGTACAACTCATGATTGAAGTAGAGCGCCGCGCCTACGCCGATAGAGCTGCGCATATTGGGGATCCTGATTTTTACAAAGTGCCGCAAAAAACTTTACTTAGTAATGCCTATTTAAAAAATAGAATGCTGGATTACAAGCCAGGTGTTGCTGGCGCAAGTGATCAAACCTTAGCAGGAAATATTCCAACCTCCGAAGAAACAACACATTTTAGTGTAGTTGATTCAGAAGGAAATATGGTAGCAGTAACCACCACCCTTAACGGAGGCTATGGCAATAGAACGGTTGTAGGTGGTGGCGGATTTATACTAAATAATGAAATGGATGATTTTAGCGCAAAGCCAGGTAGCCCAAACATGTATGGCGCCATTGGTGGAGAAGCTAATGCTATTGCACCGTATAAAAGAATGCTTAGTTCCATGACCCCAACCCTACTTACAAAAAATAAAAAACCTTATTTGACCCTAGGCACACCAGGAGGTACGACCATTCCTACATCAGTGTTTCAAACGATCGTTAACCTCGTTGATTTTAATTTGAGTTTAGAGGACGCCATAAATTATCCAAAGTTTCATCATCAGTGGCTCCCCGATGAGGTAAGTATAGAAAAAACATTTAATCCAAATACGAAAAGCGCTCTTGAAAAAATGGGCTACCGTATTAAAGAAAGAGGAAACATTGGCAGAACCGAAGGCATCGTAATTGGACCCACGGGTAAAAGAATTACAGTTGCTGATAAAAGAGGCGATGATGCTGTGGCAGGATACTAATTATTGATGCTAGAATAGAAAAACCTGAAAAGAAAATTAAAAATAACTAGAAATGTTTTGCTCGCGGTTGTTGCGGGTCTCTTCTTTGTGCTCCTACTTTTAAACACAAGTCCAGTACAAAATTATATCGCGAAAAAAATAACCACTTCCATTTCCAAACAATTAGGTGCACAAATTAGTATTAGAAAAGTAAGTATATCTCCATTTAATAAATTAAACATAGAAGGGGTACTTATACGGGATCAAAACAAAGACACCCTTTTATTTGCAAACCTTTGTAAAATCAGAATAACCGACTGGTTTTTCTTACAAAAAAATGCAACCCTCAGTTATGTTGGCATAGAAGACGCCGTTGTAAAAATTAACAGGAAAACAAAAAACTGGAATTACGAATTCATTACAAACTATTTTAAAAGTAGTGATACCAGCAATACAGCAAGTAACACCCATTACGATATCAAAAAAATTGATTTAAAATCGGTACGGTTTGAACAAAACGACCAGTGGACAGGAACGTATATGAAAGCTGGCGCGGTAAGTTTAGTCGTCGACTGCAAAAAAATAAATCTCGAAACAGGTTTTGTACAATTAGGGACTGTTAGTTTGGATCAGCCATCTTTTGTAATGAAAGTGATCCCGGCATTACAACCCATCACTAGTAAAAAAACACCTCCTTCTACTGCATCTAATTCAAGTCCGCTCAATATCAATGTAGACGAAATAGCTATTAACAAAGGTACACTTATTATTGATAGTGATTTTGAAAAACCATATTCCAATTTCGACGGAACACATCTTAATTTTTATAGTATTAACGCAACTATAAAAAATGCTTTTGTGTCTGAAAAGGAAATAAAAGCATCACTAAAACTTTCTGCGAAAGAAAGATCTGGCCTCTTGGTGAAAAAATTAAATACCAATTTTACATTTAACGAGCAGATCATGGAGTTTGCCAATTTAGACCTTCAAACCAATAGGTCACGCATTGGTAATTACTATGCTATGAAGTTTACAGACTTTGAAAAAGATTTTAGCAACTATCTTTCAAATGTTGTAATGGTTGCCAATATCAAAGAAGCGGAAATACATACAGATGATATTGCTTTTTTTGCTCCTGCGATGTCCATGTTTAAAACAAAGGCTCAACTTTCAGGAAAATATACAGGAACAGTTGCTGACTTTACAGTTTCTAAATTACAATTAAGAACAGGAAGCAATAGTATATTAACGGGTACTTTTTCTATGAAAGGTTTGCCAGAAATAGAAACGACTCAAATAACCTTAGAAAAAGGGTTTGCCCAAAGCAATTACAAGGACCTAGCACAACTTATTCCGTCGATACAAAATATACAAAGCCCAAGCTTTGCTTCACTGGGTACCATTTTATACAAAGGAGATTTTAAGGGAACTGCATTTGATTTTGTAACCAATGGCGTATTTAGCACTGCACTAGGTGGGATAACCACAGATATTAACTTAAAACTACCCCTTAAAGGTGAGCCTAGCTATAAAGGAAAGCTAGAAACTGTTGCATTCAACCTCGGTAAATTCACCAATAATAGCGACCTTGGCACTATCGATTTTAAAGGGAGTATCGAGGGGAGTAGCTTTGATATAGAGAAACTAAAAACAAGCATCAGTGGCGATATCAGATCTATTCAATACAAAGATTATTCCTATAAAAGTATTGTAACAAACGGCACTTTTCAGAAAAAATATTTCAGCGGTGATGTTATCATCAACGATCCTAATTTAAACTTTACGAGCTCGGTAGAAATCAATTTCAACCAAAAAATACCAGCCTTTAATATTGTGGGAGATTTAGCCTATTCAAATCTAAAGGCCCTTAAACTGTATCCAAAGTTTATTGAAGTTACAGGGCTACTTGACGCCAACTTTACGGGAAGCAACCTCGATAATTTTACAGGGAATGCTAAATTTTTGAATGCAAACATCAATGATTCAACTACCAAGGTCAATTTCGATTCTTTATCTCTTTTGTCATCACAAGTGGGAAATGAAAAACGTATCAGCCTAAAAAGCAACGACTTTAATGCAAGTATTTATGGACAATTTAATGTGGCTGATTTACCTAAAAGTATTCAATCTTTTTTACACCACTACTACCCCAATTATATTGAAGCACCGGGTAAACTTAGCGCAGACCAAAACTTTACGATTAAAGCAAACGCCAACTACATCGACCCCTATATAAGTTTGTACAACAAAAATTGGAGCGGCTTTAATGATCTTTCATTTGAAGGCACCATTAATACCCAAACCTATCAATTAAGTGCAAAAGCAAATATTCCGTACGGAAAAATCAACGACTACGCTATTACAGGTGCAAGTATTCAAGCCAAAGGCAATGTAAACAACCTCAGCTTGTTAACTAATATTGATAATTTTGGAATTGGCGATAGTATTCATTTTCCAAACTCTATCATTTCAATAGATTCAAGAAATGATAAATCCAACGTACAAATAAAAACAAGCGCCTCTAGTAATTTAAATGACGCCAATTTAGAAGCAGAAGTTTATACGCTTCAAGATGGGCTTAGGATCCAATGGAAACCTTCTAATTTTACCCTCAATAATAAAAAATGGACGCTTGAAAAAGAGGGCGAACTCGTACTACGCAAAAACTTTGTACACGCTAGCAATGTGAAATTCGTACAAGGTACCCAAGAGATTTTAATTCAAACCGAAGAAGAAGACGGCGGCAATACCAATCAATTAAATATAAAACTTAACAACCTTGTCATTGGAGATATTACTAACCTTGTGATTCAACAACCACGTTTTGAAGGTATTGCAAATGGAAATATTACGCTAAAAAATATCTTCAATGATTTAAAAGCTGACGCAAGGATTAATACTAGTCAGTTGCGGGTAGACAATGACTCGGTAGGACTTGTAAACATTACCGCTGGTTATGATGCAAAAACGGGCAACCTTCCTTTTTCCGTCCTATCAGAAAATAAAGATTATACAATTCGCGCTAACGGTTTTTATAACTTGACAGATAGCGCTCAGCAGCCCCTTTATACAAATATTCAATTAAATGATACCCGAATTAATTTTGTTGAACAGTTTTTGACGGGTATTTTTTCTGATGTTGACGGCAAAGCTACAGGGCAGTTAAGCATCCAAGGAAATCCATCAAGCCCTACTCTATTAGGGGAAGTGCTTGTAAAAAATGCAACTTTAAAAGTAGATTACACCCAGGTAAATTATCAACTTGACAGCTTACGTGTTAAATTTTTAGAAGACGGCATAGATTTTGGAAAGTTTACTGTGCGGGATAAGTTTAATAACAAAGCAAGTGGTTCAGGTAAATTGTACGAGAAGCAGTTTGAAAATATGGCTTTTGATTTTGACGTTACCACCAACAATTTACTACTTATAGACACCAAGGCAAAAGACAATCCACTTTTTTATGGCAAAGCAATAGGTAAAGCCAACTTTAGTTTTAAGGGGCCTTCGACGAATGCAAAAATTACGCTGGTAGCAGAATCTACGGATAGCTCCCACATTGTTTTACCCAATGCAGTTTCGAAAGAATCGGCAAGTGCAGATTTTATTACCTACAAAAAATACGGCACCGAAATACAATCAGAAAATAAAACATCGAATTTTAATTTATTGGTAGACCTAGATCTAACTGCAAATAATAAAGCAGAAATTGATGTGATTCTTGACGACGTATCGGGAGACATTATTAAAGCAAACGGCAGTGGAAGGCTCAAAATAAGATCTGGTACCACAGAGCCGCTTACCATTAGAGGTCGCTACAATATTGACAAAGGAAATTATGATTTTAGTTTTCAATCGCTCATTAAAAAACCGTTTGAGCTCATCCCTAATAAAGGAAATTATATTGAATGGACCGGCGACCCTAATAAAGCCAATATCAAAATTGATGCCCAGTATACCGCAGAGCAAGTTGCACTATACGACCTAGTAGGCAATTTAAACATGAGTGGTGCTGTTAAAGGTTATCGTGGGCCGGTATATGTAGTAGCGCAATTAAGAGATAAACTAACAAAGCCCGACATCAGTTTCAAACTTGATTTTCCACAAGGGAGCCCTATCAAAACAGACAATGAACTAGTACAATATTTAACAAGGCTTGAACAAGATGACAATGAAATATTAAAGCAGGTTTCATTTTTAATTGTTTTCAATTCTTTTGCGCCCCCTACTATTGGCAATGGAGGAAATGGGAATGCCAATGCCATGTTTGCAACTATTGGTGTAAATACGCTTTCTCAAATACTAACCAAAGAGATCAATAAGATGTTCTCTAATATGCTCTATAAGCTTACCGGTGACAAGAGTTTAAGATTTGATGTAGGAACCTCATTATATAGCAATGCCGATCTTTTAGGAGCTGCTTCTGGCATTAATACAAATGCTTCAAATAACGGCATTAACAGATCTAGGGTCAATTTTAAAGTAGGTAAAAGCTTTTTTGAAGATAAAATTGTAGTGACTTTTGGCGGCGACTTAGATTTTAATTTAAGCAATTCCTCTAGTGTTAAAAATGGAAACTTGCAATGGCTTCCTGATTTAAATATAGAATTCATTCTTACCCAAGACCGTAAATTAAGAGCGATATTGTTTAATAAAAACAGTCTAGATATAAGTGGATCTAGTTTTGGCAGACGTAACCGTTTTGGGGCTAGTATTTCTTACAGAAGAGATTTTGAAAGGCTATTTTAAAGTGCTTACAAAAGTGGCTGTGGAACTTTAATGCAACCACGCAAACGATATACTAAAAAATTACGTACAACAACACCGCCTCTTTTTTGCTCAATTACAATTGGTGCGTCTATTGTTCCAAAATAAGACCCATACGATTCTGCAACATTAAATGGTACATTGGAAGGTACAATGCAATAAGCATCGGCACCAAGTGTTAATGCAGGACGCTGTTTGTTTAACCAAGCAAACTTATGAATGTCCTGAAGTGGCCCAATGCCAATTAAAGGAAGTCCGGTAGTACGGGACGTATAAAATTCTAAATGTCCAGCTGGAAACCATTTGCCTACAATGATTGAAGGCGATTCAGACATGATATGATTGGCTTGATCCTTTGCGACCAATTTTTTAAAAGTAACACTAAAATTTTTCCATCCACTTAAATCGAGTGTAGGACAATACTCTCCTAGGTTTTCATTTTTTTGACTACCAAAATTACCTGGATATTTTTGAACAATAATTACGAGTACTAGTAAAATCGTAAATACAAATCCCAGCGAAGTTCGCAACAAATAAATGGTCCAACTTGGTTTTTGTTGATCGATATAGATACCAGCGAGGATCATTAAAGGAATAAATGCAGGGCCAGACCAGTGCGGAAGTGTTGGATTAAATAGTGCTACTATCCAAAAAATGAAAATAAGCGGTACACTCATCCAGAGTAACCAGTGTCCACTATTTTTTTGCTGAAATGAAATTTTCTTAAAGGCTACAACAGCAGCTACCATTAAAATATAAACAAATGGATTTTGATATAAAAACTCACCCCCTATTTCTGTTATAAAACTAGCCGTATCTATGCCTGTATGTGTTACACGTTCCGAATGAAAACGGTAGGTGATAAAATCATACAAAACATTCCAATAAAAAATTGGAATCACACAAAGTAGCGTTACAAATACCGCTACTATAAAAGGCCACGAAAATAAACGCTTATAATTTGTAAATAATAAATACGCCCCAAAGCCAGCCCATAAATATAGTCCGTGCACTTTTGAGAGTGTCGCAAGTCCTATGAGTAAGCCTAGTAGAATCCAATACCCTATTTGCTTTTCTTTATTTGTAAATAGTAGTAGTGACATGACATACAATGCCGCTGTCCAAAATATAAGCTGCGCACTATCCGGTAAAATAAAAAATCCAGCAATAAAACCCGTGTATACGCCTGCTTGATATAATACTGCTGCAAAAAATCCTGCCCTTTCGCTCGATAACACCGAAGTTGTTTTATAAATAAAATAGCAACCTATACTAGCCGAGACAATGGCACCCAAACGCATACTCAGTTCAGACACCCATTGCATATTTAAGGTGGATGCACGAATTAAAAATCCCACCAATGGCGGATGGTCAAAATGACTAAAATCGAGTTGTAGTGCGTAGGTCCAGTAATAGACTTCGTCATTGCCGAGTTCCAAAAAAGGAGCAGCAATTATTTTGATGCATGCAGCAAAAAAAATGAGCCCGAATACTTTTTGGGAATAGGACTTAAACATATGGATATAATAAATTAAGCGCCTTTATTTACAAACCACTCAACCGCTAATTGATAGCCCTTTAAACCAAGCCCAACAATTGAACCAGTTGCTTTTGCAGATACGTGCGAAATTTTTCTGAAATCTTCTCTTGCATGCACATTACTAATATGCACTTCAATTACGGGAGTTGAAATAGCAGCCACTGTATCTCCTATCGCAACAGAGGTATGGGTATAGCCCCCTGGATTAAAAATAATACCAGTAGCGGTAAAACCAACACGTTGTAGTTCGTTGATGAGTTCACCTTCGATATTAGATTGAAAATATTCGAATTCAATATTCGGATACTTTGCCACCAAAGCATTATAACAATCATCAAAACTAGCAGCGCCATAAACTTCTGGCTCTCTTTTTCCCAACAAATTTAAATTGGGTCCATTGATGATGGCGATTTTCATAACTAGGCCTTTGCTTTGATTAAATCAATAAAGTTATCAAACAAATAACGGCTATCGTGCGGACCAGGTGTACTTTCGGGATGGTATTGCACACTAAATGCTGGTTTGTTTTTTAAACGAATACCTTCAATAGAATTGTCGTTTAAATTAACGTGTGTTACTTCAACATTTGGATGATTCTTAACGGCTTCAGGATCTACACCAAATCCATGATTTTGCGTTGTAATCTCACACTGACCCGTAATAATATTTTTTACTGGATGATTGAGTCCTCTATGTCCATGGTGCATTTTAAATGTTGGAATATCATTGGCAAGCGCGAGTAATTGATGCCCTAAACAAATACCAAACACTGGCTTTTGTTCTTCCAAAACTTCTTTAACGGTAGTGATGGCATAATCCATAGACGCAGGATCCCCAGGTCCATTGGAAATAAAATAGCCAGCAGGATTGAATTCTTTTAAACGGCTCAATGGCGTTTTTGCAGGATGTACTCTAATATGGGCACCTCTATCTACTAAGCATTGTAAAATATGTTGTTTAACACCAAAATCTAACACCGCTACTTTAATGGCTGCATTAGGATCCCCCATTTCATATTCTGATTGGGTGCTCACCGTACTAGCAAGTTCTAGTCCATCCATGCTAGGCACAGCTGCTAATTTCTTTTTTAGTGATTCAATATCCAAATCATCAGAAGAAATAATACAGTTCATGGCACCTTTTTCTCTGATATGTGCAACCAGTGCGCGCGTATCTAAATTATCGATGGCCACTAAATTATTGTTAACCAAATAGGAATTTAAATCACCATCTGCAAGTAGTCTCGAAAACTGCTCTTCCAAATTGCGCGCAATCAGGCCTCTAATTTTAACGGTACTGCTTTCTACGTCTGTATCTTTTACCCCATAGTTACCAATGTGCACATTGTTCATGATAAGAACTTGACCTGTGTAACTTGGGTCTGTAAATACCTCTTGATAACCCGTCATACCGGTATTGAAACAAATTTCTCCGGTGGTGGTCCCTATTTTACCAAAAGCATGACCATGAAATACGTGTCCGTCGGCAAGAATTAAGATTGCGGGCTTTTTGGCTTGAAGCGTCATTGGAAGGCTTTTTTTATTGGGTTGATGATACAAAAAAAGTTTAATTCTCTTGTATCTCCTTATTTTTTTTTACACATAAAAAAAGGCAAGACCAAAGCCTTGCCTTTTATATCATATTACCTTTTCAAATTATTCAGCTGCTTTATCAGTTGAAGAATCTGCGGTTGGCTCTACTGCTGTTTCTGCTGCTGGTGTTTCAGCTACCACTTCTGCTTCTGCAACATCCGCTTTTTTGCTGGTTGCACGGCTACGACGTGTTTTTTTAGCTGGCTCAGAAGCTGCATTTACTGAATTACCATAGATTTCGTTGAAATCTACAAGTTCAATCATTGCTTTTTCTGCATTATCCCCAGGACGAATGCCCAATTTAAGGATACGCGTATAACCACCCGGACGACCTGCTACTTTTGGACCTACCACTGTAAACAATTCTTTTACAGCTTCTTTGTCTTGTAAGTAACTGAACACAACTCTATGCTGGTGCATGATTGTTTCTTTGTTATCGCTCTTTTTAGTTTTTGTAATTAACGGCTCTACGTATGTTCTTAACGCTTTAGCTTTTGCTAGAGTAGTAACGATACGCTTGTGCGTAATTAACTGGCTAGCCAAGTTGGCTAACAATGCTTCCCTATGTGCTTTTTTACGGCCTAGGTTGTTGATTTTGTCTCCGTGACGCATGACTTTTGTTTTTAATCCTTACACCGTGTCAGGAATTGTAAGGCGTGAATAATGGGC
>CANHHX010000035.1 GCA_947461125.1 Bacteroidota bacterium | reverse complement strand
CTAAAATCTAATTTACAATAACAAAGTAAACGACCAATACAATGGCAAGAAAAGGCAATAGAGTACAGGTTATTTTGGAGTGTACAGAGCACAAGGCTACAGGTCTTGCTGGTACAAGCCGTTATATCACTGTAAAAAACAAGAAGAATACGCCAGAGCGTATGGAGTTAAAGAAATTTAACCCAATCATGAAAAAAGTAACTGTTCATAAAGAAATTAAATAGTCATGGCAAAAGCTGCATCGAAAAACGCGAAAGTAAAAGATCTTAAGGCTTCTGCAGAAGCAAAAAACTGGACCAAAGTTATCAAGGCTGTAAGAAGCCCAAAAACTGGTGCCTATACTTTTAAAGAAAACATTGTTCACAAAGACAAAGTGAACGAATTCTTAAAAGAGAAATAGTTTCAATACTTAAACTCATTCATAAAGCTTTCTCCTCATCGGGAAGGCTTTTTGTATTTTTACACGTCAAATTAGTACTATGGGATTTTTAGGAAAGCTTTTTGGGGTCAAAGAAAAGGAGAGTTTAGACCAAGGTTTGCAACAAACCAAGGAAGGCTTTTTTGCTAAAATCACAAAAGCCATTGCGGGCAAAAGTACCGTTGATGACGAAGTATTAGATAACCTCGAAGAAGCACTCATTGGCGCCGACGTGGGGATGGAAACAACTATTCAAATTATTGAAAGAATTGAACAAAGAGTTAAGAAAGACAAATACTTGAATATAAATGAGTTAAATGGGTTACTGAAACAAGAAATTGAAGCAATTCTCGTAGATGCACCGGAGCCTGAGTACAAAGATTTTACGATTCCGGCTGGGAAAAAGCCTTATGTGATTTTAGTGGTAGGTGTTAACGGGGTTGGTAAAACCACCACCATTGGAAAACTAGCCAATAATTATAAAAAAGCAGGCAACCAGGTTGTACTGGGTGCCGCAGATACCTTTAGGGCAGCAGCTACTGAGCAGCTTACCATTTGGAGTGAGCGGGTGGGTGTTCCCATTGTAAAGCAAAGCATGGGTTCTGATCCTAGCGCCGTGGCTTTTGATACGGTTTCAAGTGCCGTTTCTAAAAATGCCGATGTGGTGATTATTGACACCGCAGGTCGTTTGCACAACAAACTCCACTTAATGGATGAGTTAGGCAAAATTAAGCGCGTTATTCAAAAAGTAATACCGGGCGCACCGCACGAGGTAATGTTGGTGCTAGATGGTTCTACTGGCCAAAATGCACTCGAACAAGCCAAGCAATTTACCGCAACTACCGAGGTAACCGCTTTGTCTATTACCAAGCTTGACGGTACAGCAAAGGGAGGCGTAGTGCTAGCGATTGCCAATCAATTCAAAATTCCGGTAAAATATATTGGGGTAGGCGAAAAAATGGATGATCTGATCATCTTTGATAAGCACGAATTTGTGGATAGCCTATTTAAAGGTGTAACGAACGGCTAATCCACCCCAGCCACCTTCAAAATGCGTATGGCCTACCAAATTAAAAGAGGGCTGCCAGTCAAAGCTAATGGCCAGGGGCGCATTTGGTATCTTGTAGTCTAAACCAATTACGCCATCTACACCAATCGCAAACACGGCCGTACTAGGTGGGTTTCTGAGCCTCCAACTATTGTTCCATAGGCCAAAGTGGCCACCACCACCCACATACCATTGTAGGCCCTCTGCGTTAGGTATGGGCATGTGTTTTTCATATAAACCTGTTAATCTAAACCCATCTTCGTTAAAATAAGCAAGTAATTCCTTGGCCACCGATTCGGACTTATACTGTTTATAGGTAATAGCACCCGGGTATACTTTAACCCCAATCGATTGAAGCATGGGTTTTGACGATTGGGCGCCCGCGGCAAAAGCCGCTACTAAAAGACATGTAGTAAAAAGTAGTTTTTTCATAATGGGGGTTTGAAAATACCCTACAAAAATAAATATGAATTACTGAAAGAATAGTTAAGGTTGCTCATTAATAATTATTTAGGTTTGTAGTATGCATGATTTTAAAGAATTGGTGGCCGAATTTGGAACCCGTTTTGGGGTGGCACAATTTCCGGCGGCCCCTGCAAGCCTCTATGAACCTGGCGAATATTTTTTAAGTATTGGCGGTAAACGAATTAGACCTATCCTTTGTGTGCTAGGTAATGAGCTGTTTAGTGAAATTACTGAGGACGCCTGGTCCCTTGCAACCGCAATAGAACTCTTTCACAATTTCACCCTCATTCATGATGACATGATGGATGCAGCTGCTCTTAGACGCGGCATGCAAACGGTGCATACAAAATATGGCGATAATACCGCACTCTTGACAGGAGATGTCATGCTCATAAGAGCCTACGAAAAATTACAAAACATTAACCCTGCCCATTTACCTAAAATATTAAGCCTCTTTAATACCACCGCAAGAGAAGTTTGTGAAGGTCAGCAGCTCGATATGGATTTTGAAAAAATGCCATCGGTTACACTGGATGCATACATTCACATGATTACCCTTAAAACATCGGTGCTACTTGCTGCGAGTTTAGAAATGGGTGCCATATTAGGTGGGGCTACACCAGGCAATTGTAAACACCTATATGAGTTTGGAAAAAACTTGGGTATTGCATTTCAAATTCAAGACGATTATTTAGATGCTTTTGGAGATCCTGAAAAATTTGGTAAAGAAGTAGGTGGCGATATTAGACAAAATAAAAAAACCTTTTTACTGCTGCATGCATTAGAAGTAGCAACGCCTGATCAGCGCGCAAAACTTGATACACTCCTTGAAAGTTCTGGTCCGGATAAAGTGCCGCAGGTAATGGAAATATTTAAGGCTTGTAATGTAGATGCCTGGGCTATCGAGCTCAAAGAAAAGTATTTGCAAATGGCGCTGGCCAATTTAGAAGATATTGCTGTTACCAGTGCTCGAAAGTCTGCACTATTGTCGCTTGCTAATTATTTAATGCAAAGAGAAAATTAATTTTACATTTTATTACGCATACTAAACGCAATTATTAGCGCATGTCAAATTCTTTATTTAGAAAAAAGTCAATTTCAAAAATTAATGCCGATGCCGCCGCCGCAGAAGGGCATGGCTCTGGACTTAAAAAAATATTGGGCGTAAAGGATTTAACTTTTATGGGTATTGCTGCCGTTATTGGGGCAGGTATATTTTCTACAATTGGTTCGGCTGCATTTAATGGCGGTCCGGGCATATCATTACTGTTTGTGATTACAGCAATTACCTGTGGGTTTAGTGCCCTTTGCTACGCCGAGTTTGCAAGTAGGGTGCCTATTGCAGGTAGTGCTTACACCTATGCGTATGTTTCGTTTGGTGAAGTAGTGGCATGGATTATTGGTTGGGCACTAATTCTTGAATATGCCATTGGTAATATTGTAGTGGCGATTAGTTGGAGTGGATATTTTAATAATTTACTAGAAGGATTTAATATTCATTTACCAGGATGGCTTTCTACCAATACGGCCAACGCCCAAAGTGGTTACGACGAAGCGGTAAAAGCAATGGCAGGTGGCGCTTCACTTGAAAGCCTGGGTAGACATGCAAAAACGGGTTATGATGCGATTGTTAATGCACCCGTTATTGCTGGCATAAAATTCATTATCAATATACCTGCTTTTGTAATTGTAATGCTTATTACAGCACTTGCTTATGTAGGTATTAAAGAGAGTAAGAAAACAACCAATTACATGGTGATCTTCAAAATTGCTGTGATTATTTTTGTAATTGTAATGGGCTTCTTTTATGTAGACACCAATAACTGGGATCCATTTTTACCCAATGGATTTACGGGTGTACTAGCAGGCGTATCTGCTGTGTTTTATGCCTACATTGGTTTTGATGCCATTTCAACCACCGCCGAAGAATGTAAAAATCCGCAACGTGATTTACCACGCGGTATGATTTACTCATTAATTATTTGTACGGTTCTTTATATTTTAATTGCGCTAGTATTAACCGGTATGGTTAACTACACTGAATTAAAAGTAGACGATCCGCTGGCATATGTGTTCCAAAAATTGAATCTCAATAAAATTGGGTACTTGATTTCGGTGAGTGCTGTTGTGGCAACAACAAGTGTATTATTAGTTTTTCAATTAGGACAGCCGCGTATTTGGATGAGTATGAGTAGGGATGGACTCTTACCTAAAAAGTTTGCACAAGTGCATCCAAAATTTGGTACGCCTTCATTTGCAACGATTGTAACCGGTTGCCTCGTAGGTATACCATCGCTGTTTGTATCTAGTTCTACCATGACCGATTTAACCAGCATTGGAACACTCTTTGCATTTGTGCTGGTTTGTTTTGGGGTACTCGTGCTTCCGCGCATGGCAAAAGAAGCGGGTAGTACTGCGTTTAGGCTACCATACCTAAATGGCCAGTTTATTATTCCTGCGATTGTTGCTGTGTTCGTTTATTTTTCAATGAACCGCATTTCGGATGCGTTTGCGAACTACGCCAACGAAGGGTTTCAAGAAATTTTATTTTTACTCTTTATTTTTATAGCTATTGTAACCGGCGTATTAAGTTTTGTACGAAAATATTCGGTGATACCAGTAGTAGGTGCACTTTGCTGCCTCTATTTAATGATTGAAATACCGGCTGTTAGCTGGATGTGGTTTTTTGTATGGATGGGCATTGGTTTAACCATTTACTTCTTTTATAGTAGACGTAGAAGTAAACTCGCGCAGTAATGAAATATCAGATTGGTGACGAAATATTGGTGTTGCATAGCAACGAAGAAGGAAAAGTAGTTGATTTTATCAACGACAAAATGGTGATGATTGAAGTGCGCGGCGTTAAGTTTCCGGCGTACATGGATCAAATTGATTTTCCCTATTTTAAGCGCTTCACCCAAAAAAAAATTGTAGAGGATCAAAAACCGCTCAAGCAGTTTATTGATAATATTCCAACCGAGAAGCCAAAGCCTACCGCCGTTAAAGAAGAAACAGGCGTTTGGTTAACCCTCATCCCTAAATTTGGACTCGACGATTTTAATGATGAAATTGTTGTTTCGTTTAAAGTGCATTTAGTGAATAATATGGCCACTGCGTATGCTTTTCATTACAAGCAGTATTTGTCTTCTAGTTTAAATTTTGAATTAGACGCCACCATTCAACCCTTTCATGATTTTTATTTACATGACCTAGCGTTTGAAGCCATTAATGATACGCCTAATTTTAGTGTAGATTTTTCTTTGCTTCAAAAAGTAAAATATAAGGCTGCGCATTACGAAACCATGCTTAAATTAAAACCAAAGCAGGTGTTTAATGCCATCGAAAAATTAAAAGAAAACAACGAGCCTACACTTATTTATTTGTTGTTTGACACCTACCCAGACGAGGCAGTGGTAGAAACTTTTGATGTATCTAAATTAGCAGCGGCCGGTTTTAAAGTGTACGACGCAAAAAAAATTAAAGAAAATTTACCGGCGCCCCGAACAGTAATCGACCTGCACATAGAAAAGCTCACTAATAGTTATTTGCATTTAACCAATACCGAAATCATGGGTATTCAGTTAAGTGAATTTGACAAATGGTTTGACCTAGCGGTAGCGCATAAACTCCCGTCTTTTATTGTAATTCATGGGGTGGGTGAAGGGGTGTTAAGAGACGAAATACACAGTATTTTAAAGACCAAAAGAGAGGTCAAACACTTTATCAATCAATACGATGCACGATTTGGCTATGGTGCCACCGAGATATTCTTTAAATAAAGGTTATCTTTACAGTTCCATAAGCCCGAACCATCGAGGTGCTTAGGCACTTAGGAAAGTCCGGACAGCATAGGGCAACCCACCGGTTAAGCGCCGGCCGTTTGTATGGTAGCATATAAATGAGAGATAGTGCCACAGAAAATAACTTCCGTTTTGCAAAAAGCGGACACAGGTGAAAATGTGAGGTAAGAGCTCACAGCTTTTGTTGGTAACAGCAAAGGAGGGTAAACCTTGGGTGTTGTAATGCCATGTATAGGAATCTTTGAAAGCGGCTCGTTTGATTCCAATTTATTGGAAGGGTTCCAGGGTAGGCAGCAAGATTGTATTAGTAATAATACAACTAGATAAATGATGGTTTAGAAACAGAATCCGGCTTACGAGGCTTATGGTTTTTTTATTTTGAAATAATTGATTTGATATGACACAAGAGCAGATTAAGAGTATGAGAGACCGAGTGACGGTTTTGAGGAGGTTTCTTTGACGTTGAGAACAGAACATATAAAGTAGATACCGATAAACAACTTTCATTGTCGCCTGGCTTCTGGGATGATAACACCCGTGCAACAGCAATCATGAAGGAAATTAAAGTCAATGAATATTGGCTTAAACTCTACAAAACGGTTGAGGCTAGCGTAGAAGACTTTGCCATTTTATTTGATTTTTGGAAAGCTGGTGATGCCACCGAAGAGGAAACCAAAGAGGCGCATACATTTGCTATTCAACAATTAGAGGATGCAGAATTTAAAAGCACCCTTAATAAGCCGGAAGATGAATTAACTGCGATCCTACAAATTAATCCGGGCGCAGGTGGAACAGAAAGTCAAGACTGGGCCGAAATGCTATTACGCATGTACCGTATGTATGGCGAAAAGCAAGGATGGAAAGTAACTGAAATAGATTTTCAGGCGGGTGATGGCGCCGGTATTAAAAGTGCAACCCTGCAATTTGAAGGGGATTTTGCGTATGGGTTTTTAAAAGCAGAAAGTGGGGTGCACCGTCTCGTGCGTATATCTCCCTTTGATAGCAATGCTAGAAGGCATACCTCTTTTGCCTCTGTATATGTATACCCATTAATTGATGATACCATTGAAATTACCGTAAACCCTTCCGATTTGGAATGGGCATTTTATAGAAGTGGCGGTAGTGGAGGTCAAAACGTAAACAAAGTAGAAACAGCGGTTCGTCTAAAACATATTCCAAGTGGTTTTATTGTAGAGTGTCAACAAGCACGTACCCAGGGTGAAAACAGAGAGCTGGCGCTTAAAATGCTAAAATCGCGTTTATATGAAGAAGAGCTTCGCAAAAGACAAGAAGCCCTCAATGCCACAAATGCCAACAAGAAAAAGATAGAGTGGGGAAGTCAAATAAGGAGCTATGTGTTTCATCCTTATAAAATGATTAAGGACCACCGCACCGATTATGAAGTGGGTAATGTGGGTCCCGTAATGGATGGAGAAATTGATGGCTTTATTAAGGCTTATTTAATGATGCTCACCGAAGACGCTGAATAGCAGCATTACTCATTAATTCATTAACTTAGTCAATCAATGTAAAGTATGGTGTCTATTTTATTAGTGCTGTTTGTAGTTGGTTATATCGCCATAACATTAGAGCAAAGCATTCAAATAAATAAAGCTGCAACTGCACTAATAACCGCAGTGCTTTGCTGGACACTTATTATACTAAATGCCGACAATAAAGAAATCGTAATTGATTCCCTTACCCATCATTTAAGTGCCATTAGCGAAATCGTATTTTTTTTACTAGGTGCTATGACCATCGTAGAATTGATTGACGCGCATGATGGATTTCAGAATATTGCGGAAGCCATTAAAACCACCCATAAAACAAAGCTTGTTTGGCTCATTGCGCTCATCACTTTTTTCTTATCGGCGGTACTTGATAATCTTACAACAACGATTGTAATGATTTCTATTTTAAATAAATTAATTCAGGATAAAAAAGTAAAGTGGTTGCTACTGGGTCTTGTTATCATTGCATCTAATGCTGGTGGCGCGTGGAGTCCCATAGGAGATGTTACTACTACCATGCTATGGATTGGCGGTCAAATAACTCCCTTTAATATTGTTAAGCAGGTTTTTTTAGCCAGTTTGGTGAGTATGGCATTACCTACACTTATTGTTAATTATTTAATTAAGGGCCCTATTACTTTAAAACCAGTTATTGAAAATAATTTAAATTTTAACTCAAACGCTTTTGAGCGTAACCTGATTTTTTATGTAGGTATTGGCTGTCTTTTATTTGTGCCAATTTTTAAAGCCTTTACGCATTTACCCCCTTATATGGGTATGCTACTTTGCCTCGGTATCATTTGGGTGGTGACCGAAATATTGCATAAGAAAAAGGCAGATGATGAAAAGGGTGTTTTGTCTGTGAATCACGCCATCCGAAAAATTGACACGCCTAGTATTTTGTTTTTCTTTGGGATACTGATGAGTATTGCATCACTCGAATATGTGGGCGTTTTACCTGAAATGGCCGCTTATTTAAATAGTAGTATTGGAAATATCAATCTTGTTGCCATTGCCATTGGACTTTTATCGGCGGTATTTGATAATGTGCCACTCGTGGCTGCTTTACAAAGTATGTATTCGCTTGAGCAGTATCCGCAAGACCATTATTTTTGGGAGCTACTTGCATATACAGCAGGAACAGGAGGCTCCTGTTTGATTATAGGATCTGCGGCTGGTGTAGCTGTTATGGGGATAGAGAAAATAGATTTTTTCTGGTACCTCAAAAAAGTAAGTTGGATTGCCCTGATAGGTTTTTTAGCAGGTGCCGCAGTATTTATGTTCCAGCATGCTTATTTGTAAATCGTATTTAATTACCCGTTAGAATATCAAATTTACTTTTTGGCCTGAGCTTGTCTTGCCAATTAAAACTTTTAAGTTTTAGGTCGTCGTGATTGGTTTTACCGCGCATAGGTAGGAGACCGCCTTCTAGGTTATTGATAAATTTTACGCGCTTGGGTTTACCATCTGTAAAGTTAATTTCAATTAAGTCGCAGCTATTTTTATTGACACCCACAAATCCTTTTTGTTCGTCTTGAGCGTAGTAAATATTTTCGGCACTTCCTTTGGCGGTTAAAAAATGTACTTGTCCCGTGCTATCAAATAACGCATTGATGCTATTCCCCTTTACTTGGTTAAAATAAATACTACTATCCACTTTACAAATACTTAACGCATTTTCAAAAACATATAAACGCTCTGGTTTTTTATTCTTCAAAAATAAGTAAATGGTATCTCCACTAATTTGATTTTCCTGTGCCCATAAAATTGGGTTGTCAAATAATCTGAAAACTGAGTCTTGTCCCGAAAAAAACAAACTATCACCCACCGCTTGTAAAGAGTCTGAAAATATTTTTACATTTTTATAGGCTTCAAAATATTTTAAAGTACTATCAACCGGCGGAGTCGTTGTAATGTTTGATTTAGCCGAATCAACCACATTTTTTACAGTCCCTTTTTTAATACTAGGTTTTGCTGCTGCCACTTTAATAGTGTCTTTAATTACAGCTTTTGTAATTTCTTTTTTAATACTTGTATCTACTATTACAGGCCTTACCGGAGAAATATTTTTTGTTTTAAGTAAGTCAATAACGCGGCCCGAAAACAAGGTGTCTGCGGTTATAAAAATACTATCAGCTCCTTGTTTAATAATAAGGAGTGGTATTTGCGTAGCCATAATGGTACTCCTTTTATTATTGGTTTTGATGTTATTTGCAATCATATCAAAACCCTGCTCTTTGTCTTTGCTTCTGTAAACGGCATTGCCTCTAAATTCACTTAGGCCATTGAGGCTATCAATGGCAATTTCGTCGGCGGTAATACTAAACGTAGAATCCTCAATAATGGAACGCTTGTATAGGTTGGCAATTTTCTTTTTGATATCATAAAAGCCTTCGCGTGTTTTTATGGTAAGCCCTTTTTTATCTTTGATAACAGTAGGGCTTATAAACGTAGAAACTTCGGTAGTGGTATTGTATTGAAGGCTATCTGTTTTAATGGTCCCATCCGGTTGTAAGAGCAATACATCTTTGTAGAAGTAGATATCTTTGGTGTCACCATAGTAATTTCCTTCTTTGCTGGTCAGGGTCGTTTTTTTATTTACTACTTTACCGCCGTATAAGTAAGTTCCTAATTTTAGGTTTACGTCGTAGGTTAAGTTTTCGGTGGTTAGGATACTTTTTTTGTCTGTTAACCTAACTTTTTTGGTAAGTAGCGCCTTTTTTTCGATGCCCATATAACGCAGGTACTGCGCATAAATATGAACACTATCTGAGTCATTGATATGTACATTCCCAAATGACTCGAGTGTGTTGGCTACGGGGTTAATAATGGCGCTGTCTGCGTAAAAGAGTGTTTT
The DNA here is from genome assembly GCA_947461125.1 of Bacteroidota bacterium. Lineage (GTDB taxonomy): Bacteria > Bacteroidota > Bacteroidia > Chitinophagales > Chitinophagaceae > Sediminibacterium. The sequence goes on along the minus strand of CANHHX010000035.1, from coordinate 8,897 downwards.
TCCCTGTCTAACTTTTACGTTTCCTGCGTATGAAACCAGTTGGTTAGAATCCGACTTTTGGAGATACTGTTTATCGGCGGCTAGTATGTACAAAAAGTTTTCTTGGGTAATTGCCTTGGACTTAACAGTATCTTTTGGCTTATTAATTTCTTTGGGCTTTCCGGGTTGGGCATGCGTAATAATGGCAATTAGCACAAAGCCTATTGTAATGTATCGTTTGAGTATGGCAGCCATTATTGTTTGTTAGAACTAGCAGTGTCTACAATAGGAGCTAGAAGTGGACCGCTTTTTTCTTTTTTACCAAAAACAGAAAACTGAACATATCTTTTGGGATGTACGCGTAGGTCATCAATCAAAGTATTGGCACTCTTTAAACTATTGTTTAAATTATTATAGAGTGTTTTGTCGTTGATGAGTTTGCCTAAACTTCCTTCATCGCTAGCCGCTTTTTTAACAAGCACATTTAAATTATCGATAGCTGTTTTTAAATTACCAATAGTGCCATTGATATCGGCACTTGCTAATGTGTTGGTTGTTTTTTCTAGGTTAGATAGGGTAGCAGCTACTTCTTTATTGTGGTCTGCTAGATTTTTGGTAACGCTATTGATATTATTTACAGAACTTGTAATAGCGCCTGATTGTTTGTCCAACATTTGTTCTATCGAAGCGGCAGATACTATTAAACTAGCAGTGGTCGTATTGATATTAGCAATCGCTTCTTGTAAATTATTTTTGGTGTTGGGATCAAATATGCGGTTGATGTTTTTTAATACACTATCAAGCGATTGCACCGTAACTTTTATTTGATCAGTTACCGGTTCTAGTTTATTCATGGCATCATCAAAAAGGCCAATCGCATTTCTAGTAGCAATGGTGTCTTGTGGGTTTAAAAAAGTAGTATTGTTACCTAGTTTAATAACAATGCTAGGTGTGCCAAGTGGGTTGTCTTTAATACTAGCTACCGAGTTGACTGGAATTTTATAATCCTCATTGAGCTTAATTGTAACTAGTATAGAGTGTAAATTAAAGTCGGTGTTTTCGATGTCAATAACACTCCCTACCTGAAAGCCGTTTACATAAACAGGGTTAGATACCATCAAACCTTTGGTATCTTCATATTTTGCAAATATGTAATTACCCGTTTTAAATAATGTTTTACCCTTTAAAAAATTAAAGCCTAGAATTAAAACTGTAATTGAAATTGCGGTAAGGGCTCCAACTTTTGACTCATTCGAAATCTTCATGTAACAAAATTAAGGTTTATTAGCGCCTACACCTATCTGATTCTCCAACGATTTTTTGTAGATCCGCACCGATTTAGTGATTACATCGCATATTTCTAATTGGCCTAGCTCACTATTGAGGTAGTCTTCTTCGTCTGGGTTTGAGATAAAGCCGGTTTCTACAAGTACTGCGGGCATACTTACTGCTTGTAGCACCCAAATACCTTTTTTACGCTGTTGGGCTTGTCTACTAACCCTGCCCAGTTTTTGAAATTCTTCTTCAATGGTAAGGGCTAGTTTGGCGCTACGTTGAAAATATTGCTGCGCCATAATACTGGCCAGCATTTGTTTGGTAGGGTCGTTGGCGTCAGTTTGTTTGCGGGCTTCCAATATTTTTAGAGAAACACTATCTAAGTATTCATCCACACTTTCACCAGCAGCGGCTACACGTTCGTCAGATTTATCAACGCCAAAAATAAAGGTTTCGGTACCTATGGCTGTGCTTGGCAAACGCGTTACTTTGTACTGAGGCACTTGTTTTTTTACTTTCTTTCCTTTTTTTCCTTTTACAGTTATTGTTTTATAACCTACCACTTCTTTGATGGTTCTTGATCCCGCCGAGTTTACGTGGATGCAAATGAATAAATCACCTTTTAAGCGGTTGGCAATATCTGCTTTTTCAATCACTGAATTAAAAACGTCAGTTCTGCGGGTCATTAAAATTTCAACATCTGGTAGGGCTTGTTTTAATTGAGCTTCTAGTTTCAAGGAAATCGCTAGTGATATGTCTTTTTCGGTCGAATACCTACCTCTCGCTCCAATGTCTGAGCCACCGTGTCCAGCATCAATGATGATTCTTTTTAGGGCTTGTTTTTGTATGGGTGCCGGCAATTTACAGGGTGAAGGATTGGGTGCAGCAAATGCCTGAAAACTCAAAAAAATTGAACCTATAAGGGCAGCTATTCTTCTTATCTTCATATCAATTCATTAAAGGATTTTAGATATAAGTCATTTTACACCTTTCATACACTATTTTTGCCTAGTGAATAGAAGCAAACGACGTAAAATTAACGTAAAAACAGCACCCGCTATTGTTATGGGCATAGTTTTGCTTTTATTAACATTTCAGTGGGAATCTAGGGCCTTTTTAAGACAAAATGCCCCTTTATTCAGCGATACTCTTGTAAAAAAGGTAGATACCCTTTCAAAAAAGCCTGATTCTTTGGATAAATCCATCGATACGATCAAATTATCAAAAGATTCAATAGATACCCCCATCGATTATAATGCCTCAGATTCAGGTATTTTAATAGTGGATACCAGGGAGTTCTTACTCTATGGTAAGGCCAAAACCAATTACCAGGATCTAAAAATTGAAGCTGCAACCATCAGATACAATCAGCAATCTAAAATGGTAAAGGCATATGGAAGTACCGATTCTACCGGTAAATTAGATAGTAAACCTGTTTTTATACAAGGTGAAATGAAATCGATAAGTGATACCATTTCATTTAATATGGAATCTGGTAAGGGCTTAACAAAAAATACTTTTTTTCAGGAAGGAGAAATTTATGTGAATGCGATAAGCCTCAAAAAAATGAATGATAGCGTGGTTTATGCTAAAAAAGCTCGTTTTACCACCTGTAATTTAGACACGCCGCATTTTGCGTTTAGAACCGGCCGGATGAAAATTATCAATAACAAATTAGGTATTTCCGGTCCTACATTTCCCGAGTTTGAAGGGGTGCCCATGCCCATTGGTATTCCGTTTGGCATATTTCCATTAAATAGAGGACGTCATTCTGGTATACTTGCTCCGGCGTTTACCGCTTCCGAAGATTTTGGTTTAGGCCTCGAAGGTCTTGGTTATTATAAAGTCATTAATGACTATCTCGATTTTACAACACGGGCCAATGTTTATTCTTATGGAGGATGGAATCTGAACCTCAACTCAAAATATATTAAGCGCTATGCATTTACAGGTGGGTTTAATCTTACGTTTCAAAATACCAAGAGCTTGAATAGATTTGGTGGCACCGGCGATGAGTTTAATCAGAATAAGTCTTTTATGATTAACTGGTCTCATAGTAGAGACAACCGAGCAAGGCCTGGAACTAGTTTTTCTGCCAACGTTAATTTTGGTAGTTCTAGGTTTAACAGATTGCTCCTCAACAATCCCATGCAAAACTTTCAAAACCAATTAAGTTCTTCCATAAGTTATTCGAAAGATTGGAGAGGGAAATACAATTTATCGGTAAACGCCAACCACAATCAAAATAATAATTTACGACTCGTTAATTTACAGCTTCCAACAGTCAACTTTAACGTTGTTACTTTATATCCATTTCAATCCAAGGAACAAATTGGAGCAGGTAAATGGTATGAAAAAATTGGTATAGGGTACAGTGGTAATATTCAAAATCAATTGTCTTTTTATGATACTGCGTTTAATTTTAAAAGATTATTAGATACTGCGCAGTGGGGTGCCGTTCATAACATTCCAATATCGATGTCGCTTCCTGCTCTTGGGCCTGTAACCATTAGTCCTAGTATCTCTTACGAAGAGCGCTGGTATGGACAGCGGTTTATTAGAAGCTGGAATTCCGTGAATAAAAAAGTGGATACCGTTAAATATAGAGGGCTCAATACCGCGCGTCAAATGAGTTTTGGCATCAGTGCGGCTACCCGAATTTTTGGTACCTACACCTTTGGTAAAAATAGTAGCATCAAAGGGATACGTCACGAAATTAGACCTACTATTTCTATGAACTATCAGCCCGACATGGCGGCGGCCTATCATTATACGACACAAATTGATACGACTGGCCGTACCTTCCGTTTTTCACAATATGAAGGAGGTATTATTGGTTCCTTTTCGGAAGGCCGGTTTGGGGGTATTGGCTTTGGGGTAGATAATTTATTAGAAATGAAAGTGCGTGATAAATCCGACTCTACTGCCAAAGACAAAAAAGTAAAACTCATAGAAGGTTTTGGTTTTTCCTCTTCTTATAACATGCTCGCAGATAGTTTTAAACTTGGAAACTTTAATTTGTATGCGCGCAGTACCTTGTTTGAAAAAGTCAATATCAATGCAAGTGCTACACTCGATCCTTATGAGGTAGATAACAAGGGTTACCGTTTAAAAACCTATGCTTTTGATCCTAAGGCATTAAAATTTGGACGAATTACGAGTGGTAGTATCGCAATCTCTACTTCCTTTTCAAGTAAGTCAAAAGATGGCAAAACAGAAAAAGATAGAGCCATTCCAGTGGATCCTTTTTTAACCCCCGATGAACAGCAACGTCAGCTGCAATTTGCAAAATCCAATCCGGCAGAGTTTACAGATTTTAATATTCCGTGGACATTATCCTTTTCGTATTCTTTGTCATTTAGCAGGCAATTCAAACCTGATTATAGTGGATTTGAAACAAGAACCTTTTCAAGTTTAAACTTTAACGGTGATTTTAGTTTGAGTGAAAAATGGAAGGTAGGGGGCACGGGTTATTACGACGTGTCTATGGGAGGGCTTCAACAATTTAGTATGTTTATTTCCAGAGAAATGCACTGCTGGCAAATGTCCATTAACGTAATGCCAGTTGGTATTTTCAGATCCTTTAATATTACGGTGAATCCTAAATCTGGAATCTTACGAGATTTAAAAATTAATAGAAGTAGGGTGTTCTCAAATTCTACCTTCTAATAAGGCTTGGTTTTTGTCGTAATAGTTCCACATGAGTTCAAACACTTCTTCTTTTAATTCCTTACTTGTTTTTCCTTCAACGGATACTGGTGGTAAAAAATGCATTTCAATTTTTCCGGGCATTAAACAAAAGCTTGGACTAGGAGGTAAAATGTTTTTTGAATTAAATAGAATAGTTGGCATGATACGTTTTTTAGTATCTACTGCCAATCTAAATGCACCATCATAAAAACTTTTGAGTGGGTCACCCGTTCTATTTCTCGTACCTTCTGGATAAATAAGCATGTCTAAGCCTACGGCTAAAATACTTTTCATTTCTTCATAACTTTGACTTCTGCTCTGATCGCTTCTGCGGTCAACCAAAACACTCCCAAACTTATACACCCATCCAAAAACGGGAACTTTAGAAAAACTAACTTTAGCAATGGTTTTGTTGGCCCTTGGCATAAATGGGGTACTCACCGGAACATCCATTAGCGAGTTGTGGTTACATACCACCACATAGTTTTCGCCTTTTACAAAATGATGGGCGCCCTTAATTTTGATACGGCAGCCAATAAAAAATAAGAAAAATCGCATCCAAGTCTGCGTTACTTTTCTGTGGAGTATGGCTACATGGGGTTCAGATAAAAAAAAGCAGGGTAGTAAAAAAAAGACGGCAATAAACATAGTGCTTGTAAAAATAATAATCGCCCATACTGCTAAAATTCTTCCTGCAATAAATTGTATTGTTGATATCTTTTTAATGGGTTCACTCATCATCTATAATTAAATATGCCAGTCAATAACTTGAAGTCCTTGCTTTGCAAGTAGTTCGTTTGTTTTACTAAAATGTTTGCAACCAAAAAAACCTTTGTCTGCACTAAACGGAGAGGGGTGCGCTGCTTTTAGTACAAAGTGTTTGGTTTCATCAATTAAAATTTGTTTTTGTTCTGCAAATTTACCCCATAATAAAAAAACAATCCCTTTTTTTTCGTCTGATATTTTTCTGATAACGGCGTCTGTAAAATGCGTCCAACCAATTTTTGCATGACTCGCAGGTTCGTTTTCCCTAACCGTAAGTACCGCATTTAACAAAAGTACGCCTTGCTTAGCCCATGGGGTTAGGTCACCATGGGTAGGAATGGGAAGTCCAATATCTGATTTTAATTCTTTAAAAATATTAACAAGTGAGGGGGGAGGTTTTACACCTTTTGGTACAGAAAAGCTAAGCCCCATGGCTTGACCGCTCCCGTGGTATGGGTCTTGCCCTAATATAACCACTTTAACATTGTTAAAAGGTGTTTGATTGAATGCATTAAAAATGGCATTGCCTGCTGGGAATATCTTTGCACCTGTGGCAAGCTCTGTTTTTATATGCGCTGCTGTTTGTAAAAAGTACGTTGATTTAAAAACGGTATTCAACACTTCTTTCCAAGATGCTTCAATTTTTACTTCCATAATCATTTAGTATAAAATACTAACACTACCTGCAAAGGCTTGATGTTTTCCTGATAATTTAATAACGTAATAATATACGCCTAACGGCAAGTTGGTTTGGTTTTTAGATTTTCCATCCCAGTTTTTTGTGTATCCATTAGAGCTAAATACTTGTTGTCCTGTTCTGTTAAATATACTAACCGTACAATTCGGATAATAGTCTAGTAGTGGGATGCTCCAGGTATCATTGATACCATCACTATTGGGTGTAAATGCATTGGGTGGAATCACGTCTGCGTCATTCACAACAGCGTTAATTGTTTGTATTTGTGCACATCCAATTGGGGTGGTCGCTTTAATAAAATATTTACCAGTGGCTAAAACTCTTTTTGGTTGCAGTAGTGGTGCGGTACACAAAGAGTCTTGCCAATAACTATACACCCAATTACTTGAGGGTGGTGGAATGGTCGTAATATCTATGGTGACAGGAATTTTTACGGTTGCTGGTTGTATAACTGTAAAATTCGGGTAATCATTTATGGTTACACTTGCTTTTTTTACAACACTACATCCAGCAGGTGCCGTAAATTTTATAAAATAATTGGTGCTACTTGTAAACCGGTGATTGTTGTTCATGGATTGTGTAACGGAACTATCAAAAAAGTAACTAATACTGGTATTAGGGTCAGTTCCTTTGGTAGGGGCAATGCTATCTAGCGGAATGCTGCCGCAGGCCATGAAATTGGTGACCGATGTATTGGGGGGCGCACTAATGCTTGTATTGATGGGGACCAAACTACTACATCCAAAAGGGCTTGTACCTAAAACAAAATAGTTGCCTGTTTGTGCAATTTTTGTAGGATTGGAAAGCGGTGTTTTTGCAAGTGCATCTTGCCAATACGTGTATTTTAAATTGGGGTCGTTGCCACTTGTGTAGCTTGGATTGGTTAGATTGATTGTTTCAGGAATACACGCAGCAGCGGGTTGTTTGATGGTGATAACCGGATTAGGATGTACAATTACAGATAAAGGTTTGGTGTCTGCACAGCCTGCACTGTTGGTTGCTTTTACATAGATAATTCCAGATTTTTCAATGGCCTTTGGGGATGCAACAAAATCGCCACTAGTGGCACTATTAAAGTAACTGAGTTTTAATCCAGGGCTACTTCCTGCTGTAACTATACTGTCAGTTACATCGGCACCTTTATTTTGACAAGCAACAACACTATCTGCTATTTTAAAAACATAAGGATCCAAAGATTTTACAATTGTCGTGTATAAAGTATCTAAGCAACCTTGATTTGGATAAGGGGTAATTACCAGTGCGAGTCTAGTTTTTGGAGCTGGGGCTGGCGTAATCGTTAGTACAACATCGGTTCCAAGCAGTTTTGAAAAATCATCGGTATACCATTTGTAATCTGCAAAACCATAAGGTGCTGTTAAGTTGAGTCCAGTAATATTAGTACAAAAAACATTGCCTGTAACGGGTGTGGTGCAATTGTCATTCACATCTAAATATGCATAGCCAAAATGACCGCCTCTCGAACAATCATTGGTTGTAAATTCAAGTCTTAAAGTTTTACCTTGATATCCAGGAAGTTTTAGAGTAATGGGTGCCCATTCTTTGTAGTAGACCCCTCTTTTAATGTTCGATTCTTTAAAACCCGGCAAGTTGGGTGCCGAGATAAATTCGAAAGAACCACAGTTTTCATATTTATTATCGGTAACATTAAAAACCTTAACCATAAATTTAGGTTGCTCCCAATCTTGATGGCCAGCAGGGTTTTCAAAAACAACTGCGTAATTATAAATGATACTATAATCACCTTCGGAAGAAGGAACGGTAAAGGTGTAAGAGACTCCCTGCGCCTCTGCTTGGGTTTGATCGTTTCCTAGTTTTAACGAGTACCCGCTACCATTGGGGCAACTTGTTGGAAAACCACCATATTCGTCTTTGGCCGTTGTACCCGGGAAATTAGTGATGATGGAATGTTTGCCATCTTGCGGGCTCCCAAGTGCCATATTTATAGCCCCATTGGAGCGCGCAATAGAACCGTCAAAAACGTCCCAACTGCCTAAATTTCCGTCTTCGAAGCCAATATTGGGTGGGCAGCCCTGTCCCAATACCTGAAATACCCCTAGAAATAGGGATAAGCAACTCAATAATAAGTAGGCACGGACTGTTCGCATACCTTGTAAATGTCGTATAAATAAATGGCAATTGGGAGGGAAATGGCATGAAAAAGCCCCAAAAATAGGTGTTTGGGGCTTTGTGAACCGGATTGGATTCGAACCAATGACCTACTGCTTAGAAGGCAGTTGCTCTATCCAGCTGAGCTACCGGTCCAGATTAGAGTGGCGCAAAATAAAGAAAAAATGGCCATAATTTCAAAAGAAATCATGGTATACCTTGGGAGCTTAATTAGTTACGCCCGTTTTTTTAAAAGTCTTTACTTTGCATCAAACGAATGCTTGTGAGTTATAATTATTTGCCATTAGACCAAAAATGGCTCCATTTTAGCCAGGTAAAAAATTTATTAGCGCATGATCAGGAT
>CANHHX010000034.1 GCA_947461125.1 Bacteroidota bacterium | reverse complement strand
TAAGAGGATATCCAAGCATTTGTGTTGGAAGATGTAATAGTATTTGCTGTTTTTGCGGTAACGGCAGAACCCGAAAAAGTAATTGCAGAAAGGTTAGCCCCGGTGCCAGAACAGGTTACTTGTTCGATGGTATCTAAAATTCCATCGTTGTCATCATCGATATCAAAAACATCTGCGATACCGTCACCATCACTATCTAAGCAAACACTGAGTGCGCTTGAACGGGCAAAATTTGAATAATTAGAAGTGTATCTAATAACGCCTGATTCGTTTGACGTTTCTACTACATTCGCTAACCCATTAGCTCCGTAATTTCCTACCGAACCCGCAATTGCATTGGGTAAATTTGTAGTAGATGTTACGGCGCCATTGGATCCATTTTTTACATCACCAGGCAATAACGTTCCGTTTACACCAGCTTCTTTAGCATCCGGACATCCATCGCCATCAGAGTCTAAATCTTGACCATTAGGTATACCATCATTATCATCATCGCAACTAGGTGGAACAATTATACCATAATCACCAGTAATATAGGTTTGCCCAATAACTTCTTGACCAATTTGAAAGGTATTTGTTGAATTTGTGTTTAAAGTAATATTGTTAAACGCGCCATTACGCAAACGCATTTCTTGTAATGTCCCACCTGATGTTTTTGATCCAAATACTTTAACCCGACCTACCTGATCAATATAAATACGGATTAATGGCCTTAGTTTGTTTCCTGCTATTTCCCAAATGTTACCTTGTGTAGTACCATCTAAAAATTCAAAGACAGCATCTGTAGACTGGGGAGAAAAAAATTGAAGTTCTAGTGGATTTGTTAAATGTGTACCATTAATGCGAACGTTAAATGAATTATCCAATGCCCACACATTCACCACTAAACCATCCGGAGCCGCTGGAAAAGTTTGAGACGCAGATGCCCCATTAACAACAGAATAAGAAACGGGCGAATATGAAACGTTGTTAATATTAAATGCGGCACATTCTTCCGTATCTAATACGCCGTCATTGTCATCATCTAAATCACTTATATCCACTACTCCGTCATTGTCTGTATCAATACAAACAATAACAGTAGAAGAGCGAGCAAAATTATAATTATACGACCCAGAATAGCTACCACTCTCAGAAGCAGTTTCTAAGGCATTTGCAAACCCATTTGCACCATAGCTGCCATTTGCAATTACACCAACAACATTTGGTGTAGCTGTTAATACTCCATTCACTCTATTGGAGATGGTGCCAGTATTTAAGGTACCTACAACACCAGCTTCTCGTGCATCCGGACATCCATCTCCATCCGTATCTAAATCTTGATGGTTAGGTAGGCCATCTCCGTCAGTATCAGAAATACAGGTTAATTTGGGATGTGAACTTGGCTGGTAATTTGAAAACGTTTCAAAGTAAACTTCATTTGAAGTTCCATTTGCATTTACACCTCCTCCAGAAACCCAATAAATTCTGTAAAATAAATACTTCCCTCTATTATTATCCGCTACTGTAAATGTATTAGCAGTAATTGTCCCGGTAACGCCCGGTATAGCAGTTACAGCACCATATCCAGTTCCTAACGTAGTCCAAGACGTATTGTTATTTGAGCCCTCAATACGTAATTGTGTTCCCGTATTAAAATGGGTATTGGCATTTATGTAACCAAGGTAAATCGTTTTTAGCTCCACTGGAATTGGCATCTTGAATGCATATACCGTTTGAGCTGCTGTGGTAGATGCATTAAAAGTAACGGCGTAATTAACGCCTGCTGTCCCATTATTTCCATCTACTAATTTATATGGATTGCCATAAGTGGCATTCATGGCTAATGTTGTACTAACCGTAATATCTGATCTATTACCTGATAGCCACTCTGCTCGTGTGTAAAAACAAACTGGTGATTCTTCCGCATCTAACACACCATCATTATCATCATCAATATCAACTAAATCAATAACACTATCTCCATCTGTATCTACGCAAACTGCATAATTTTTTGAATTGGCAAAATCATAGGTAGAAGTGTAATTAATGAGGCCGTTATCTGCAACAGTTTCTAAACTATTCACTAAACCATTGGTACCCATTGCGCCTGTAAAAGCAAAATTAGCTGTTGCATTTGTGGTGGCGCCAGACTCTAATGCATCTGAACAACCATCACCGTCAGAATCTAAGTCTAAACGATTAGAGATACCATCGTTATCTGTATCCCCATCATTACAACCCGCTAATAAGCCCACCCAGGTATTATTGGATCCTGCTGTTTTAAAAATTTCAATTCGCTTAGCTGTATATGGAATCTCAAACAAAATATTTGATATAGCATTTGTTGAGCCATCATAGGTGAGAGCCCCAGCCGCAGTAAGCACTATCGAAGAGCCAGAAGGATAAGTAGGATTTACATAGGATCCTCTTTGCAAAATATTACTTGAACTTAGTGGGATCAGATTTCCTAAAACATCAAATACTTTCAAATTCACTGATTCGCTTTGGTCTAGATCTGCTACTGCAATCTTTAATTGCTGGTAGGTAGAATTTAAAACAATAGCGCCAGAACTAGTTCCTGAAAATTGTACAACATTTATATTAGTCTCATAAAGCGTTGTTGATATGCTGCTTACTGTAGCACCTCCTAATTTTATAAAGTTTCCTGTATTATTATCTGTAAAAATATTTGATGCACCAGCAACAGTTGGAGCTACTGCATTTAAAGGTGATGTACAGGATAATTCCGTAACATCTAATACGCCATCATTATCATCATCTACATCAACTAAATCATTAATGTTATCATTGTCTGCATCAGCACAAGCAGCGTAGCCTCTCAAAGTAGCATAAGAATAGGTATTAGTATAGTTAATAACACCATTATCCGTAGCGGTTTCTAAGCTATTCGCAAAACCATTAGCGCCATATATACCCGCAGCAATTGCATTAGGTAAGGTAGTTGTAGAAGTAACAGCGCCGTTTGCTCCATTTCTTACCGAGCCCGAATTTAAGGTCCCGCTAACACCGGCTTCTATGGCATCTGTACAACCATCCCCATCAGAATCTAAATCCAATCTGTTTGGAATACCATCGTTATCCGTATCAATATCTGCAACTCCGCAAATGGCACGGAATTCTCCCAAGAACATATTATAAGCGGCGTTTACGGTAATCCCATCGGTTGATACTTGACCAACACTATTATTATTAATGTCATACCAGCCGCTTAGAATATTCAAGCGGAGTTTAGTTACATTAAAGAAGGCTTTGGGGAAATAAAAAGGTTGCGCTCCAGGTAATGCACCGCTACTATTAGGCTGGGCAGTCGTAAACACCTGCGAGGTGAATGTCCGACCGCCTTCATAAGTTACTTCTACTGTAAAGTCTTTTGGCGGGCCATCGCCACCTCCGTAATTAAATGCATCTGGTGCCCAAAGTGCCACACCGCCCACGCTAGAACCGGCTGGCATTAGGTATTCGATAAAACCTGATGTTTCAGGCTCTTTTAATAACCAAGCATTTTCAAGTGTAGCTGGTGCTGTCGCTAATGCAGATAAACCTGTACCCGTAAAACCAGTAGCATCAATGGTTCGAGTGGCTGTAGAACCACCATAAACCGGACTAGAAGTGGCAGAAAAAGGGGTTAGTGTTACAGTAGCACATGTGCCAGATTGCTCCGCGGTATCGAATACGCCATCATTATCATCATCTATATCTACATAATCAACAACACCATCACCGTCGCTATCTAAACAAGTAAATGTTTTTGAATCAATATTATTAGAATAGCTACATTCATTGATCCCCGTATTAGGCGTCCATGAACTTAAGTTAAACGGTCTTGCTGTTGTACCTCTATCATTCACAACAGCGAATACCGTAGTAGAGAGCGCCACCAAATTAGCGGTCATGGTTACTGTCTGTGATGCTCCGGCTGCTATGCTCACAGTTGTTTGGAAAGAGCCTATTAAATTAGCAGCACCTAATGTAGGGTTTGCATCATACATAGCTACAGAAGTGCCGGCTGGCAATACGAGAGAACCTGTATTTCTAATTGTGGCAGCAACTGTTATCCGAGGACAATCTGTTGTCACCGTATTTATGGTAATTTGTGCATCAGGGGCATAGGTGAAACCACTAGGCACTCCATTTCCTACTGCATCCGCAAATTGAAACTGCGCTGCATTATTATTATAAGCAAGTGAACTTGCTGCATTAATTTCTGTTGCAGGGATTGTTAAGTTGCTATTGATATTTACAATACGGTAGTTACGTTGGTTCCAATAGGTAGGTGCTCCTTTCCAAGGAAACGTTGTTGGATCACTTCCAAAAATTTGAAGCATGTTATTTCCTGTAACGGCAATTTCTGCCTGGCCATCGTTGTTCAGATCCGCAACAATCGGATATTCTCCCCAAGTAGCGGAAGAAACCGATTCAGTAGCATAGTTAACTGGCGTAGTTCGATTACCATTAATAATCCGTAGGGTAGACTGATCACGGTATACAATTTCGCGCAACCCATTACCATCAAAGTCAAAAGCAGTAATACCCGTACAACCCGACATATCGTTTGTTGCCAAAGACCAAATATGCTGCGTCGCAGTACCTGCAGTTGTATTGTAATTTAAATTGTAAGCCGTAACGATTCCTGACGAAGCTCCAGATGAATTAATGATGACGGCTTCTGGTAAATCAGTAGATTTTCCTCCTGTTGTTTTATCATCAAAAACATTAGCGATTAATGGCAAACCTCTAGTTCCATAAATGAAACTTGGAGGTATCCTTCTAAATAATAGTGTATTTGCAGCACTCGTTCCATTTGGATCCCACATCACCACAAAAGATGAACCATTATAAACGATGTCTAATTTACCATCCCCATTCATGTCCGCAACAGCGGTGGGTCCATTGTCATTAGCAGCAATTAAACTTGTACCAACAATGGTGCTGAGGTCTTTTAAAATAGTAGTTACACCTGTAGATAAATTAACCCCATATACTCGGGAGCCATAAATCAATTCCTTACCCGGGTTAGTTGAAATAATGTCTGCAATAATGACATCAACTGGCGTTCCTGTACTCCCAGATGTTTGACCAATATATCCGAGTGCTGGTCCTGCAACTCGCTTAACCAAAGCATTGCCAACAATGCCAAATACATCACTACCCAAAACAATTTCTGCTGTTCCATCCTGATCAATATCTACAATATAAGGGGTTGCTTCAGTTGTGTATTGTGAAGCTGTAGTTGATTTAAATAAAAAGTTAGTTTCTGTACCACCGGTATTAGCAAAAATGTAAACAAATCCAGAAGCATTAACCATCACAACTTCAGGAGCAGAAGACGTATTACCAATAATATTCGCAATAGCAGGTTGAACTGATCTTGCACTTGATGTAGTAATTACAAAATCCTTTGTGGCGGTAGTTTTGTTTGTACCATCTCCCTTGTAAACAAAATACCCTGAATAATCACTAGCAGGGGCTAATATTTCAGAAATGCCGTCCCCATTTAAATCTGCAGCTGTAGGTGTTCCCCCATTCCAGATTACCGTATTGGATTGAAATTTTTGTACCATTCCCCACGAGCTTGCGGGAGTTGGATTGTATGGAGCCGCGCAAGGGGATTGCGCACTCGCAATAACACATAAAAATTGTAAAATAACTAATATAAAAACAGCTCTAAAACTTAAACTAATTCGTAAGCAATGCTTTATCATCTATACAGGAATTTGGGAACGTACAAAAGTGCAATAAGTTGCCTTTTTCTTTATAGAATAAAGTCGACGATACGCTATAAATAATCATAACTTATTAACAAAATTCAGATACAAAAATGATCATAGATTTTATTCTATAAGTTGATAGGTTTAAGCAATAGAGATAATTCGTATAAATTATACAAGAAAAATGATGGAAATTTATAGAAATCAATTGCCCATGATTTCAGTTACCGAAATAGTTAAAGAAGGGATACTAGAAATTAGTTTTTCAGAATTGTTAGAAAATACAAAAATCTACCAAATCAAAAACAATAAAGAAGAGGTCGTTATGGCAGGAAAAATAACTGGTAGCACGCAAAGAAGCTGTTTATATATTGGACAATTGGCACCAGGAAATTATAAGATTTATATTAATGAAATGACGCCAGTAAATTTTACGGTTGCGCAATTATTAATTTAACAGTAGTGCCCTCATTAACCTTACTTGATATTTGCATTTCTGCGAAAATCAATTTAACTAAGTTCCTAATAATTTGATACCCTACCCCATTTCCTTTTTTGTATTTAGGAGAAATAAATTGCTTTTCAGATTTTACGCCCGTTAATAAATAATCTACCATTGCTTGGTTCATTCCCGAACCCTCATCAGAAACAGATAAAATAAATTTATTGAATTCAATTTTAGCTGAAATAATAATCTTTCCTTTTGAAGTGGATTTAATAGAATTCATTAATAAATTATAAACAAGCACTCGCATTGGATCGTGCCATCCATATATTACAGTTCCTTCAGGCACATTGTTTACAATACTTACTTTGTCTGATTGCTTAAACGGCAAAATAAAATCAATAATCGAATCTATTAAAAGCTTTACATCGACAGGTTGTTTTTGATCTAATTGATTAATGGTATCAAATTTAACCCAACTTAAAAGGTTTGAGGTTAAATATTCCAGCTCCTTTGTAGTTGCTTTAATTTGACCAATTGGCTTGGCAGATTCTGTACCTTTTAAATTGTTTTCTAGATTGGCGGCCGTAATATGCAAATACTTTAATGGCGTTAAAATATCATGATTCATGATAGCAATAACCTGATCTTTCGCCTGGTTTCTTTCCGTTAAATAGGAATTAATGTCTTGTAAATTTTTGGTTTTAGCGGTAACTTCAGTTTCCAATTCTTTTTGCCTACGCTGATAAATAATGGTCTTAATTTTTACATAGAGTAATATCAACAAAACAACAATCACTAAATAGCCAAAATACATATATGGATGCGCATACCAAGGATAAGCAATAGAATAAGATACTTTCTTATAATCCCATCCCCTAGCATCGGTATTTTTCCATCTAATGGAAAGTAAATGATCTCCTGCACGAGGGTTCTCGATAACTATAACAGGGTTTTTTACTGATACTTTACGCCAAGCTCCTTTACCATCAATATCATACTCAAGTTCAATATTCTCTTCGGATATCATCCCAGAAATACCTAAAATGAGTTGAACCACATCAATTTTATGAGATACTGGTGCATTAGTAAATTCTGATTCATCGATAAATTCATCATCAAATTTGTATTTATCGATGTAAACATTGGGCGCAATTTTATCTTTTGGTAATGCACTAGGATTAAACTGAATTAAACCATCTATGCCTGGCACAGATATTTTACCATTTGACAGTTTAATTGCACAAGGTGTACACCCACCATTCATTTCTAAAATATCAATCCCCTCTTGTTTACCATAGTACTTATAATTTGGAATTACCTTTTGATTATTGAAATTAGATATCAAACTTTCAAAACTTGATTTAATTATGCCTTTGTTGGTTGAAATCCAAACATCTTTACCATCAGGAATAAAGCAATGTGAAAACTTGAGGTAATTATTTTTATCTAGCACAAGCGGTTTAATGACTCCATTTTGTAAAACATAAATACCACCACCATATGTCCCAATTAAAAAATAGTTTTTATAGTTGAAAATAGTTCTACAATGCGCGCCTGTTGGATCTTTAAAAATAAGTTTAAGGGTATTAGAACGCAAATTATACAGGTATAATCCTTCACTAGTAGCTACGAGCACCGTATTTAAATCATACAATGCCGCATCATAAATAGAAAATGTTGCTGGCATGGTGCCATAACTAAATAGCTTATATACTTCATCAAACTTATTTAATACACCAACTCCCAAATACGAAAAAAAATACAATGAGTCCCCAATTTCTAAAAAAATGCTTCTGGCAAAAAAGGGATCTCCTGTAACCTTCTTGTAAGCTTTTGTTTTTAAATTATATTTAGTTACCCCTAAATAGTTGGTGTACAACAATGAACTATCCTTTGTTATAAAGGCTCGTGGATCTGATACATTATCAAAATATTGCAAACCTGATCGTGTATCTGACCCAAATAATGCACCAGAATTGATTTGAATATTTCCGTTAGACATCTCCACCTGCGCATAAGCCGAAGTACTCTTAACCGCATTTAAATTAAATGGTTGTTGTCGCACAAAGTATTGTGGATGTGCTATAATTAGCCCCCTGTTATCTGTTGCTAAATAGGCAGTGCTAGTAGCTTTATCAAATTGAAAATACCTGATATAATCATTAGCAGGAACAGACGGTACTTTTAATTGAAATTGAATGGCAGCACCATTATATGTTAATTCGTAAATATTTCCATTTAATAGAACATATGCATTTTCATTGGATACATCTTGAAATAACTTGAACTGCTTAGCAGCTGTATTACTTGGCATAAATGGAGCAGAAACTGTTGAGACTGGCTTGAACACCATATCACTTTCATCAAAACTTGTAAATTCAATTTTATACACTTTGGCGTTCGATTCTATTACATACAACTCATTATTAAGCACAAAAATGCTACTGTTTTTAAATTGATTTTTTACTATGCTATTAGAATCGTTAGTATATAAAATCAATCGGTTGTCTTCGACCTGAAAAAACTTATCTTTATATTTAAGTAGCGGATAACTTATTGAATAATGCCCTTTATTTTTATCAATTAAGTTAGCATTATAAATATATTCTAGCATTTCGTCGGCCCACCTAATGGTACGTTTTTCTATACCGTATTCTACCTTGTTTTTATTAATAGTAAATACAGAAGCATCTTCTGCGGTGCCAAAAATGGTATGATCCGCCTTTTTAACAATATTAATGATCCTGCTATTTAATTTAGACTTACCCTTTGCATCACCAAATGTTTGAAAGCTATGACCATTATACCTGAGCAGGCCCGACTCGGTAGCTACCCACAAAAACCTGTTGGCATCATCAAAAACAATCCCTTTTAAAGCATTGGTGGTAAGTCCATTTTCGGTATTGATACGCTCAAAACTGTAGGTTAATTGCGCAACTGATCTTGTAGTATAAACAAGAAAAACACACAGCGTAATTACTAGTTTAGTAACTAATCTGGTGCACATGCGCTAATTGTAATAAATGGGTAAAATTTTCGGCCTTAACCTTATCAAAAATAACCGCCTTGATAGTAGAAATGGTATTCATTTTTAAACCAAGCGTTGTACTAATTTCTTTGGTACGGTAACCATTGAGTAAATAATGTAGTACCTCTAATTCTCTTACAGCCAAACTTGAAAATGGATTGTTATCCTTGTCAAACTGTTTTGAAAATGCCAAATCTTCTAGTTTAATAAATGACTCAATATGTTTTTTAATTTCTGATTCTGAAACCCCTTTGTATAAATAAGAATGAACTTTGTATTTCTTTAAAATTTTACCATATACTTCTATGGGTTGCATAGAATGAATGAGTATAGACAAATCGGGATATAAACGGTTGATATTTTCAATTATTTCCAAGGCATTGCCATCAGGCATGATCAAATCTAAAATGAGATGCGAATAAGTTTCAGTGTTTAATTGAGCCATTAAATCAGCACAATTAGCCACTTCATCCACCACAGAAACATTTAATTGTTTGATTAAAGAACCGAGGCCCATCCTTACAATACTATGGTCATCTGCAATTAAAACCTTTGTTTCCATAAACGCTAATTTGAATAAAATTACTTAAAAATAAACCGCTGAAGAGTATTAGGACTAATTTTTTTACCAAGTAAGGTTAAATTCTTGTTTATCAAATAAAACAACGGATTGGTAAACGCATCATACTTTTTTCGCAGCTCCATATTATAAGAATCAAGCTTCACATGCACGTAATTTTCGTTAAGCTTATTTTGTAGAATAAATTCTTTCCAGATTGTATCGTTGGCAACACCATCATTACAAACGGCAAATTTTCCAATGTTCAAATGCGTTTTTGTAGCAATAGCCCTTATTACACTATCCATTTTAGGAAGCTCCACCTTACAGTGCTCGCAACTTGGATCAAAAAATATTAAAACGGTATAATCATATTGGCTTGCAAAAGCGTGTAAATTTTGAACAACCCCAGCAGTGTCAGGTAAAACTACATTGGCACAAGTATCTAAAAGTTTTAAGGACTTGATCGCTTTAGCTTCTTGCGTTAGCTGATCTACTATCTTTTTATCAATAACA
Organism: Bacteroidota bacterium; assembly: GCA_947461125.1. GTDB lineage: Bacteria > Bacteroidota > Bacteroidia > Chitinophagales > Chitinophagaceae > Sediminibacterium. Next base: position 8,739 of record CANHHX010000034.1, on the reverse strand, counting down.
GAACAAGGTTTTTGCTGTACATATTTTTGAATAAACCCGGCGTAAGCCTCCGTATTGTTTTGAATCTCTCTGTTTTTTAAAAGCTTAGTGATGTAATCAAACACATAGCTATATGATTTGGAACTACAATTAAGCTGCTGCATGATAGTATCCACCCCTTTACTAATACTATCTGCTTGCAACGGGATATAAGAAAAATACTCCGTTAACACATTTCTAAAAATGGGCGTAAATAAAAACTTGGGCTTATTAACATCAAACTGCTTAATAAAACGGTCCCTCCCAGCATAGTCCCTCCTATTTGGCACAGACAAGTCCAGTTTATTTAATCCGTTAAAATAAATATAGAGCGCATCGTCTGGTTTGAGTGATTTTAATGCAGCCGTTCTAAATGCTACCAGCGAATCTGTTTTTACTCTAAAAAAACTGGCTTTTTGCGCTAGATTATATTTTTTACCCGCCGCTATCTCTTTGGCATATAATGAATCGAGATTCGAAAATGTTTTTTCGAGCCTTTGGTAAGTTAGTAAAGTTTTGTTTTTTGCTTTGTTGGTAGTTACCGAATCTAAATAATGCGTTCCTGAAAAAGTAAACTGTACACTGTCTTTATTTTCCAGAATAAAATAAATACGCTCCTTTGTGTTTGGAAAGTAAAAAAAGTAAACGCCTCCAATAATTGGCTTTGCAACTTTCAGTGTTACACTTTTACCATTTAAACGAATGGTATCTTTTGGAATAAAGTTTTTGTCATCAAATACTGCCCCTCTTATATACACAATACTGTCTACCGAACGAACCGCCAACACCTTAATTTGGTATTGCGCCAACACCGCAGCAGGTAGTAAAAGAATAATTAATATATTAAATATAACTTTCATATAAAGTGGTCCTTCCAAAAGTCGTGTTTAGCAATCAATAATCAAAAAAAGGGGGAATAGATTTAGTTCTATAAAATTGAGTGAGTGCTCAGGGATTAGCTGCGCTGAGTACCTCAGGGATTAGCTGCGCTGATCCCGGATGGGGGTCTGCATACTAAAAAGCCTACAAAGGGCTCCGCCCTTTTCTTTTTTTATGTGACCAATTTCGCTTGAACCTTTGGTTCAGACTCATTATTCCCATAAAAAAAGCCAGCACAATGTGCTGGCTATTTAGTCTGCGGAGAGAGAGGGATTCGAACCCCCGGACCTGTAACAGTCAACGGTTTTCAAGACCGCCGCATTCGACCGCTCTGCCATCTCTCCGCGGCAAAAGTACGGTTTGAAAAGCAGCAACCAAAAAAAAAGTAAAAAAAATGTGAAACCCTCTATTTTATTGACTTTGAGTGGGTTATTTTGTCAAATCTGGGAGTTTTTCTACCACAGAAAGGTCTGCGAGGTCTACATTGATAGGTAGCTGTCCAATTTGGACAATGGCCCTTTTCCCCCTTATTTCTAATACCGTTCCAACCTGATAATTCTTTTTAAGCTTAACGAGGCCACCTACAATAACCGTTCCGGTCGTTTCTTTGTACTGTTTATCAACCTTTTTGGCTAGCTTATTAACCACTACCTGCTCTTTGCCTTTAAAAAGCAGTTGTTGCAGGTTTTTAACCACTTCGTTTTTGTTTTCGGCCTTTTTATAATCAAGCACAATTTGTTTGAGCTTTCGCTCCATATCTTTTAGGTACACAATTCGGTCTTCGGTAATCTGATTCTGTTGCTTTAACAACTCCACCTGTTGGCGATGCTTTTCTTTATCAAGTACCTGCTCCATTTCTTTTTTGAGCTTTTCATTTTCACGTAGCATTTTGTGCAACTGCAACTTTTCTTTGTCTAAATGTTGAAGGTCTTGCTCCGTTCTATTTAAAAGCTTGTCTAATTTAAAATGATCTTCATCTACTAATTTACGCGCCCTATTAATAAGTGATTTAGGTAAACCAATTCTTTCTGCAATAGCAAATGTGTATGAGCTACCAGGCTTACCAATAATAAGTTTATACATGGGAAGTAAATGGACTTCATCAAACTGCATGGCACCATTAATAATACCCTGCGTATGATTGGCCATCACTTTTAAATTTAAATAGTGCGTGGTAACAACCCCAAGTGCATGCTTACGCGATAATTCTTCCAAAATAACTTCTGCAAAAGCGCCACCTAAATTAGGATCACTTCCACTTCCAAGTTCATCTATAAAAAATAATGTTTTACCATTAGCCACTTCTATAAAGTGCTTCATGTGCATTAAGTGACTCGAATAGGTACTTAATTCAAACTCTAAATTTTGTGTATCCCCAATATGAATAAAGAGTTGTTTAAAAATACCCATTTGAGAATCGGGACTTACGGGCACCAACAGCCCACTCTGCATCATCATTTGATTGAGGCCAATGGTTTTCATGGTAACCGTTTTACCACCAGCATTGGGCCCGCTGATAATTAAAATACGCTGCTGCGCATCTAATTTTATGTTAACAGGGATGGTATTTTTCCCTGCACTCTTATTGTATAAATATAAAAGTGGATGGTATGCATTAATGAGTTCTATGTGCGCTTTATCCAATAGTTCCGGCAAATTGGCATTCATATCGATGCCTAGTTTTGCTTTTGCTTTTATAAAATCAAACTCACCCGTAATTTGTAAATACGCATTTAATAATGGCGCATACATAGACATGGTAGCCGTTAGCGCGCGCAGTATGCGCTGCACTTCTTTGGCTTCTTCATGTTCTAAAGCAAATACTTCATTGTTGAGTTCAATGGTATCTTCGGGTTCAATAAAAGCGGTTTTTCGGCTATCACTTTCGCCATGTAAAATTCCTTTTACTTGTCTTTTGTGTTCCGAAAAAACAGCCACTACCCTTCTCCCATTACTAAAACTTTCATCAATATCAGCAGTGTATCCAGCCTTGGCTAATTTTTGAATTACTTTTTCAAACATGCGCCTGAGTTCATTGCGGCGCTTGTATAAACTAAGTCTTATTTTTTGTAAATCATCGGATGCATTGTCTTTTACAATTCCTTGTTCATCTAATACCGCATCAATACTATCCTTGATATTTTTTTCGTAGTAGGCATCTGCTAATACCTGTGCCATAGCACTAAAAGCCGCGCGTTTTTCGGGATCAAACCACCTAAAAATATTTTCGGCATTAACGGTTAATTTACGAATGAGCATCCACTGATCACCTGCTAATAATGCACCAGGGATCCCTAATAATTTGAGTTCCTTTTGCAAGTGATACGTAAAATCGTTGGGGAAATACTGTGCCTGTCTTAAAAGCATGGCAAACTCATGTGTTTGGCGTAGCTCTTTATGAATATAGTCTTTGTGGGTATGAATGCGTAAATTTTGAGCGCGCGCGCGCGCATACACTGTTTTACAATGCGCTTCCAACAAAGCTTTAACTTTGTCAAACTCTAGCTGATAAAGGGCTGTATCGGGATATAGTCGCATCATAATGTTAAAAACAGAGCAAAGGTAAGTCAAGAGTCGTTAAACCTTTTACTAGTTTTAATGTTTTAAATGATATGAGATTAACACTTTTAACCCTTTTTGCTGTCACCTGCCTTAGTGCATGTTCTCAGCCACAAAACACTAAAAGCAAACCAACTATGAGCTCAAGTTCTGATAAACTACAAACAATTTATTTAGGAGAAGGTTGCTTTTGGTGCACAGAAGCTTTTTTTCAGCGTATTAATGGGGTTATTAGTGTAGAAAGTGGCTATGGCGGTGGTTTTGTAGAAAACCCAACCTACGAGCAGGTTTGTGATAAAAACACAGGCCACGTAGAAATAGCTAAAATTGTATTTGACCCAGCCATTGTGCCATTTAAAGACATATTAGAAGTATTCTGGAAAACCCACGATCCTACCACACTTGATAGACAAGGAAACGATGTGGGCCCTCAATATAAAAGTGTTATTTATTATGTTTCAGAAGCTCAAAAAACAGAAGCGCTTGCATACAAAGAAGCACTTGATAAAAGCGGCGCTTTTGATGCACCTATCGTAACAACCATCGAGCCATTTAAAAATTATTATCCTGCCGAAAACTACCACCAAAACTATTACAACAACAATACCAATCAGGGCTATTGCCGTTTTGTAATTGCACCTAAATTAGAGAAGTTTGAAAAAGTGTTTAAAGAAAAACTAAAACACTAATCAGGAAGTTTTGTACGCCTTAATTCGAGCAAATTAAGTGCATTTGGTCCAAAACCTTTTACACCAGGTTGCACCAAATGAATGGCCATATCATACCACATAGGAATAATGGGCGCTTCATTAATCACAAGCTGATCCATGGCTCTATACAACACGTACCTAACACTATCGCGCGTTTCCAACAATGCTTTTTCGTAGAGCAGATCAAACTCAGCATTTTTAAAACGGGTGTAATTAGGAGGCGCTGGATTTTTGCTATAAAACATAGCCATATAATTTTCTGCGTCGGGGTAATCGGCAATCCAACTGGCTCTAAAAAATAATGCCGCAGATTTTGCTGTTTGTTCCAAAAGTAAGCTTTTTTGAATCACTTCTACTTGAACCGGAATCCCTACTTCTTCCATTTGTTTGGCCGCAAAGGATGCAATATCGGCGTAAATAGCAACCGTTAATAATTTAGTAGTGGGGAGTCCTTTGCCGCCCGGATAACCAGCAGCAGCAAGGAGTTCGCGCGCTTTGGCCGGATTGTAAGTATAGCCTTTTACATAATCTACATTGTTAGACGGAAGCCCAGCAGGCACAAAGCCAGCCTGTGCCGGAATACCAATGGAATTGCGCATATACATCATCAACTGCTTTTTGTTGATGGCATAATTCATGGCCTGACGCACTAATTTATTACTGGTAGCCGCCCCTTTTGTAATAAGATTATTGTTATCTACTACAATACCAAAATACTCGGTGTTTAAATAAGGATGCTTTAATAAATTTATTTTTCCTTCCCAGTCTTTTCGGAGTGTTCCGTTCTTGGTTAAAATTTCATCTTTAAAAGAGGCATCAATATCATTTACAAAACTGAGCTTACCCTGTCTAAACTGCAAAAACTCGGTGGCCTTGTTATCAAAGAAATTAATTTTTACAGCGTCTATATAAGGTAACCTAACACCGGCCGAATCAACCTCCCAATAATTTTTGTTTTTATGAAGTATCATCGCTTCTCCTTCATCCCAAGATTTTAATATAAATGGACCGGTACCACAAGGATGTCTTCTAAAATCTTTGCCGTATTTTTCTACCACCTCTTTGGGCACCACACTACAATACTGCGTGCTTAATATACCCATAATGGGATGAAACGGGCGCTGCAACCTTAATTCAAATGTAGAATCGTTGATGACCACAAAAGGCATCACCGAATCTACCCTGCCATTAAAAATCCATGCACCACTACTAGCTACTGTTTTATCTATAATTCGGCCTAAACTATAAGCGACATCTGCGGCAACCATTTGTCTTCCTTTGCCCTCTTTAAACGCTTCATCATTTGTAAAATAAACATTGGTACGGAGGTGAAAACGGTAGGTTTTGCGGTCCTCACTAACCTCCCATGATTTAGCGAGTGAGGGCACAATATTTAGGTTGCTATCAATTTCAACAAGGGTATTATAGATCTGATGCACCGCCCACATAATGGATTGGTTTTTTGCAAAGGCAGGATCTAGGGTCGCTATTCCGGTGGCTTCATTGTAACTAAAAACGTTTTTTGAAGTAGCGGTCTTTTCGTAACAAGCCGTAAACAAACAAATAACCAAACCCAATAAAACAAGGAGTTTAGGCGTTTTAACAGCATTATATAGGGCCTTCTGGTGCATCTTGGCACCGAATATCCTATTTTTAAGCGATCAATAAAGAGGTTCACGTAAAAAAGTAGACAAAATAGTTCATGGGTAGCATTAGAAAACAAACCATCATTTCCAGCATACTTGTTTATGTTGGGTTTGCTATTGGCTTTGTCAACAACTACTTTTTTACCCGAAACGGATCTTTCACTCCTGCCGAATATGGACTTACGCGCATCTTTACGGATTTTGCCCAAAACATGTTTGCTTTTGGATCACTAGGCGTGGTGCCCATTATTTATAAATTTTACCCATATTATAAAGACAACCTTCAAGAAAAAGAAATTGACCTGATTACCTGGTCGTTTTTTTTATCAATCATTGGTTTTGTTTTGGTACTTGCGTGTGGCGTTTATTTTGAACCTTATTTTATTGAAAAATATCAGGTTAAATCGCCACTGATTCTTGATTATTATTTTTGGATGTTCCCGTTTGCCATGGGGATGCTGTTTTTTTGTGTACTAGAAAGTTTTAGCTGGGCACTTAATTTATCGGTGGTTTCAAACTTTTTAAAAGAAACAGGCCTCAGGCTTTTAACCGCAGTTTTAATTGCACTCTTTTATTTAAAAATCATCGATTTTAAAGTATTTATTTACTTGTTTTCTATTCAGTACTTGGTGCTGTTTATTATTTTACTCTCCTACTTAATTAAATCTGGTAAACTCCATTTTCCAACCACCATTAGCCGGGTAACCAAAAAGTTTTGGAAAAAAATGGTGTCTATTCAGGTATTGGTTTTTGGAGGTGCACTTATTGCAGCCCTTGCTGCCACCATCGATAGCTTTTTAATTGCGGGCATGCTAGGCCTTACAGAAGTTGGTATTTTTGTTTGGGCTCAGTATGCAGCTGCATTAATTCAAGTACCGCAACGAAGTATTCAGGCGGTTTCTGTGGGGGTATTATCAAAGGCATGGAAGGATAAAAATTTTCCAGAAATCAACCGCATTTATGCGCGCTCTTGTATTAATTTATTAATCATGGCGCTCTTTATTTTTGGCAATATTTGGCTCAATGCCAAAGAGGGCATGATTGCATTACACATTCAAAAAGAATACCTTGATGGCCTTGGTGTGATATTTGTTTTGGGTATGGTGCGCATTATTGATGCGGGCACCGGGCTCAATGCTATTGTCATAAACACCTCTACTTTTTGGCGTTTTGATTTTTATAGTGGCGTTGTTTTATTAGGACTCAGACTTCCACTCACTTATTACCTGATAAAAAATTATGGCATTATTGGTTCTGCCTTTGCCGAACTTTTTGCCTACGGCACCTATAATTTTATCAGATTCGAATTTTTAAGGCGCAAATTTAACATGCAGCCTTTTACGCGTAAAACCGCTTATACGCTCCTTTTGGGCGCATCTGCATATGCCATTACTTATTTTGCTTTTGATGGCATAACCGGCTGGACGGGTATACTGTTAAAAGGCAGCTTGTTTTCGGTACTTATGATTAGTGGCGTATTTTATTTTGACCTCACACCAGATGCGCGTCAATTGTACGATGGCTGGAAACAAAAATGGAAACAAAAATAGTAACTTTGCAAAAATTACTTCAATGAAGGCAGGCATATTAGGTGGTGGACAACTAGGAAGAATGCTGTTACAAGCAGCAGCAAATTACACTGTCGAAACTTTTGTTCTAGAAAACGACCCCCACTGCCCTGCTGCACATTTATGCCACCACTTTATACAAGGCGATATCACTAGCTTTGATGACGTATATGCTTTTGGTAAAAAAGTAGATGTATTAACCATCGAAATTGAAAATGTAAATATTGAAGCATTAGAAAAATTGGAAGCAGAAGGCATAAAAGTTATTCCAAAACCAAGCGCTATTAAAATTATAAAAAACAAAATCAAGCAAAAAGGATTTTACCAGGTTAACGAAATCCCTACCTCCGATTTTGTGGTTACCCATACCAAAGAAAGCCTTCCTCATCACCACGCATTTTTACCTGCGGTGCATAAACTTGGCGAAGGTGGTTACGATGGCAAAGGCGTTCAAATTATAAGAACCAAAGACGATTGTGAAAAAGGTTTTGACGCACCATCGGTATTAGAAAAAATGGTAGCTATTGATAAAGAACTTGCCATGATAGTGGCCATTGCACAAGATGGTACTGCTACTTTATACCCACCTGCCGAAATGATTTTTGACCCTGTATTAAATTTACTCGACTACCAAATTAGCCCGGCTATCTTACCTGAAAAAGTTTCTTGGAAAGCAGAAGCCATTGCCTTAAAGCTAGTTAAAGCATTTAACAGTCCAGGACTATTTGCAGTAGAATTATTTGTTACCAAAGACGAAGAAGTTTTTGTAAACGAAACGGCGCCTCGTGTGCACAATAGCGGCCACCACAGTATCGAAGCAAATTATTCAAGCCAGTACGATATGCTTTGGCGCATCATGCTCAATTATCCATTAGGGAATCCGGATGCTATTTTACCTTCTGCCATTGTAAATATTTTAGGTGCCGAAGGACATAGTGGTGAAGCGGTATACACCAACCTTTCAGAGGTATTAAGTATGGACAATGTGTTTGTGCATTTGTATGGTAAAAAGCAAACAAAGCCTGGACGTAAAATGGGCCATGTAACCATTATGCACAAAGATTATCAAGACCTCAGGTACAAGGCTAACAAAATCAAACACACTTTAAAGGTGGAGGCAAAAAAATAGTTCAATAAAATTCTTATGAACTACTAGCGGAATTCTTTTTTAGAAGTTCCGTTGGACATTTTTTTGTTAATGGTTAACGGCCTGGTATAACCAATGCCCATCATGCTTTTAATTTGCATGCCCGGCGAGTTTTTATTTTCTCCAAAGAGTCTTACATCATCATCGTAAATAAGATCTAGATTGTAATTCGCGGAAAAATATTTATTGATTTTAAAGGAGAAAAAATTGGT
>CANHHX010000033.1 GCA_947461125.1 Bacteroidota bacterium | reverse complement strand
CGGTGCGCCGTTCCAAAAGCATCATTTACATATACATCTCCTAGCTTGCTTAGCTTTTGTGCAAAAGCCTCGTCGCCTTTTTCTTCTTCTTTATAAAAACGTAAATTTTCTAGTAATAACACCTGTCCAGGTTGTAGTGCAGCCGCTTTATTTACCGCTTCTTCTCCTATACAATCGTTAGCAAATTGAACCTCTAGGCTTAACAACTTAGACAAATGCCCCACAATATGAATCAGCGAATACTTAGGCGTAGGACCGTCTTTTGGACGACCCAAATGACTCATTAAAATAACAGATCCACCATCCTTAATAATCTTTTGAATAGTAGGGATGGTTGCACGCATGCGGGTGTCATCTGTAATGTTATAATCAGCGTCGAGGGGTACATTAAAATCTACGCGGATTAACGCTTTTTGACCAGCAAATGAATGACTAGAAAATGGGCTCATCATTATTTTGAAATTAAGCCTGCAAAATATTTTACGGTACGCACCAACTGACTTACATAACTCATTTCGTTATCGTACCAGCTTACTGTTTTAACAAGCTGTACATCGCCTTGCGTCATTACTTTTGTTTGCGTTGCATCAAATAATGAACCATAAGAAATACCAATAATGTCGGTGCTTACCAATTCGTCTTCGGTATAACCAAAAGATTCGTCAGAAGCTTTTTTCATTGCTGCATTTACTTCTTCTACCGTTACTTTTTTAGTTAAAATAGTAGTTAGTTCAGTTAAAGAACCAGTAATGGTTGGAACACGCTGTGCAGAACCATCTAATTTACCTTTTAAATTAGGTAACACAAGACCAATTGCTTTTGCAGCACCGGTACTATTAGGTACAATGTTTTGTGCCGCTGCACGTGCTCTGCGTAAATCACCTTTTGGATGCGGTGCATCTAGGGTGTTTTGGTCGTTGGTATAGGCATGAATGGTTGTCATGATACCGGTTACAATACCGTAATTATCATCCAACACTTTAGCCATTGGAGCCAAACAGTTAGTAGTACAAGAAGCACCAGAAATAATGGTTTCTGAACCATCTAAAATATCGTGGTTAACATTAAATACAACCGTTTTCATTTCGCCAGTAGCTGGTGCAGAAATTACTACACGCTTAGCGCCCGCCGTAATGTGCGCTGCCGCTTTTTCTTTATCGGTAAAGAATCCAGTAGACTCAATTACAACGTCTACACCGTGCGCGCCCCAAGGAATTTGTGCAGGATCACGCTGTGCATATATTTTTACAGTTTCACCATTTACAGTGATAGCATCTTCAGAAGCAGTTACCGTAGCCTCAAATCGACCCTGTGCACTATCATACTTTAATAAGTGTGCAAGTACCTGCGGGCTGGTAAGGTCATTGATGGCAACGATTTCGATACCATCCATATTATAAATCTGACGGAAAACTAGGCGGCCAATACGACCAAATCCATTGATTGCTACTTTAACTGTACTCATTTGATTGCTTGTTTATTTATATATTAACGTAGAGAAGATGCAAATTTACGCCGAATAGCAGAAATAGCCCCTTTTTTTTAAAATATAAATGAGAAAAATTTGGGAAAGAAACCTTCACCCCTTATTTTTGCGTCCCGAATAACACATTTGGGATCTGGAGCGTTCGTCTAACGGTTAGGACCTCAGGTTTTCATCCTGGTAATACGGGTTCGATTCCCGTACGCTCTACAAAGCCTCTCATGCAAATGAGAGGCTTTTTTGTTTCAAGGCTATGTCGAAAGCTTGCTTTCGTAAACAGACGAGGAGCAAAAAAGCCAAACGAACACGCAGTGTTTGTTTGGAAGGCTTTGGGTAAGGTGCCCACCGAGGAAGACAATGCGCAGCATTGGCAGTCCCGTTTGAGCCGACAGTCCCGAGGCTTTGGGAAGACGTTTTGAACGAAGTGAAAAACGGCAGTCCCGTTTGCCTTAACCGAGGAAGACGGCGAATGAAATGAGCCGACAGTCCCGAGATTATAAAATATTAATATATAAGTACTCAAAGGAATTCTATTTCCCCCTTTTTAATTTTTTCTTATCTACTACTTTGTCAATTGACTTGATTCTGCGTTTTAGTTTGTTTATATCGTCTTCTGCTGGAAGTTGCTCGGGCTGAATTCCACTTTTCCCTAATAAATTTCTAATATCCTTATTATTCTTTACATGCTCCCCGGTGATACTATGCTCACCTTTCAAATCATTTTGTTTAACATTATAGTTAGTGATTTCAGTTGCTAACTGTTTTGCAGTAATTGTTATTGTAGGAAGAAAATCAGCTAGTGGCTTATTTTGAGGAATTTCTAATTTCTTTTTCATGTTGCTCGTAGTTATTCCTCCAAATAAAGCCCAGTCGCCCCTACTTCGTATATTTGCAAAGCCCTTTGCGTCAACGCCTCCCTCATAAATATTTTTTGACATTTCTGTCTCGGTCGCGGCTAATTTTTCACGAGCTAAAAGTCGTTCATTTAAAATTATCCTTTCTTCAAGAAGTTCTTGCTTTCTAGTTTGAATAGCAAAATAACTTTGAGCGAAAGCGATTCGTTCTTTCTTAGGGTCTCCATTTTGAGCAATTAAATAACAAGCATATCTTGTAAGCATTATATCATCTAATTCCCTCTCAGCACCAGAGCCAATTTTTACCTTTTTGGTGACATCAACGAAATGGTCTAAAATCTCTTCCCCAACTGAATCACAAGTAATTTTAGACTTAACGATAGTATTTAAAAAATTTCTCCAATCGAAATAACCCAATAATTCCTGAAGATCTCTCGCTAGCCAAAACTCAACTCCATTTTGCTCATTAGCAGATGCTTCAAATATTTTTTTTAATTCAACTATAACTGCTATCTCCATATAAGTTAATAAAAAGTCATTTCAATATTGTCTTTGAAGGTAATTAAATAAATAGGCGTAAATAAAAAACATGAAATCTGAATCATATATAAGCAAGACAGCCCCGTCACCCAAGCATATTTCTATGTATTTGCCGAAGACCACTTATCGCCAAGTTTAATTTATCTGCATTTTACATTCATAATACTTACCTTTAACGTAAGTATCGTAAAACGTTAGTATACTTCTCCAATTTTAGAAATATCCAATGAAAAAGATAAAAAATATTCATCCAGGAGAAGTATTAAAAGAAGAATTCTTAAAACCGCTAAACATCAGTGCTTACAGGCTTTGCATGGATATTAATGTACCTCAAACTAGAATATCTGAAATAATCAAAGGTAACAGAAGCATTACAGCAGACACTGCACTTAGGCTTTCACAGTATTTTGGGAATTCTGCAAACTTCTGGCTAGGCCTGCAAAATGATTTTGATATCGAAGAAGAAATTACACAAAAAGGTGCAGAGCTAAAGCTCATAAAAAGATATTCAGCGAACTAAAAAGTAAATTAAAATGAAAATCATAATTAAATCAAAAAAAGAATACCATCAAATAATAGCATCTATATATACCCTCATGAATAAGGGTGAAAACAGTTTAACAAAACCAGAATTATCTAAACTAGAAGTAATGACGAGAGCTGCAGAAGATTTTGAAAAAAACACCAATGCTCTACTTAAATGTAATTCAAAATGAAAAAACCTAAAAAAGCCGATCTCCCCACCAAAATTTGCGTAGCCTGCAAAAGACCCTTTACTTGGCGTAAAAAATGGGAACGCTGTTGGGATGAAGTACTCTATTGCAGTGAAGGCTGCAAGAAAAAAAGAAATTAGCGTTTACTAATTTTATTATGGGTAATGGCCCGCTGTCTGGTGCATTTAAACCTGCTAATAGCCGCACTCCTTTTTACGAGGTGCTTTTGACTCACCCCACTATTAACGCGCTTTCGCCACAAATTAAAACTACTGCGCTTAAGATTCCGGCGCATGAGTTCAATAACCTGGGCCTCCGACACGCCAAACTGAAAGTAAATGGCCTCAAAAGGGGTACGGTCTTCCCAGGCCATTTCTATGATTCTATCGATTGTTATGAGGTCCACTAGTGTTAATAACAATGGAATGGACGTTTGGTTCAACAAAACAAACCTACTATTTTACCATTTCCGCTATCAACTTAGCTTGCGCGGCAACACCCAGTTCATTCACATGAATACCATCCCCGGTAAATAGGCTTTTATCATTAACGGTCAATCCAAAAAAGTCAAGTACAGCAATGCCTTTTTTACTGCAAAAATCACTCACATACTTATTTCTTTCGATGACATCTGCCTGGTAGGGATCAAACGCATCTAGTTTATTGGGCACACGCCTAGCCGTGGTATTGGCCCATACAAATTTAACCGATGGATTGTTTTTAGTAAGAAGCTTGTATACTTTTGAAATATCTGCGGCATACTCGCTAGGGGTAAACAAAACACCATGAAGGCCGTTATTAAAAAAGATATAATCAAATTTGTGATCAGCCAGTAGGCCCGCAAGCTGCGGCATAAAGGTTGCATCACCCATGCTTAATGAGGTGGTAATTTTACTGACAACTGCTTTGTCTTTTAATAAATTATTTACCACCGGATAGTAACGCTCAACATGAGAATCTCCAATTAAAAGCACATTGGGTAAATTTTGTTCTGGAGTACTTTTTTCAATCCACGAATGATTCCAACTTATAGCTTCATTATTATAACTTTTGGTTTGAGCCTGCATCGCAATAGACCCTAGTAACAATAAAAAACAGATTGTATTTTTCATAAGGTTCAATTTATACTTGAAGATATCATTTCTACAAACCCAGCGTCGTTAGTAATGCGCTCACCAGAACAAAAGAGTCCCATTTTTGCCCCTACCCATTTGCCGGGCTTAGCTACAAACTTTTCGCCAGCACTTGTATATAATTTACCATCGGTACTATATGCAAAGCTAGCTATGGCGCCTGCTTTAACGGTTAAGTTTAAATAAATACTACTACTTACTCGATCAGCAATTACTTGCTTTTGTTCTTTGCCATTTTTTTCGGCACCTAAACAATGCACAAAAATTAACTGATTACCAGTTGCCGTTTTTTCTAGGCCCAAATACGCATAGTCTAGTCCAAATAAAATGAGCCCGGTTTTTTCGCCAAACTGGTTGGGCTTAAAATGTAACCGCACCGTAAACACAAAACTATCCGCCGGAATTTTTTGCAAGTACAAATTAGGTGCGTTCCATAAATTTTGAGTGCTATCTTGTTTTGCAACCGCATAAAAGCGGTCTACCCCATTTAAATTCATTTTCCAATGCGCCTGAGGGTTTGCCTGCCACTGCCAAAGTAAGTTTGGATGAGCCGTTTCCGTTAACTGCGCTTTTGCACTAACCGGTAGCGCATGCGATGTTACAGGATTTCCAACGGTTGCATTATAACTATGCCCACCAATAATAGGCCAATCATTTTTCCAAACCATGGGTTGCAAATGCACAATTCTACCATAGGCCTCTTTATCCTGAAAATGTAAAAACCAACTTTCGCCAGTTGGCGTTTCAACCCAAGCGCCCTGGTGCGGGCCATTTACAATAGTAGCACCCTGCTCCATAACAACACGACGCTCATAAGGGCCGAATACATTTTTAGACCTTAACACGGTTTGCCATCCAGTTGCAACACCACCTGCTGGCGCAAAAATATAATACCAACCATTACGCTTATAAAACTTAGGGCCCTCAATAGTTGGATCTATTTCATGACCATCATAAATTAAAGTTGGCTTGCCTATTACCTTGGTTGCCGATTTATCTAGTTCTTTAACTACTAAAATACTTTTTATACCCGCCCTGCTTCCTGCATAAGCGTGTACCAAATAATTTTTACCATCGGTATCCCAAAGTGGACAAGGATCAATAAGGCCTTTACCCGCTTCTACCAAAACAGGAGTACTCCATGGGCCTTCAATATTTTTTGATGTTATTACATAAATTCCAAAATCAGGATCGGGATAATAAATATAAAACTGATTATTATGATACCTAATACTAGGCGCCCACACACCGCCGCCATGACGAACTGTACTAAAATGATCTTGCGGCGTTAAAACAGAAAGTGCATGACCAATCAATTGCCAGTGCACTAAGTCGTAAGATTTTAAGATAGGAAGCCCCGGTACATGATTAAAACTAGAAGCTGTCATATAATAGGCGTCTCCTACCCTAATGGCATCCGGGTCTGAATAATCGAGCGGCAATACCGGATTGGTATAGGTAACCGCTTTATTTGATTGCCCTTGCACATTAGCAACCATTAAAAATAGAAACAAAAAACGACCAATAAACCGCATATAATTAATTTAAACCTATTAAATTATTCAACGGTAATTTCATCACAAAATAACCAGGCCTTTCCGCCATTACCAGCATGCCAGCTCGGGCATACACCCGTATTTGTTGCAACGACTTTTACAAAACGAGCCTGCGCCTTTTTAGCAGCACTAATTTTTACAACACCAGCAGCTTCTGCACTTTTTGGTGCTACCACTTTTTGTGCAGTTAGCAGCTGGTATTTTTTTCCATCCACCGATGTGTACACACTAAATTGTTTTGGTAAAAAAATCCATTCGCTATGTCGTTTTAAAAAAGAACCAGTAATATTTTTGATTGGCTTAATAGCGCCTAAATCAATAATTGCTTCTATATTTTTTTGCTCAAAACCCAACCAGTTTTTATGAAAGTCTTTTTCGTTACCCTTAATGCCATCTACTAAACTTACTGGCCCCATGGCACTGTACTGATTGGCATAATTTGGAGCAAGCGTAAGTGCATGTTTCCCTTTAACAATGGTAAGTTCCGAAGTTTCACTTGGCATTTTACCAGGCACATAACTCACTGCTTTTATTAAACCGCTTCGTGTTACTAAAATAGGAGAAGCATATACCGCCGATCCTAAATTAGGCTCAGAGCCATCGGTGGTAAAGCGGATGGTTGCGCCATTTTCTATACTACTAATAGCAACACGCTCAGACACTCCTGATACTACCTTAGATTTTAATTTTGCTTCATCGGGATTGCCAATTTGTGGCGCGGTCGCAAGCGACTGCGGGGTACCTTCTAAATTAAGCACATACACACCAGCACGTCCTGGATTACTAGGCGGCGCCGCAGGAAAGAAAATAACCAGCCCTTCTTCTGTTTGACGCCATTCAAGTGGCACTTCTAATCCATTGAGTAAAATTTTGGTGCCTGGTGCAGGTTTTATTTTTTTTAGTGTAACACTTGCTTTGGGCCATCCATTTAAATATACAAATAGCTTGCCTTCTTTACTGGTTGCATACCTGACATTTGCACCTTCCCCAAAACTATCCCAAGTTTTAGCACCGTAAACAGCTGCTCCATTAATGCGCATCCATTCGCCAATTTCTTTTAAACGAAGTACGCTTGAATCAGGAAACAACCCAGCAGCTGTTGGTCCAATATTGAGTAGGTAATTGCCACCCTTAGAAGCAATGTCTACCAAATTCCAAATGAGTTGGTTACTCGTTTTAAAATTATTATCATTTTTATTAAAGCCCCAATGATCATTCATGGTCATACAACTCTCCCAATCTTCGGTGGTTTTTTCAGTTAAAATTTCCTGCTCTGGGGTCCCAAAATCACCGGCTGCATCATCTTTGTTCATACCCTGCATGCCGTTACGACCCTTGCTTACACGGTTATTGATAATTAAGTTAGGCTTGAGCGTTAACAGCCAATTATATAAAGAATCCCCTTTTGGCTTGGTCCACTCATCTACCCACTCTCCATCAAACCAAAGTACACCTGGATCATATTTTGTAACAAGCTCTTCTAAACAAGGACGTAAATATTCCTGGTTATACCTATCAATATCATTTTTATTTTCTAGCGGATGGTGCCAATCCATAATTGAATGGTACATACAAAAAACAACGCCATATTTTTTACAAGCCTCACTTAATTCTTTCATGATGTCACGCTTAAACGGCGTTTTGTCCATCACATCGTAATCAGAAACTTTACTATCCCACAAACAAAATCCATCATGGTGCTTAGAAGTGATGACTATGTATTTCATGCCCGCATCTTTGGCCATAGCCACCCAACTATCTGCATTAAACGAAGTTGGATTGAATGATGCAGCATATTTTTCATATTCAGGGATTGGAATGTTTGCCGTATTCATAATCCACTCGGCATGATTTTTATCACCTTTATACTCACCAGCAGGAACTGCATAAATTCCCCAGTGAATAAACATACCAAATCTAGCATCACGCCACCACTGCATACGGGTGTCTTTAGACATGGATGTTTGCGCTACACTGCTTAACGCAAAAGCAACGAACAAGAAAAGGCTAAATATTTTTTTCATAATGGCTTGTATTGATATTTTAAATATAATACTAAGCCCAAACAAAGAAGCGCAAAAAGCTGCTATTTTATTAACAATCTAAAGGTCAAATTTACCCGGAGGTCTTTTACCTTTTTAGAAGGCGGTAGTGCATGGTACCAGTGCTGCTGTATAGGGCCACGCATATCTAAAACAGAACCTGACTCAAGCAAGAGTTCTATTTTTTGAGCAGTTACAACGTGTTTAAATGCAAATTTTCGGGGGGCACCAAAACTGACAGAAGCAATGGAACTTTCAGGCACAATTTCTTTTTCATTATCGCGGTGCCAAGACATCCCCTCATCACCAGCATGGTATAAGTTTAACAAACAAGCATTATAGGTTGCTCTCGTTTGCTTTTCTACTTTTTCTTTAATGGACAATAAAAACGGTGGCCATGGTAATGGATCTTTTCTTTTACCTGCGTAAGTATAACTAATCCCTTCACCTGCATACCAAGCCACTTTTCGTTTGGTAGTAATTTGCTTACCAAACATAATGACCTCATCATGCTGCCACTCAATATTGTGCAGTAACGCTGGCAACAAGTTTTGAACCTCGGCTCCATCAAATACCAATGGATAATACACTGCCTCGCCATCGTTATTAATAATTATTTGAGGATCTGCAAACATTGTAACTTACTTTTGGGTATGGAAAAAATGGTACTACTTTTTGATAGTGGATGCAAATTATGCAATAGTAGTATCAAATTTGTCACCAAAGGTGACAAGAAACAACAAATAAAACAAATTCCGCTAACGAGCTCAGAAGGCGCAGCTATCGTGGCCCAATACTCATCATTACAAAATATCAACTCGATACTATTTATTGCAAACAATCAGGTATATATTGAATCAGATGCAGTGATTGAAATAGCAAAACAACTATCTTTTCCATATAAGCTTCTAGCTGCTGGCAGTATCATACCCAAAAAATGGAGAGACCTCATTTACCGTTGGATTGCTAAAAATAGATACAAATGGTTTGGAAGGGTATCACTTTAATGCAACAGACTGGTGCAACTCCGGAATAATCACTTCCCCAAATCCTTTTCGCTCTAACCTTTTAGCAAAATCTTGCTGTACTTCATAATCGCCATGTACAACAAACAGCTGTGACACTAATGCAGGATTTTGACAACTCAAATACTGACACAAATCTTCATAATCACCATGCGCAGACATACTGCGCATTTGGCCAATTTCGGCACCTACTTTAAAATATTCGCCATAAATTTTTACTTCTGCTACCCCACTTGAAAGCCTACCACCCAGTGATCTTGGCTCGCAATAACCAACAATTAAAATAGTATTATCCCTGCTGCCAATATTATTCATGATATGGTGCTTAACCCTACCAGCATCGGCCATGCCGCTCGCCGAAATAATGACACAAGGCTGTTCAAGCGTATTAAGTCTTTTACTTTCCTCTACTGAGCTAATAAATGTAAGGCCATCAAAATCAAATGGATCATCATCATGCTCCATTATTTTTCTAACGGTTTTATTAAAATATTGCGGATATCTTTTTAATAATTCAGTAGCTTCTTTGCTTAAAGGACTGTCTACAAAAATTGGAATACGGGGCAACCTCTTTTCAATGCTTAACTGATTAAGCGCATACAGTAATTCTTGTGTTCGGCCCACACTAAACGCAGGAATAATTAATTTTCCTTTTTTATGGATGCAGGTTTTTTCAATCCAAGACAAAAGACTATCAGTGGTACCATGCACTTCGTCGTGAAGCTTATTTCCATAGGTACTTTCAATAATGATATAATTGGCTTGAGGAAAAACAGTTGGAGCTCTTAAAATTGCATCGTTGTAGCGCCCAATATCGCCACTAAAACTGAGCTGTTTAGTTTCGCCATTTTCAGTAATCTTTAAGTGTACAGACGCACTGCCAATAATATGTCCTGCATCGGTAAATAATAGTTCAACGCCTGGTGCAATGCTTGTCCATTTGTCATAAGCCGCTACTTCAAATAAAGTGAGTGCTTCTGCTGCATCTTCTAAATCATAGAGTGCTTCAAATGGAGGAAGCCCTTGTTTAGCCCTACGCTTATTGATAAATTTTGTATCGTCTCTTTGAATGACAGCGGAGTCTTCGAGTAGAACAGCCGCTAAATCTTTGGTGGCAGGCGTTGCAAATATTTTTCCTCTAAAACCGTCTTTATATAATTTAGGGATAAGGCCCGAATGATCGATATGTGCATGCGATAAGACCAAAATGTCTACGCTAGCTGCTTCAAACCCAAGGGAGCTATTAAGCACTTGTGTTTCTCTACCCATTCCCTGAAACATCCCACAGTCAAGTAAAATTTTAAAGCCACTTTTAAGTGTAATTAAATGCTTTGACCCTGTAACCATTTGTGCTGCTCCGTGGAACGATATTTTCATTGATATTATTTTACTATGATACTTTTAGAAGCCTTTGCTTTAAGACTCCAGGTAACAAAAAATTCTGCTACAACTTCGCCATTCTGATTAACGCCAGTAGATTTGCTAACAATGGTTACACCCTCGCCTGTTTCTTTGGCTGTTTTTATGATATTAATAATGGCATCTCCATCCGAACAAGTAAATGTGATAACACCCACCGCTTTTTTATAAAAATGAGATTCCATTTTTACCACTAGCATACTAATGGCTGGATCTGATTTGTAAATATTTGCGAGACATAAAATACCGCTGCTAAACTCGGCAGCCATAGAAAGTACTGCAAAATACAAAGACCCAAATGGATTTTGCGTAAGCCACTTGTACTTTACCTGCACGGCCGCTTGGCCCGGTTCTAATTGTATGAGTTTGAGGCCCGCTAAAAATCCCATAGGAAGCTTAGCTAACATATACAACCTAAATTTTAAAGGATGCATAATTAACGCGTGAAACGCTGCAAAATTAGGTGTCATAATTACGAGTTTATCCTAAAAGAAGTAATGCCAATATGTAATCGGCAATTAAAATTAAAATACAACTTACCACAACGGCACTTGTACTTGCTCTACCAATTTCAAGAGCACCACCTTTCACATAATATCCATAATACGCCGAAATAGTACTGATAATAAATGCAAAGGTGTAGGCCTTATAAAGTGCAAAATTGATATAAAACGTATTTAAGTTTTCACGAAGTCCAGCATCGTATATATCTGTTGAAATTAGCCCCGTATAATGTCCTGCCAAACGACCTCCCCAAATACCAAGCGCCACAGATAATGTAATGAGGCACGGAATCACAAGCATAGAAGCGATGATTTTTGGAAGTATCAAATAGCTTTTGGTATTGATACCCATTATTTCCAGTGCATCAATTTGTTCACTCACGCGCATGTTTCCAAGCTCACTCGCTATTTTACTACCTGCAACACCAGCAAGTACAATACATACAACGGTTGGCGATAATTCAAGCAGTAAACCATCACGCACAATTTGCGCAATAGTAGAAAGTGGCACAAGTGGGCTAACTAACTGGTAGGTAGTTTGTACCGTTGTAACAGCACCTAAAAAAACAGAAATGATTACAACAATGGGTAAAGAACCTATGCCAATTTCTACTGCTTGATGCACAAACTCTTTCCAATACATACGCAGGTTTTCGGGCTTCGTAAACATGCCTTTTAACATGAGCAAATAATTCCCGAAATGCGTTATTAAATTCATATACTAGTATAAGGTAACTATTTGTTTTTCTTTTTGAGACGTTTCCACCAGCTACTACGCTGAACGGCGTCGTCTGTGTCTATGCGTGATTTTAATTGCGCATCCACAACTGCTACAAGTGCCATATTAATGATACTTCTTACAGAGCTACCCAACTGTAATACGTGTACAGGCTTTTTAAGGCCTAACAAAATAGGACCAATGGCATCTGCTCCACCAATTTCTTTTAATAAATTATAAGCAACGTTACCTGAAGTTAAATTAGGGAAGATAAGTACGTTTACATCCTCATCCACTAAATCACTAAATCCGTAATTGTCTTTTAAGATTTCTTTGTTAAATGCCATACTTGCCTGCATTTCCCCATCCACAATTAAGGATGGATTGCGCTGCTTTAAGATACGCGTAGCTTCTGCAACAGTTTTAGCCTCTGCAGAATCTGAGCTACCAAAATTGCTATAACTAAGCATCGCAATTCGCGGTGTGATATTGAAGTTTCTTACCTCTTTGGCAACCATCATGGCAATGTCTGCTAACTCTTCGGCATTTGGATTAAAATTAACCGTTGTATCCGCCAAAAATATGGGACCACGCTTGGTTAACAACAAATACATGCCGGCAATTTTTTTAACGCCCTCTTCGGTACCAATAATTTGAAGCGCGGGCCTAATGGCTTCGGCATAATTTTTAGTAAGGCCCGAAAGCATCGCATCCGCATCGCCAGTTTCCACCATCATACAACCAAAATGGTTGCGGTCTTTCATAATTTTAATACTCTCGTAATGATTGAAGCCTTTACGCTGGCGTTTTTTAAAGAACAACTCACCATAAAATTCACGCTTCGCCTCCGTTTCATCACTGCGTGAATCAATAATTGGAATATCGGTAAGGTCAATATTGTGCTCTTCTGCAATTGCTTTTATTTTAATTGGATCACCAAGCAATATTGGATAAGCAATACCATCATCATAAATGATGCTTGCTGCTTTTAATACTTTTTGATTGTCCGCTTCTGCAAACACTAAACGCTTAGGATCACGCCTAGCTTTGTTACCAATAATACGTATCAATTGGTTATCAAGTCCTAAACGCTTATTTAATTGTAGGGTGTAAGCATCCCAGTTTTGAATAGGCTTTTGAGCCACCCCAGACTCTACCGCAGCTTTTGCAACAGCAGGCGCTACTGTAGAAAGAAGTCTTGGATCGAGCGGTTTTGGAATGATATACTCTGGACCAAAACTCATGCTGCTTTGGTTATACGCTAGGTTCACAATATCAGGCACAGCTGTTTTAGCAAGTTCTGCTAAGGCTTTTACAGCTGCCAGTTTCATGGCTTCATTAATTTTTGTAGCACGCACATCAAGTGCTCCCCTAAAAATATAAGGGAAGCCTAATACATTGTTTACTTGGTTGGGGTAATCGGTACGACCCGTTGCCATGATAATATCTTTGCGAACTGCTGTTGCATCTTCATAAGAGATTTCTGGATCCGGATTGGCCATAGCAAAAACAATTGGATTCTTCGCCATTGATTTTACCATTTCCTGTGTTACAACACCACCAATACTAAGCCCTAAAAAAACATCGGCATCACGCATTGCTTTCGCAAGTGTACTATCTGATTTTTTTACAGCAAACTTTTTACGGGTAGTATCTAAATCGGTACGGCCTTCATGCAAAACGCCGTCTTTATCAAACATGATAAAGTTTTCGTAACGCGCTCCAAGTGCAACATACAACTGCACACAAGCCATGGCTGCTGCGCCTGCGCCGTTCACTACAAAACGCACACGATCAATTTTCTTTTTTTGAAGTTCCAATGCATTTAAAAGTGCGGCGCCGCTAATGATAGCTGTTCCATGCTGATCGTCGTGCATCACCGGAATTTTCATTTGCTCTTTTAGCTGCTGCTCAATATAAAAACATTCGGGCGCTTTAATATCTTCTAGGTTGATTCCTCCAAATGTTGGCTCCAATGCTTTTACTATTTGAACAAACTTTTCGGGATCCTTCTCATTAATTTCAATATCAAAAACGTCAATGTCTGCAAATATTTTAAAGAGTACCCCCTTACCTTCCATCACCGGCTTACTCGCTTCTGGGCCAATATCGCCAAGTCCTAATACGGCGGTTCCGTTGGTAATAACAGCCACTAAATTTCCTTTGGCCGTATATTTATATACCTCTTCAATGTTTTCGTGAATTTCTTTACAAGGCTCTGCAACCCCTGGGCTATATGCAAGCGACAAATCACGCTGCGTTTTAGCCTCTTTTGTAGGCACTACCTCTATCTTACCCGGTCTGCCACTTGCGTGGTATTCAAGGGCTTGTTCTCTGCGGAGGTCATTGTTTTTTGCCATCTGTATTGTTTTGTTCGAATTACAAATTTACCATTAATTCTGAAAGGCTAACACTTGTTTGCCTAAAATACGTAAAACCTTATGTATGAGCGGTTGCGCCAAGCCAAGCCATCATCCCCATGCCTATTTCAATGGCATTTTCGTCAATATTAAAATGAGGGGTATGAACGTTATGAATAATCCCGGCAGCCTCATTGCGCACTCCAAGTCTAAAAAAGCAACCAGGTATCACTTGGCTGTAATAACCAAAATCTTCGGCACCCATGCGCATTTCTGTTTCAAGTACATTTTGCGCACCCATATAATCATCCGCTAATTTCCATGCTATATCTGTAAAAGCAGGATCATTATCAACGGTTGGATACCCCACATCAATGAGTACATCAATTTCTGCACCCATCGATTCGGCAACCCCTTTTGCAGTTTTAGTAATTAAATCATGTGCTTTGTAACGCCAGGTTTCATCCATCGCTCTAAATGTTCCCATGAGTTTTACTTCGGAAGGAATTACATTGGTGGTATTACCGCCTTGCACCGAGCAAATAGATAATACGGATGGCGAAACAGGATTTCTGTTGCGCGAAATGATTTGTTGTAAACTTATAATTATATGAGAGGCAATTAAAATTGTATCAGGTGCTAAATGCGGAGATGCCGCGTGACCACCTGGACCTTTAATGGTCATATAAATTTCATCGGCACTTGCCATGACCCTACCTTTTCTAAAACTTAATTTACCAGTTTCAAGTCCTGGATGCACATGCAGTGCAACAATCGCTTCGGGAGCTGGATTTTGAAGGGCTCCATCTCTAATCATATAGCTAGCGCCGCCCGGATTTTTTTCTTCGCCGGGTTGAAAAAATAATTTTACAGTGCCTTCCCAACTATCCTTTGTGGCTACTAAAATTTTAGCGGCGCCAAGTAAAATAGTGGTATGTACATCATGGCCGCAAGCATGCATAACGCCTGGTACCGTTGATTTGTAAGGCACCTCATTTTGTTCTTGAATGGGCAGTGCGTCCATATCGGCACGAAGCGCAATAATTCGGGACGCAGGATTTTTTCCTTCAATAACTGCTACAAGTCCGGTGATTGCTTTTTCTTCAGAAGCAATGCCCATAGCTGCTAATTGAGCTTTCACATACTTAGCCGTTTCAAATTCTTGGTAGCTTAATTCAGGGTTTGCATGCAAATGATGACGCACTGCAATTTGTGCAGGTGCAAATTCTTTTGCTAATGCTTTAATTTTTTCTTGCAATTGACTCATAAATAATTTGTCATTTATTGATCGATATCTTCTAAGCTCACTTCTATTACATCCTCCACCACATACATGCCTGTTGGAAAAATAGAGAGCATTAATTTTCTATACTTTTCTGCGTCTTCTCTTTTTATAAAATCACCTACACGTACTTTAAAAAGAGGTGCCTGATACGTGGTATATACTTTTTGATCTGGAAATTTTGATTGCACAGCAGCTTTTGCATTAAATGCTTGATCACGGCTGTTGGTACTTGTAATTTGAATTCTAAATCCTTTTACTTTTCCATTACTAGTTAGTACCGACGTACGTTTATTGATAAAGGCTTGCTTTTGTGATAAAATATCTAACCGTGGATCTTTGATAACTACAATGGTGTCTGCCGCGCTGGCTCCCACCGCAAAAATCAGTGCGGCGATGAAAAAGGCGATAGAACAAACATTGTTATTTTTCATTACAAACAATTTGTAGTGTTACCTAAGTTACAACTTTAATATTTTCCAGTAGCAGGAGCGCCCGTAACAATGGCTACACTTGCACTGCAACCAAGCCTGGTGGCACCCGCAGCAACTAGTGCGCTTGCAAATGCATAATCTCTAATGCCCCCAGACGCTTTTATTTGAACATTTGAAGGTAAATGCGCTTTAAAGAGTTGAACCGCCTCGATGGTGGCTCCTTTTTCGGCGTAGCCAGTCGATGTTTTTAAATAATCAATGCCTGCTACTCCATAGAGTTCACAACACTTAATAATTTCTTCGTCTGTTAAAATGCCCGATTCAATAATTACTTTAATTACTTTTTCTTTACTTCTAACAATGGGTAAAATATGACCTAGTTCATTAGCGAGATATGCCCAATCGGCATTTTTAATAGCGCTAATATTTGCCACTACATCTAACTCATCTGCACCATCAACTACTGCTAAAATAATTTCAGCGATTTTTGATTCTACCGCGCTATATCCAAAAGGAAAACCAATAACGGTAGCTACTTTAACAGTAGAGCCTGCTACCAAAGCCTTTGCAGTTTTAACAAAATTGGGTGGCACGCATACAGCTGCAAAACCATACTCAACCGCTTCGGCGCATACTTTTTCTATATCTGCAACCAGGGTTGTAGGTTTTAAAATGGTATGGTCGATGTAGGCGTTTAATAGCATCAATCAAAAATTAAATTAATCGGCGTCTCTTCCATGACATGCCTTGTATTTTTTTCCACTACCACAAGGACAAGGATCATTTCTTCCAATTTTTGGACCCACCGTAATTGGCTGTTGCTTTTCTGGTGTTGGATCGTAATAATCATTTTCGGTTGGCGCAGCACTAGCGTCTTGCTTGGTCACACTCATCTTACTCATGTCTGTTTTTTGCTGACGTCCTTCTTGTACCTGATCTGTTTCGGTTAATGGAATGGTTGCATGACACAAAAACTCAATGATGTCTTTGTTCACTTCGGTGTCCATTTTTTTGAACAACTCAAATGCTTCCATTTTATAAATAACGAGCGGATCTTTTTGTTCGTAAGTAGCTGTTTGTACACTTTGTTTTAAATCATCCATGGCACGCAAATGCTCTTTCCATGCATTGTCAATATGCGCAAGCGCAATGGTTCTTTCAAGTGCATTGATCAGCGCAGCACCATTAGTAGCCAAGGTTTTTTCCATATTACCTAACACTTCCATGGCTTTTTTGCCATCTGTAAATGGAACAATCACATTTTCGATATGGTTGCCCTGTTGTAAACGAATACGCTTAAATACCGGCATCGCTTGCGCCATCATATCCGCGCGGCGGCGGTTGTAATGTGCAATAGCTTCTTGGTATAATAACTCGGCAACATTATGCGCACTTTGTTTATTCAACTGCTCTTCTGTAATGGCAGTATCTAATCCAAAGTTTACAATCACGGCTAATTTAAATCCTTCAAAATCACTTTGCTCTCTAAAGCTAAAAACCAGACCTTCTGCAACACCATAAAAAGCATTGTCTAAATCAAGTGCTAGTCTTTCGCCAAATAATGCATGATGACGTTTTGCATAAATAACGGTACGCTGCTTGTTCATTACATCATCATATTCTAAAAGGCGCTTACGAATACCAAAGTTGTTTTCTTCTACCTTTTTTTGAGCACGCTCAATCGATTTTGTAATCATACTATGCTGAATTACTTCGCCTTCTTTATAGCCCGCAAAGTCCATCACTTTGGCAATACGTTCGCTACCAAACATGCGCATCAAATCATCTTCTAAGGATACAAAAAATTGAGATGATCCTGGATCTCCCTGACGGCCTGCACGTCCTCTTAACTGACGGTCTACACGGCGAGATTCATGACGCTCAGTACCTAATATCGCAAGGCCACCCGCTTCTTTAACGCCTTCGCCTAATTTAATATCGGTACCTCTACCCGCCATGTTGGTGGCAATGGTAACAGCGCCTGCTAAACCTGCTTCGGTAACAATTTGTGCTTCACGTGCGTGCTGCTTGGCGTTTAATACGTTGTGTGGAATTTGTTTTTGACGAAGCATACGGCCTAATAGTTCACTCACTTCAACGCTTGTGGTACCAACAAGTACCGGTCTTCCTGCTTCTCTTAATTTTACAATTTCATCAATAACGGCACCAAATTTTTCACGCTTGGTTTTAAATACTAAATCCTGCTCATCAATTCTGATTGCTGTTACATTGGTAGGCACAGAAACTACATCAAGTTTATAAATATCCCAAAGCTCTGCTGCTTCTGTTTCGGCAGTACCTGTCATACCACAAAGTTTGTGGTACATTCTAAAATAGTTTTGTAAAGTAACGGTTGCATAGGTTTGTGTAGCCGCTTCAATTTTCACATTTTCTTTGGCTTCAATAGCTTGGTGTAAACCATCGGAGTATCTACGACCATCTAGTATACGACCTGTTTGCTCATCTACAATTTTTACAGAACCATCCATCACTACATACTCAATGTCTTTATCAAAAAGCGTGTATGCTTTTAGTAATTGTTGAACGGTATGGATACGATCGGCCTTTACAGAGTAATCATTAATGATGGCTTCTTTTTGTTGCAGTTTTTCTTCGGCGGCTACCGCTGATTTATCAATAGAAGAAAGTGACAAACTAATATCAGGTAACACAAAAAATTGTTGGTCTTCGCCAGCTTTGGTAATGAGCTGAATCCCTTTATCGGTAAGCTCTACCGAGTTGCTTTTTTCGTCGATGTAGAAATAAAGTTCTTCGTCGGCAATAGGCATTTCACGAGACTGATCTGCGAGGTAATAGTTTTCGGCCTTTTGTAGTTTCACTCGAATACCCGGCTCACTTAAATATTTAATAAGGGCATTGTTTTTAGGAAGTCCTCTATGTGCTCTAAATAATGCAAGGCCGCCATCTTTTGGATCGTCGTTGCCTTCTGCGATTTTCTTTTTGGCTTCAATTAAAAATTGATTGGTGGCACGCTTTTGTGCATCTACTAATTTTTCGATGCGCGGCTTTAATTCAAAAAATTGTTGCTCGTTGGTATTGTGTCCTACTGGACCAGAAATAATAAGTGGCGTACGTGCATCATCAATTAATACCGAATCCACTTCATCCACCATCGCAAAATGATGTTTGCGTTGTACCATTTCCTGTGGTGTATGCACCATATTGTCTCGGAGATAATCGAAACCAAATTCGTTATTGGTGCCATAAGTTATATCCGCTAAATAAGCATTACGGCGCGCTTCACTATTTGAATCATGCTTGTCAATACAATCTACGCGAAGTCCAAGCCACTCAAATAAAGTACCATTCCACTCACTATCACGTTTTGCGAGGTAATCGTTAACCGTTACAATGTGTACGCCCTCACCTGCTAATGCATTTAAATAAGCGGGAAGTGTTGATACGAGGGTCTTTCCTTCACCCGTAGACATTTCTGCAATCTTACCTTCATGTAGTACACTACCACCAATTAACTGAACGTCATAGTGCACCATATTCCAGGTAACTTTTCCGCCAGCTGCGGTCCATGTGTTTTTGTAAATACTCTGCTCTCCTTTAATAGATATGTAATCTTTTTTAACGCTAAACTCGCGGTCTAGTGGTGTAGCCGTTGCAATAAGTTCTTCGTTGGTAGAAAATCTGCGCGCCGTTTCTTTAACTACCGCAAAAGCTTCTGGTTGAATTTCCGCAAGTACTTCTTCAATTTTTTGGTCGCGCTCTTTATTTAAAACGTCCACCTCTTTATAAATGGCATCACGCTTATGAATTTCGGTATCACTGAGTGCATCTGCAATTTGTTTTTTCTCTGCAATTTGCGCATCAATCGCTGTCAAATGATTTTGAATTCTTTGCTTAAACTCAGCAGTCTTTCCTCTTAACTCGTCGTTGGTTAAACTAGCATAAGACGCAAAAAAAGCATTGGCCTTATCTACAATTGGAAGTATCTTTTGAACATCTTTCTCGCTCTTGCTGCTTCCAAAAAATTTGGTTATAAATTTCAACATATTGTTAAATAAACTGTTTTAGAAAAAATATATTACTCAAAAAGAGTGCGGCATTTAAATTTGCGTCAATTT
>CANHHX010000032.1 GCA_947461125.1 Bacteroidota bacterium | reverse complement strand
TTGAATGGTATTGTTAAATGCTATGGAGTTGGCACCTGCCGAACTAAAACCTTGTAGCAGCGGCAACGAATCATTAAACGAATGGTTTAAAAAATCTTTTAAACGCGATTTAGTTCCACCGGTTACTACAAGCCATGGCGAGGCTTTACTAAAATTTGTAATAGCAATATTGGTTCCACTCGATGCAAACATAGCCTCCCCTTCTGGCACGGTAGGCACATTTTTTAATTCTTTTTTAGAAGGCTTTATCCAAGTTTCGCCGCCATCAAAAGTTTTAGCATAAAAAATTTTGTTATTGATGGGGTCGCCTACAACCATGCCCACTAATTTGCCATCTACTTTTTCAAAATGCATGGCATCTAAAAACATGCCAGCTGTTGTGTCTTCAAAAACTTTTTTCCAACTTTTTCCACCATCTGTTGTTTTTAAAATGATGGCCGGATCAGAAACTGCCATGATGATTGCTGTGTTTTGATCAAAAGCTTCGATGTCTCTAAAATCTCTTTTTTCAAAACCAGGCACCTGCATCCACTCAATATTTTTACCTCCATCGGTAGACTTTGCAACCATACCTCCCGATCCGCTGGCCCAAAAAATGTTATCATTTATAACGCTTAGTCCTCTAATGCTCACTTTATTACTCGAAGCTAATAGGCTAATACTGATGTCTGGCGTGGGTTTTATTGTAAGCGGAATCTGGTTTTGCGCCTTTGACGCGGGTGTTGTGAGCAGCCATAAAACAGCGCTACAATAAAATATTTTTATAAACCGCATAGGATGTACATTTTTGCATGGTTAACTAGGCTAAATCTAGAACAAGTTTTATACCCCAAAAAATAATATTGATGATACCGTATTGGATGAGTAGAACGCAGTTAATGCTAGGGGATGCCCCCATCGAAGCACTAATGTCAAAAAATGTATTGGTGGTTGGACTGGGAGGCGTTGGTGGTATTTGCGCCGAAATGATTGCGCGCGCAGGAGTGGGCAAAATGACCATTGTAGACGCAGACACCGTAGACCTTAGCAATGTTAATAGGCAAATTCCTGCACTTCATTCGACAGCTGGAAAACCAAAGGCAGAAGTAATGGCAGAAAGGTTAAAAGACATCAACCCTAATTTAGATTTAACGGTATTAACAGAATATATTAAAGAAGAACGCACCCGTGAAATTTTAGACAACGGGGCTTTTGATTACGCCGTAGATTGCATCGATACTTTGTCCCCGAAAGTATATTTTATAAAAGCTTGCATTGATCGAAAAATCCCGATTGTAAGTTCACTGGGGGCAGGTGGCAAAATGGATCCTTCGCAAATTAGAGTGACGGATATTTCAAAAACTTATCAGTGTAATTTAGCAAAATATGTTCGTAAAAAATTACACGCGCTAGATATTTACAAAGGTCTTAAGGTGGTATTTAGCCCAGAAATGGTAGACCAATCAAAAATTATTGAAACCGAAAAAGCCTTTCCTAAAAAATCAATTATTGGCACACTTTCGTATATGCCTGCCATTTTTGGTTGCACCACTGCAAGCGTGGTTATTAGAGATTTGGGTGGGTTAAAGTTAGTAGAGTAAATAGGGGCTCATTTGTTCTTGCCAATTTGGGGTGTGCGTGATTTTAGTGCAAGTCGCCACAAATTGAGGTAGTGGTAGGGTAAAGAGTTGCTCCGCATGATGCATACCCAATAATTTGTCTAAGTGGTTTTCGCCACTTGGATTTACAGCTGTCTTATAAGGGGCCCACAAAAATTTCTCCGGATGTTTTGTACGAATCATGTACACAAGAAGCAATCCA
This sequence comes from Bacteroidota bacterium, assembly GCA_947461125.1. Classification (GTDB taxonomy): domain Bacteria; phylum Bacteroidota; class Bacteroidia; order Chitinophagales; family Chitinophagaceae; genus Sediminibacterium. Next base: position 20,151 of record CANHHX010000032.1, on the reverse strand, counting down.
AAAAATAAAGGTTTACAATAGGTTGGGTCTATCACTTCAAAATGGATACCCTTACAAATTGTATGTGCATATTTACCGGATGTTGGTGTAAATGTTATGGCGCTTGCTTTTATTTCGTCTCCAAAACTTTGATTGATAAAATTTACTATTTCATTTGTTTGCATCCAGGGTGCAGCAGCGGTTTCAAAACTATATTGGCTGCCTCTGCCTTCGCTTACATTAGTAGCTTCTAGTAAGCAAAGACCTGGGTATAATAACATGCTATTGGGATTTTGAATAGCCGGCGATGTTGGTACAAAGTCTACTCCCCAGTTTGTTACAAATGATTCTCGGTCCCAGTTTTTAACAGGAACAACTATGAGGTTGGCGCCTATATTTTTTGTGCTGTTAAAATAAAGGGCTAGCTCGCCAAGGGTTGAGCTGTGTTTGATTGGGATATTCCAGCGTCCAATAAATGAACTTGAACTTTCTTCTAAAAAGGGGCCTTCCGCGGCATCAAAATTTCCAGAAACAGGATTTGGCCTATCTAAAATAATCAATGCTTTATTGTTAAGCGCACAGGCTTCTAATACATAAGTTAAAGTCCAGAGGTAGGTGTAAAAACGCGCCCCAATATCAGGAATATCAAATAATACAATGTCAATATTTTCTAAATCCTGCGCGGTAGGCATGCACCTAGGGCCGTATAAACTTACAACAGGTAAACCAGTAATTGGGTCTATGCTATTTTGTTGCGCCTCGCCATCGGGTGCAGTTGCAGTGATCCCATGTTCTGGCGAAAATAAACATGCAATGTTAAAGCCTGCTTGCAAAAGGGCAGTTCTTGAAAGTATGCCGGTATTGGTAGTGGCTGCATCATTTGTAACAAGACCTATGCGCTTTGTTTTCCACATAGGATTTTGATGGATGAGTTCGTCTATACCAAATGAAATCATAACGGTTCATTTTTTGTTTCCATCACAAATTGAGTTTCAATTTTTAGCTGCTCCACAATATTAAAAATGATAGGGCAGCGGTTGTAATGCATAAATGTTGTAAAAAGTCTTTTGTTAAAATGGGGTAGGTGCATCGCTGGAAATTCTTTGCATCCTTCAAATCTGTAATCGTAAACGGTACACTTATTTTCTTGTAAAAAATGACAAGGCACTGCATTAATAAGTAGTGTGCCATTCATTCCTTTTTCGAGGTAATTTTTATCAAATATTTCTCTGGTTTGATCTAAGTGTTTGCTCAGGGCATCCGCTTCTTTTTCGTTGATATTAATGAGTAATGTTTTACAACAATTACCACAAGACGTGCAGTCAATTTTTGGCGCAATTTCACTATTCAAAGCATGCACTTTTTGGTCAACCAAATCAGGATCTAATTGCAATAAAAATTGAGCAAATTGCTGATTGGCCAACTCATTTTCCTGACCCGCCACTAAGAGCTGTTCAAGGTTGGTTTCTAGGTATTTGTTGGCTTCTTTGATGGCGTAAAGGTACATTTCTGGTGTTTATTTTAATAAAACCCCCAAAAAACCCGATTTATCCACATAAACTGGCCATTTGTAGAAAAGTAAAATTGGGGCTGGTTACGAGGTAGTTAGATTTGCGGGTTGAGTAAAAGGTGTGAACTCATTTACCCGAAAAAGTAGAAGATAAAATGGCTGAAAAAGTAAACAATAGTGCGTACGACGAATCATCGATTAGGTCCTTAGATTGGCGTGAACATATTAGGCTTCGTCCGGGTATGTATATTGGTAAATTAGGTGACGGTTCTGCCACCGATGATGGTATTTATGTACTCATCAAAGAGGTGGTTGATAACTGTATTGATGAACATACCATGGGGCATGGTAAACAGGTTGAAATTACCATCGAAGATAAAACGGTAACTATCAGAGATTACGGTAGAGGTATCCCACTTGGTAAAGTGGTGGATGTGGTGAGTAAAATTAATACGGGTGCTAAATACGATAGTAAGGCTTTCCAAAAAAGTGTGGGTTTGAATGGTGTAGGTACCAAGGCAGTAAATGCATTAAGTCAATATTTTAAAGTGACCGCTTACAGAGATGGCAGAGAAAAAACAGCCATTTTTGAAAGAGGTGTTTTAGTGGATGATCAAAAAGAAACCAAAAGCTCCGAACCCAATGGAACCTTGGTTGTTTTTGTTCCAGATGAAACCGTTTTTAGAAATTTTCATTTCATCCACGAATATTTAGACGCCCAGCTTTGGAATTACTGTTACTTGAATGCGGGTTTAACCATGCAGTTTAACGGCAAAAAGTATGTGAGTAAAAATGGCTTGTTGGATTTACTACTTCGTAAAACCAATCCCGACGAGCTTCGTTACCCAATCATTCATTTAAAGGGCGAGGATATTGAAATTGCCGTATCGCATAACAACGATTACGGAGAAGATATTTTTTCTTTTGTGAATGGACAGTACACCACACAAGGGGGTACGCACCAACAAGCATTTAGAGAAGGCTACATAAAAGTGATTCGTGATTTCTTCAAAAAAGATTACGACGTTTCTGATATCAGAACCAGTATTGTTGCGGCAGTTTCTGTACGCGTGCAAGAGCCTGTTTTTGAAAGCCAAACAAAAACCAAGTTAGGTTCGCAGTATGTTTTTGAAGGCGGGCCTTCTATGAAAAAATTTATAGAAGAATTTTTAGCCAAAGAGCTAGATAATTTCTTACACCGCAACCCAGCCGTGGCTGATGCGTTACGTAAGCGTATCGAGCAAAGTGAAAGAGAGCGCAAGGAACTCGCTGGTATTAAAAAGCTAGCCAATGAACGCGCTAAAAAAGCAAACCTCCACAATAAAAAGTTAAGGGATTGTAGGGTGCACTTAAATGATGAACTTCCTGCTAAAAACAAAGAGGAGTTTATTGTACTGCAAAATAATTCTACCATATTTATTACCGAGGGAGACAGTGCGAGCGGTAGTATTACAAAATCGCGAAATGTAGATACCCAGGCTGTATTTAGTTTGCGCGGTAAACCACTAAATGCATACGGCCTCACTAAAAAAGTAGTGTATGAAAATGAAGAGTTTAACCTCTTGCAACACGCACTTAATATTGAGGACGGACTTGAAGGACTCAGGTATAACAACATTGTAATTGCAACGGATGCCGATGTGGATGGTATGCACATTCGGTTACTACTTATGACGTTCTTTTTGCAATTCTTTCCTGACCTTGTAAAAAAAGGCCACGTTTATATTTTGGAAACGCCGCTGTTTAGAGTCCGTAACAAACAAGAAACCATATACTGTTACGACGAAACAGAAAAGCAAGCGGCGGTAAAAAAGTTGGGAAGCAAGCCAGAGATTACAAGGTTTAAAGGACTGGGTGAAATTTCACCAGAAGAGTTTGGCCGTTTTATTGGACTTGACATGCGCGTGCAACCCGTTATTTTAGAAGTAGGGGATCATATTCAGCACTTACTAGAATATTATATGGGTAAAAATACCATGGAGCGCCAAGAGTTTATTATCAACAATTTAAAGGTTGAATTAGACCTTGTTAACGAATAATATTATTTATCATTTTAGAAGATATACTTTATGATTCACGTTGTTTTTGATCATGCAAATGTGGCTGTATTGCAAGGGGCAATAGAAATTGACGAAACATTGCAAGGGAATATTATTGAAATTAAGGATGATTATATGGTGGGTCCATTAGGGGCTATTTATGAAACCGAAGGCTACCAAGAGCGAAAGCAGTGGTGGGAAGGCGTACTTCAAAATTCGCCGTATCAAGACCAACTTGCCATTGTAGTTGACAAGTTAACGGTACACAACTTACTTGCTACATTAGAAGAAAATCCCGAAGAAGAAGTATGGCTTTGGATGGCGCAAAACGCACATGATGTTTGTGGGTATTACTGGCTCATGACGCAGTTAAAAGAATACGCAGGTCGAATTCAAGTACTCTATTTAAATAACCTTCCTTTTATTAATGAAAAGGGACAAATATTTTATCCGGTATACCTGCATGAAATTCAGCCCAAAGAATTTTTGAAAGCAAAAAAATTAGCGCGTCCTATAACACTCAGTGAATTTGAAGTGGATCCAGACGAATGGAATAAAATTGCTAGCGAAGGTTCGATGATTCGTTTTTTAGAAGGGGGTAAAAAATTAGTAGGCAAGGATGAAAACTTTTTCGATAAAGAAATTGTAGCGGGCGTAACGGGCGATGCACAAAAATTGAATAAAGTCATTCAAAATATTTTAGCCAAATTAAAAGTAAAAACCGGTGATGCTTTTATTGTCCATAGGTTAAAATCTTTGGCTGTTTTAGGCAAAGTTGAAATAATTGGAAATATCGAAAAAGGTTGGAAAGATTGGAGCGTTAAATTGGCAAATTAAAATTGGGTAGTAAAAAATGGCGAAAGAGAAACATCAATATATTGTAGGTGATCATGTATCAGGCGTTCAGGGCCAATATAAAAATTGGTTTTTAGACTATGCTTCTTATGTTATTTTGGAGCGCGCGGTGCCGGCCATCGAAGATGGATTAAAACCTGTACAGCGTAGGATTTTACATTCCATGAAGGAAATGGATGATGGCCGTTTTAATAAAGTAGCTAATATTATTGGTCAAAGTATGCAGTACCATCCGCACGGTGATGCGAGTATTGGAGATGCGCTTGTTAACCTAGGCCAAAAAGATTTACTCATTGACACGCAGGGTAACTGGGGTGATGTAAGAACTGGGGATCAGGCGGCCGCTTCCCGTTATATTGAAGCACGTTTATCCAAATTTGCACTTGAAGTTGCTTTTAATCCAAAAACAACAACTTGGCAGTTAAGTTACGATGGTAGAAAAAATGAGCCCGTAACACTCCCTATGAAGTTTCCATTACTACTTGCACAGGGTGCCGATGGTATTGCGGTGGGATTGTCTACTAAAATATTACCGCATAATTTTTGTGAGCTTATAGATGCTTCAATCAAATATTTAAAAGGTAAAAAGTTTGAACTCTTCCCCGATTTCCAAACCGGCGGTATGGTGGATGTATCTGGCTATAATGAGGGTAAGCGAGGTGGTAAAGTAAGGGTGCGTGCGCACATTGAGGAGCTCGATAAAAAAACACTCGTCATTAAAGACGTGCCATACGGGGTTACTACTACCCAGCTCATGGAAAGTATTACCAAGGCCAATGATCAGGGTAAAATAAAAATCAAAAAAGTAACGGATGTAACGGCTGCTGCTGTTGAAATCCATATTGATTTAGCGCCAGGTATTTCTCCTGATATCACCATCGATGCACTTTATGCATTTACAGATTGTGAAGTGAGTATTTCACCCAACGCCTGTGTGGTAATTGACCATAAGCCGCACTTTATTGGTGTGCAGGAACTCTTAAAAGATGCCACTGATAATACCAAAGAATTATTACGCAAAGAATTAGACATTCGTCTTTCTGAACTTGAAGACAAATGGCATTATACCTCGCTTGAAAAAATATTCTTTGAAGAAAAGATTTATAAAGAGCTTGAACAAAAACATGCTTCTTGGGAAAATGTCATTGAAGCAATTGATAAAGCTTTTACACCATTTAAGAAAAAGTTAAAGCGTGCCATTGAAAGAGAAGACATTTTAAAACTAACGGAAAAGCCCGTTCGCCGTATTTACCGACTTGATATTAACGAGCTCATTGAGCAAATCAGAGGTATTGAAGAAGAAATCAAGCAGGTGAAATTTGATTTAGAGCACTTGACAGAATATGCGGTCGCTTATTTTGAAAACCTCTTAAAAAAGTACGGTAAAAATAAAGAGCGTAAAACGGAAATCAAAGCATTTGATACCATTCAGGTAAAACAAGTAGCCATTGCCAATACCAAGCTATACATCAATAGAACAGAGGGTTTTATAGGGACCAGTCTTAAAAAAGACGAGCACTTATGTGACTGTTCTGATTATGATGACATCATTGCGTTTACAAAAGGCGGCACCATGAAAGTGGTAAAGGTTTCCGATAAAATATTTATTGGAAAAGACATTTTATATGCGGCTGTCTTTCAAAAAAATGATGAGCGTACTACCTATAACATGCTTTATGTAGATGGTGCTTCTGGGGTTACTTATGCCAAGCGCTTTAATGTAACAGGCGTAACCCGCGATAAAGAATATGATTTAACAAAGGGTACCGATAAAACACGTGTACATTATTTTACGGCCAACTTAAATGGTGAAGCAGAAACGCTTAAACTTATTTTAAGTCCTAACTGTACTGCACGTATTAAAGAACTCGATTTTTATTTCGAAGAAATTGAAATTAAGGGGCGTTCTAGTATGGGTAATCAGGTAACCAAGTATCCTATTAAGACGGTTAAGTTTAAAGAAGCTGGCAAAAGCACACTGGCTGGCCGCAAACTTTGGTTTGACGATAAATTTGGCAGACTCAACACCGAAGAGAAAGGAAAATACCTGGGTAGTTTTGAAGATGAAAAATTAATTGTAATTACCAAAGAGGGTACCTACGAATTAACAGATACGGAACTAGCTCAGCGTTTTGATCCTGAAAAAGTGATGCTCATCGAAAAGTTTGTGCCTGAAAAAATTATTACAGCAGTTTATTTAGACAATGATAAAATGCAGTACAATGTAAAGCGTTTTAAAATTGAAACCACCACGCTAAAAACCGAGTTTTTATTTATCAAAGAAGGTAAAGGCAATAAGCTTGAAGCCGTAACCACCATACAAGAACCTATTTTACAAGTACAAACTGGTAGAGGTACCCAGGTGCGCGCTGCTAAATTTAAAATAGCTAAAATGGTGGATGTAACCGGCTGGAAGGCGGTGGGCTCTAAACTCACAGATTTTAGTAAAACCATTGAAATGCAGTGGGAGTCGCGCACTGAGGGTCCAAATGCACAACCTGAATTGTTTGGTTAAACTAACCTACTTTTGCATAAAGAAGAAGTATGGAGCCAGTTTTAGTAGGTTGTTACAATGATTTGGTGGTAAACCGTAAGGTTGATTTTGGATTTTACCTCGACAATGGCGAAGAAGGTATTTTATTGCCTAAACGTTTTGCGCCTTCTACTTTAAAAATTGGTGATACCATCAAGGTTTTCGTTTACCACGATTCTGATAATAGACTCATTGCAACAACCCAAGTAGCCAATGCATCGGTGGGTGAAATTGCACTCTTAAAAGCAGTGGCCATTACAAGGCAGGGTGCTTTTTTGGATTGGGGTTTAATGAAAGATTTATTTGTGCCTACTTCTAAGCAGTTAGGCGGTATGCGTGAAGGTGGCATGTACCTTGTAAAATTGTACCTCGATGAAATGACCGGTAGGGTTGCAGCAACAGAAAAAATTGAACAGTTATTAAGCAACGAAGAATTAACGGTTAAAGAACTAGACGTTGTGGATTTGATTGTATACCGTAAATCGGAACTTGGGTATGTGATGATTGTGAACAACAAGCACACGGCCATTTTACACAGCAATGAAATTTTTAAAGAATTACATATTGGTGATAAGCTTACAGGGTTTGTAAAAACCATTAAGCCAGAAAATAAATTAGACGTGGTACTTGGCAAGCCTGGTTTTGGTAGGGTAGAAGATGAGCAGGAAAAAATACTTCGCTTACTGCAAGAAAACGATGGATACCTGCCTTATCACGACAAATCGGATCCAGAAGAAATTTATAACTTTTTTGGCATGAGTAAAAAGTCGTTTAAAATGACAACAGGCACTCTCTACAAGCAGCGTAAAATTGAATTCACGCAAACAGGTATTAAATTATTAGAATCATAATTATTATTCAAGATGAAAAAGACAGTTGTTTATATTGTTTCTGCGGTAAGAACGCCCATAGGTAGTTTTGGTGGTTCTCTTAAAGATATTTCTGCTACAAAACTTGGAGCTACAGCTATACAGGCAGCTGTTGAGCGCGCAGGAATTAAGGGAAGCGATGTGGATGAAGTATTAATGGGTTGTGTGTTGCAGGCTAATCTGGGTCAGGCGCCTGCGCGTCAGGCGGCAAAATTTGCAGGCCTTCCTGATAGTGTTGTTTGTACGACTGTTAATAAAGTTTGTGCGAGTGGTATGAAAGCCATTGCGCAAGGTGCACAGGCGATTTTATTAGGTGACGCTTCTGTGGTAGTAGCCGGTGGTATGGAAAATATGAGTAGCGTGCCATTTTATGCATGCGCTATGCGTTGGGGTAATAAATATGGTGACACTACATTATCCGATGGGCTTGCAAAAGACGGCCTCACTGATGTGTATCATAAATATGCAATGGGTAACGCAGCAGAATTGTGTGCCAGCAAATATAATTTTACAAGAGAAGATCAAGACGCATTTGCAGTAGCGAGTTATACAAAAAGTAGGGCCGCCTGGGAAGCAAATTTATTTGATGCCGAAATAGTGCCCGTTCCTATTCCACAAAGAAATGGGGATCCCATTTTGTTTGCAAAAGATGAAGAACCTTTTAATGTAAAGTTTGAAAAAATACCAGGCTTAAAACCGGCCTTTATAAAAGATGGTACTATAACGGCAGCAAATGCTTCTACCATGAATGATGGTGCAGCCGCTGTGGTGCTTATGAGTCAAGAAAAAGCCGAGGCACTAGGTGTCAAGCCTATTGCTATTTTAAAAAGTTATGCCGACGCCGAGCAGGCGCCAGAATGGTTTACAACGGCACCTGCACTCGCTGTTCCAAAAGCGGTTGAAAAAGCGGGCATCACAACGGCTGATTTAGATTGCATTGAACTCAACGAAGCTTTTTCGGTGGTAGGGCTTGCCAATACACAAATCATGCAACTAGATCCTTCAAAAGTAAATGTAAAAGGAGGTGCTGTATCGATAGGGCATCCGCTCGGTTGTAGTGGGGCAAGAATTGTGGTAACACTGATTCATGCTTTAAAAGATAAATCCGGAAAATATGGAGCTGCTGGAATTTGTAATGGAGGTGGAGGAGCTACCGCCGTTGTAATCGAAAATTGTTAAGACAATTGTTTAGCAAATAATTAGGCTGTTTGCGCTGCAATTTCATCCATTGAAATACCCATATGACTTTCGTCGTAGGTGCATTCACCATTAATAATAACAAGTACCTGTGGAGATTCGTGATGTACTTTAAATTTTTCAGCAATTGCTGCGGAAATGTTCCTGTGTTGCAACAAGTCTAGCAAATAAAAATCAACACCAGTTGGAGGGGTACTACTTTCTAACCTATTAAGCGCCATAGAGCTAATGCTACAACGGGTACTATGTTTAAAAAGTACTTGGGGTGTATTAAATGATTTGGTAGCAATGGTGTCGAGTTGATCGATACTCGATAAATTATTCCAATCCATAAGGGGAGAAAAGAAATTCGTTAAGGTCTAAAATAACGTGGATTGGTAGTTGGGCATCCTCTGCTTTTTGAAGCATTGCAGGAAACCATAAAAGTGGCACCAACTAACAATAAAAAAAGAAGTGCAGTGGTCTTTTTCATACTAAAAGGATAGGTTAAGCGTTTTGTTTCTGAACTCTATACTCCAAAGATACTTATTTGATTTCAAATGAGGCTAACTTGGGTATCTAGTTATGTTAAATATATTAACGAAAAGTTTAATTTTTTAGTATGAAGGTTCATTTTATATCCATTGGAGGGAGTGTAATGCATCAATTGGCCATTGCATTGCAAGGAAAAGGGTATCAGGTTACTGGTACCGATGACGAGATTTTTGAACCTGCACTCACGCATTTGAGAGATAAAGGCTTGTTAACCAATGCTTTTGGTTGGCAACCGGCGCTGATTACCCCAGATCTAGACGCGGTTATTTTGGGGATGCATGCCAAGGCCGACAATCCAGAACTGATAAAAGCTCAGGAACTGGGTTTATCCATCTATTCTTTTCCGGAGTATATTTTCCACGAAAGTCAGCAAAAAAAGCGGGTCGTTGTGGGTGGAAGCCATGGCAAAACCACCACCACCAGCATGATCATGCATGTACTCAAAACCTGCCATCAAGACTTTGATTACTTAGTGGGTGCAAAACTTGCCGGTTTTGAACAGTCTGTAAAAGTTACAAATGCACCTACCATTGTTTGCGAAGGAGATGAATATTTGGCAAGTGCACTTCTGAGACAACCTAAGTTTCACTTTTTGTTTCCGCATGTTGCTATACTTACCGGCATTGCCTGGGATCATATCAATGTGTTTCCAACTTTCGAATTTTATTTGGAACAGTTTGTGATTTTCATGAATAAAATTGAATCGGGCGGCGTTTTAATTTATAACGAAACAGATGAAGTACTGAACAAGTTGGTGCTTTCAAATAAACGTGACAATATTAGATACATTCCGTACAAAGTGCCTGCGCATCAAATTACAAATGGTCAAACTTATATAACGCTAGATGGTGCAGAAGGTCCACTAAGTGTTTTTGGGGATCATAACTTGCTTAATATGCAAGCTGCTTATTATGCTTGTGCCGAATTAGGAATTACGGCAAAAGATTTCGTACAGGCCATGGCTAATTTTACGGGCGCTTCAAAACGACTAGAGCTCTTGGCAAGCAATGCGCACTGTAATATATACAGAGATTTTGCGCATGCGCCTAGTAAAGTAATTGCTACTATAGAAGCGGTGAAACAACAGTTTCCTTCTCGAAAATTAATAGGTGTATTAGAACTACATACCTATAGTAGCCTCAACAAAGAATTTATGCATCAGTATAAAGGGGCACTTGACAAAACAGATACCGCTGTTGTTTTTTATTCGAAACATGCCCTACACATTAAAGGACTCCCCGAACTACCTGAAAACTATGTGGTAGAAGGTTTTAATAAAAATGGACTTCTTGTTATGACGGATAAATCGGAATTAGAACAGTGGCTCCGCACGCAAGATTATACGAATACAAATTTAGTATTAATGAGTAGTGGTAATTATGATGGAATTGATTTACCTTCCTTTACGCCAACTTTAATTTAACAACAAATATGAAATTGCAATTAACCAGACCCATCGCATTTATTGATTTAGAAACAACGGGTATTACCGTTAGTACTGACAGAATTGTAGAAATTGCAATTGTAAAAATCAGTCCAGACGGCAGTAAAGTTGTTAAACGAAAATTGGTAAACCCACTCATGCCAATTCCAGCAGGAGCAACAGCTGTGCACGGTATTTCTGATGAGATGGTTAAAGATGCGCCATCATTTAAGCAAATTGCAAACGAAATCAAACAGTTTTTAGAAAATTGTGATTTAGGCGGTTATAATAGCAATCGTTTTGACGTACCCATGCTTATCGAAGAATTTTTAAGAGCAGGTATCGAATTTTCTATCGATGGTATAAAGCTCGTGGATGTTCAAAAAGTATTTCATATGATGGAGCAGCGAACATTAAGTGCTGCCTATAAATTTTATTGTTCCAAAGTATTAGAAGGGGCGCATGGAGCAGAAGCAGATGCTACTGCAACTTGGGAAGTACTCGAAGCGCAACTTGAAAGATATCCGCAACTGGGCGATACCGTAGAAAGTATTGTAAAAATTACTGGTGAAGAAGACATTGTAGATTTTGCGCGCCGCTTGATTAAAGTGAATGGCATCGAAATATTCAATTTTGGAAAGCACAAGGGGAAGTCTGTAACCCAGGTGTTAAAGGAAGAGCCTCAATATTACGACTGGATGATGAAGGGTGATTTTGCCATGAATACCAAGCAAAAGCTTACAGAGATTCTGAATAGAACGCTTGTTACAAAGGCGTAAACAAGCTTTTTAGAGCCGTATTTGCTTCATTTTTATAGAATTAACGTTGTTTTCAACAACTAATGGCCCTTTCTTTTATTTAAATCCGTTAGTATTTGTATTTTAGCCCTTCTACATACCCCCTAGAACTTGGAAAAACTAGTTATTATACCAACCTACAACGAGCGTGAAAATATTGCGGCCATTATTGCTGCTGTATTTGATTTGCAAGCAGGTTATCATGTTTTAATTATTGATGACGGATCACCGGACGGAACGGCTGCTATTGTAGAAGATTTAATGAGGTCGCATGAGGGGCAATTGTTTATTGAAAAACGTTCGGGTAAATTAGGACTTGGCACTGCGTATATACATGGATTTAAATGGGCATTAGAAAAAGGCTATCAATATATTTTTGAAATGGACGCCGATTTTTCACATAGTCCTTCCGATTTAGAAAGGCTGTATGCAGCTTGTAATATTATTGGCGCAGACGTTGCGGTAGGTAGTAGATATGTTAAAGGAGGAAGGACCGAAAACTGGCCGCTAGACCGTCATATTTATAGTAAAGGGGGTGCGTTTTATACCAAGCTCATTACCTGGCTTCCGGTTAATGATCCAACAGCTGGTTTTGTTTGCTACAAAAGAAAAGTATTAGAGACCATTAATTTAGACGAAATAAAATTTGTGGGTTACGCCTTTCAAATTGAAATGAAATTTAGCGCTTGGAAACTAGGTTTCAAAATTATTGAAGTGCCCATCACTTTTTTGGACCGTAAAATTGGTCAGAGCAAAATGAGTAAGGGTATTATTAAAGAAGGCGTTTTAGGCGTTTTAAAAATGCAGTGGGAGAGTTTATTTCACCACTATGCAGATAGGCTTCGTAAAAAATAACTGTGAGAAAAGCCTTACTTCAACTTCATGCATCTGTTTTTTTAGCCGGTTTTACCGGAATCTTAGGCGTACTCATTGAGTTAAATGAAGGCCTCTTGGTTTGGTACCGGATGGCCATTACTGTGGTTACATTACTTGCCCTTTTGGTACTTCGTAAAAAATGGCAACATTTGCCTTTTACACAAGTAAAAAAATTATTGGGTATTGGTATGCTTATTGCTCTACACTGGGTCTTTTTTTATGGAAGTATAAAAATGGCCAACGTGTCGATAGGTCTCGTTTGTGTAGCAGGTGCCGGACTTTTTACAGCATTATTAGAACCCTTGTTTTTAAAGGTCAAGATCAAATGGCCAGAAGTGGCACTTGGCTTATTAAGTTTACTGGGTATTTTTTTAATTTTCAAATTTGATGCACGTTACCGGTTGGGCATTGGACTGGGTATTGTGTCTGCGATACTTGCATCTATATTTTCGGTGCTCAATAAAAAAGAAGTAGACAAGCAGCCGGCTCAAATGATGATGGTATATGAGTTAACAGGCGGCTTATTTTTACTCACTTTACTCATGCCATTTTACCTGAATTATTTTAATGTATCCAAGGTGTTTCCTAGCTTATCAGATATTGGATGGCTCTTAATTTTAAGTTGGCTATGTACGGTGCTTGCTATGGATTTGATATTACAAGCATTAAAAAAAGTGTCTGCGTTTACGCAAAATTTAACGCTCAATTTAGAACCCGTTTATGGAATTTTATTGGCGTTTATTGTATACCAAGAAAATAAACAATTGGGAACCTCTTTTTATTTAGGCATATCCTGCATTGTACTTTCTGTGGTATTCCAAATTGCAAGAGCGTCTAGGTCTTGATAGCGAATCATTAAATCCTTTAATTCTTTTTTTAGTTCCGTAATGATGCTTGCGTAAGACGGATCGTTTATGAGGTTGTTCATTTCGGTAGGGTCTTTTTGCAAATCAAATAATTCAAGGTTGTTATGCGGTCCGTAAAAACGGATGAGCTTATACCTTGTCGTTCTTACGCCAAAATGCGGTGCAACGTGATGTGGCTGCGGATACTCGTAATAATGATAGTACATGGATTTTCGCCATGTAGCTGCAAAAGATTTTTTGGCAGCAGGCGTAGTTTTTGCAACAAGTGGCAAAAAGCTTTTCCCTTGCATATCGGAAGGTGTTTGAATACCAGCAATATTTAAAATGGTAGGTGCAAAATCAATATTTACAATCATTTCTTGTAACTGAGTGCCTGGTTTAATTTGACCTGGATAACGCATTACAAAAGGGGTACGTAAACTTTCTTCATACATAAAACGCTTGTCAAACCATCCGTGTTCGCCCATATAAAAACCTTGGTCGGAGGCGTAAATAACAACGGTGTTTTGATCTAGTTTATTGGCAGCTAAATAGTCTAGTATGTTGCCAATACCTCTATCCAACGATTTTGCCGTTGCCAAATAATCTTTGAGGTATCTTTCAAATTTAAATTTAAGTAGGGCAGCACTGTCGTCTTTTACCGATTCATACTGTTTGGAGATTTCAGTGTAATATTTTTTGTACGCCGCTTTTTGAGTTGGATCGAGTCTCGCAAACATACCAGGGCCTACTTTATCCCAGTTAACATTGATTTTTAAATCGTCTTGTAAAACCATGGTTTTATCAACGGTCATATCTTGGAGGCGCGCTGCTTCACGACCATTATAGGTGTCCATAAAGTTGGCAGGGTAGGGAAAATCGATGTTGTCAAAAGCACCTAGGTCTTCTATGTCAGGCATCCAGTTGCGATGCGTTGCTTTTTCGCCCACTACTAAAAAGAATGGTTTACTCGTATCTCGTTTATCTAACCAGCTTGTAGAAAATTCGGTAATTAAATTTGTGGTATAGCCCTTGTACGACGTTGTGTCGTTAGGCATATTAATAAAGTTGGGCTGGAAGTATTGACCCTGGTCCGGTAGTATTCTAAAAAAGTCAAAGCCAGAAGGAAGGGTTTGTAAATGCCATTTGCCAATCCAGGCAGTTTGGTATTCTTTTTGTTTGAGTAGTTTTTGAACCTGTTGTTGGTTGCCGTCAAAAAACCTGCGGGGTCCATTGTCTTTTAAACCGTTGATGTGGTTGTATTTTCCAGTTAACAATACCGCTCTGCTAGGCGCGCAGATGGAGTTGGTTACAAATGTATTTTTTGCAATCATACCTTCTTTGGCAATACGGTCTATATTGGGCGTTTGCATCAGGCTTTTGCCATATGCGCTAATGGTTTGCTGGGTATGGTCGTCCGAAAAAATAACAATAATATTAGGTGGCTTATTGCTGCTTTTTTGAGCTTGTATCAGATTACTACAAACGAGTAATAATGTACATAAAAACAAAAATTGTTTTTTCATAGGATTTATTTTAGCTCCCAAAACTTTTTTGGTTGAGTAGGCGTCCCCAGTCTGGTAAATCAATATTTAAATTGTCATGCTTTTCTAGCATTTCTTTTTTTAACGCTGCACGCATGCTCGCAATTTTAATTTGCATGGCTGGATCTGCTGCTAAATTATTTATTTCGTAAGGGTCTTTGTTTAAATCAAATAATTGTGTGGTGAGTACCCCTTTAACATTGTATACAATGAGTTTGAAACCATCACTGGTTTTAATACTTCGGCTCCAATGTCCGTACACATTATATAGTTGCGTTCTGATCTTTGCCCCCGGATTTTTAATAATCGGCATAAGGCTTACTGCTTCTACGCTAGCTGGTTTTTGAATATTTAGGTATTCGTAGATCGTGGGGTTGATATCACTTAAATAGGTAAACCCATTATTTTTTTTATTGACCGGTATACCTGGTCCTGCCATAATAAGCGGTACCCGAATGCTATGTTCGTATAAATTTTGTTTGCCGAGTAAGCCGTGCTGTCCAACTGCGAGTCCATTATCGCCAGCAAAAACAATCAGTGTTTCATTTGTAAGCCCAGCAGCATCGAGTGCAGCTAAAATGCGCCCTAGTTGTGCGTCTAGTTCAGACACCATGCCATAGTAATGTGCTATTTCTTTTTTTACAGCATCTGGCGTTCGGGGATGCGGTAATAACATTTCATCTCTTACTGCTAAATCACCATTATCAAAAGGATGTTGCGGTAAAAAATTAGGCGGTAGTGTTATGGTGTCGGGGTTGTACCAAGCGTCATATTTGGTGGGAGGGGTGCGTGGATCGTGCGGTGAAGTGAGTGCGACATAACAAAAAAATGGCTGCTCTTTTGCTTTTTTGCTGCTTAAAAACTGAATAGCAGTACCGGCATATAGTTCGGTACTAAACGTATCACTCTTCCAACTATTTTTTGGATCATACACGCCGGTAGGATCAAAATGATTGACAGTTGGATGAAACTGACCTCCATCGTTTTCGAAGTGCATGCCACCAAAAAATATATGGTCACCATCATTAAAAAAACGGTGGTGGGATGCTTTATCAGAATGCCATTTACCGGTATGAAAAGTAGTATAGCCTTTTGTTTGAAGCACTTCGGGAAGACCGGTTAAACTATCTGGAATTTTGCCACCATCGCCAGGGAGCCTGTTCACGTACCTGCCAGTTAAAAGCATTACGCGGCTTGGAATACAAACAGCACCTTGGTGCCCACCCATAACGTGCGCCTGCGTGAATGTAAGACCCCTTGCTACGAGTTTATCTAGATTGGGTGTTTTAATTTGCTTGTTGCCTAGTGCATGAATGGTTGCAAAACTTTGATCATCACTGTAAATAATGAGTACATTTTTGGCCCGCTGAACCTGGGTTTGTTGCGCGGCCGCGGCCGCGCAACAAAAGCCGAACACCACTGCACTTAAAAGAATTTTAAATCGCATACCGCTGTTTGCTTATTGTAATTGCAACTGATAAGCTACCACCGAATTTTTCATAAACGTTGGCACGTAAATAATTTTATTTTTTGCATCATACCCAATATCCGCACTGTTTATTTTTTCCGATCTCGTATCAAATAAAGTTATTTTTTGTGCGCCTGCTGCAACAAAATATACAATACCATTCCAGCAACTTATAATGTACTGGTTGGGGGCAACTCTTTCGATACCATCGGTACTTGGGTCCATGCCATCCATGATTTTTGAAATAGCACCACCAGGGGTTACGGACAATAAAGAGCCTCTGTCTAAAATAAGGAGTTGGTCTTCGATGCTTAAAAGTCCATTAGGACCTTGCAGGTTTTCTACTTCTATACTAACAATACCATTTTCGATGCGGTGCACTTTTCCGGTTCTGCTATCTGATACAAAAACAGCGCCGTTTTTATTGACGGTAACATCATTTAAAAAAACAGATCCTTCTACCGGAATCCTTTTAATGATCGAGGCTTTTTTTATATCAATAACTACAAGCTCTGTTAAATCTGCAACATACAGTTCTTGTTTGTATCTGGCCATCCCTTTGGGTGCATTTAATCCGGTAACCCATTCCAAATTTATAGAAGCACCTGTTTTTGATAATTTACTAATGCTTCCCTTTCCGTCTTTACCATTAGAAGCGCCGTCAATATTTGAAACCCATAAGCAGTTTTCTTTGTCATCTGCGAGTACTGATTCTGGAATTTTTAAAATGGTGTCGGTAGCCCATAATTTTTGAACGGTTGCTTTTTGTGCATTTGCGTTCAATAAACCTGCGCATACAAAGGCTAGGGAGCATATTATTTTTTTCATAGAAAAAGTTTATGCAAGAAAGTTAAAGAAAATTAAGGGTCTAGAAACCCCTATTTACCGATGAACCCTCTTCTTGTTCATTTATGGGTATAAAATGTAGAATACGCCTATTGGTAATAATGCATTTGTGCTTTTTCAGGTATTAAATTGCTATTCTATTTCAAACTTTTTAATGCTATTTTATGCGTTACCTCTCCATCTTATTGATACTTGTAATTTCTGTTGCTGCACAGGCTCAAAAAAAACCCTTAGACCACACAGTATATGACAATTGGCAGTCTATTGCAGACCGTACCATTAGTAATGACGGCAAGTATGTTGCCTATGCTATAAATCCACAAGAAGGGGATGGGGTATTGGTTATACAGTCGTTACAAGGTGATTATAAGCTTGTTATTCCAAGAGGGTCGGGCGTTGTTTTGTCGGAAGATAGCAAGTATGCTGTGTTTCGTATTAAACCAGCTTTTGCGCAAACGCGTGATGCAAAAATTAAAAAGAAGAGACTTGATGAAATGCCTAAGGATAGTTTAGGGGTTGTAAAACTTGGAGATAAAACCGTTAACAAAACACCTCGTTTAAAATCCTTTAAATTACCAGATGATGCTGGTGGATGGTTAGCTTACTTGTTAGATAAAGAACCAGCAGATGCGCCTAAAACAAAAGTGGCACTTGATTCTGCGGCTAAAATACAATCTTTGTTTGCGATGGCCGATAGTTTGGTGCGTGCTGCGGATAGTATTCGTTTAAAAGCAACCAGTGCTTCTGTAAATGGGATGTCTGTTTTGCAAACACCTGCAACGCCTGCAAAAGTTACAGAAGAGAATGTAGAAGAAGGGACAACGCTGGTGCTCATGAATTTATATTCGGGCACCGAAACCAAATATCCATTAGTGAATGATTTTTATTTTAATAAAAAAGGAACTACACTGGTACTTAAAAAAACAAAGAAAAACGCCACGGCTGGATCTGCTGCAACCATTGTAAAAGTGGATTTATCTAGCATGAAGGCTTCCACCATTCTTACTAAATTTAATGACGCTAAACTCTTTAGATTAGATGAAGCAGGTAAACAACTTGCGTTTGTTGTAGAAAGAGATAGTGCTGCTAAAGCGCTACGTAAATTCTACCAATTGTATTATTTTAAGGATGGTCAGGATTCTGCGGTGGCTATTGCAACTCAGACATCGAAAGGAGTTCCTTCTGGTCATATCATAAGTGAAAACCAGCCTATTAATTTTAGTAAATCAGGCGCACAATTATTTTTTGGTACCGCTCCATTATGGCCTTTAAAAGATACGAGTTTGCCAGAGTTTGACCGTGTGAGTGTTGATGTTTGGCATTACAATGATGATCAAATTATGCCGATGCAGTTAAGATCTATGGAGACCGAACTCAGAAGAGCTTACACGGCTAGATACGATTTTACTTCTAATACTGTTGTGCCACTAGGGTCTTCGAAATTTAGAAATGTAGTACAAACAAATGAGGGGGATGGTAATGTTTTTTATGCCGCTACCGATGAAGGTAAAAGAATTGCATCGCAGTGGCAGGGTTATACCATCAATGATGTGTATAGTATCAACCCATTAGATGGTTCTTCAAAACTCATTAAAGCCAATTTAAAATCTGGTAATGTGCAGCCAAGTGTTTCTGGTAATTTATTACTTTATTACGATGAGCCTGCTAAAAAATATTTCGTGTACAATCATCAAACGGGTGTAACCAATCAAATTGCAAAAGATATTACTACCGCGCTTTATGACGAAGAAAACGATGTGCCTGATGACCCTAATGCATACGGGCTTATGCGTTGGACCGAAAACGATCAGTACGTATTACTTTATGATAGGTATGATATTTGGCAGGTAGATCCACTCGGTGTACAAAAATCTATTTGCTTAACAACTGGCCGTACTAATAAAATTTCTTACCGTTTTATTGCCACTGACCCTGAACAAAAGTTTGTAAAAACCGGCGATCAATTACTACTTCGCGTATTTGATGAAAAAGACAAGTCTGCGGGTTTGGCAACAATGGCGTATGGTACTAATACCCTCAATGTATTGTTTAAAGAAAAAGTAGCGCTTAGCCCACTCGTTCAAAAAGCAAAAGATGCAGATGTATTACTCTATACCAAAGAAACCTATGTGCAGTCTCCTGCATTGTATACTTCTAGTGTAAATGGGAGCGCGGCCAATCAATTGGCTGCTACCAATCCACAACAAAATGATTTTAATTGGGGTACCGCCGAGTTATTTACTTGGAAAGCATACACGGGTAAATTAACAGAAGGTATTTTGTACAAGCCTGAAAATTTTGATGCTACTAAAAAGTATCCGATGATTGTTTATTTCTACGAACGCAACAATCAAACCTTGTACAATTATGTTCCGCCAACTCCAACAGCCTCTCGTTTAAATATTTCATTTTTTGTAAGTAGAGGGTATGTAGTACTCGTGCCAGATATCTGGTATAAAAAAGGATATCCAGGTCAGGGTGCATATGATTATATATTGAGCGGAACACGCGCTGTTGTAAAACAAGGATATATTGATAGCACCAAAATTGGACTCCAAGGTCAAAGTTGGGGAGGTTATCAAATTGCACATTTAATTACTAGAACCAATTTATATGCTGCAGCATGGGCTGGTGCACCGGTTGTAAATATGACAAGTGCTTATGGTGGCATTCGTTGGGGACCAGGTATGAACCGTCAATTCCAGTATGAAAAAACGCAAAGTAGAATTGGGGCCACCTTATGGGAGAAACCAAATTTATACATCGAAAATTCTCCCTTATTTCATTTACCTAAAGTGACAACGCCGCTTGTTATAATGGCCAATGATGCAGATGA
>CANHHX010000031.1 GCA_947461125.1 Bacteroidota bacterium | reverse complement strand
ATACAAAACATTATTAAACTCTTACGGTATTCAATAATCAAGTATGGCACTTACCAACCAGGACATTCAAAACAAGTTGCAAGAAAAATTTGGAGACCTTGTTTCTAATTTTGAAGAATCGTATGGCTTACTAAGTTTTGAAGCAACGGCTGCTAACAATTTAAAAGTGTTGCAGTTTTTGTACGACGAACCTAGTTTACAATTTCAATTTTTAACTGACATCTGTGGCGTAAATTTCCCAGATGATGCTGGTCGCGAAATTTCTGTGGTGTATCACTTACACAACCTTACAGAAAATGTACGCCTTCGTTTTAAAATATTTGTTCCTGTTGCGGCGCCAGATGTTTTTACGGCCTGCAATTTATTTTCAAGTGCCAATTGGATGGAGCGCGAAACCTACGATTTCTATGGCGTTAATTTTGTAGGTCATCCCAACCTAAAAAGAATCTTAAATGTGGATGAGATGGATTATTTCCCACTCAGAAAAGAATATCCTTTAGAAGATCAAACCAGAATTGATAAAGACGATGAAATGTTTGGAAGAGGATAATAACCAAAATAATTAAACGACATGTTAGCGCATCAACAACATCATATTACACTGCCCGAAGGTTCTATTGAAAAACAAACCACTACTTTAAACGTAGGTCCAACGCACCCTGCAACGCATGGTGTGTTCCAAAATATTATGGAACTTGATGGAGAGCGTATTGTTTCGACAGAGCAAACCGTAGGGTACATCCACCGCGCATTTGAAAAATTAGCAGAGCGCCGACCGCTGTATCAAATCACACCCATTACCGATCGTTTAAATTATTGCAGTAGCCCTATCAATAACATGGGCTGGCATTTAACCTGCGAAAAATTTTTAGGGGTTGAGACACCAAAGCGTGTCGATTATTTGCGCGTGATTATTATGGAGCTTGCGCGTATATCGGATCACTTAATTTGTAACTCTATTGTGGGTGTGGATACAGGTGCGTATACTGGCTTTTTGTATGTGATGCAATACCGTGAATTAATTTATGAAATATATGAAGAAGTATGTGGGTCCCGCCTTACTACTAATATTGGGCGTATTGGCGGTTTTGAAAGGAATTTCACAAATACAGCGTTTGAAAAACTCGAAAAATTCTTAAAAGAATATCCAAAAGTTTTAAAAGAGTTTGAAAACTTATTTGCGCGTAATCGAATTTTTATGGAGCGTACCATTGGTGGCGGCGCTATTAGTGCAGAGCGTGCTTTAAACTATGGATTTACAGGTCCTAATTTACGCGCAGCCGGTGTCGATTATGATGTGCGTGTACACCAACCGTATAGCAGCTATCAAGATTTTGATTTCACCATTCCAGTAGGGAAAACGGGTGATAACTACGACCGCTTTTTGGTGCGTAACCAAGAAATGTGGCAGAGCTTAAGCATTATCGAGCAAGCGTATAAAAAAGTACAAGCATTTAAAGGCGCCGACGCCGAAATTTTCCATGCCGATGTTCCAGAATACTATCTTCCTAAAAAAGAAGACGTGTATACAAAAATGGAATCTTTGATTTGGCATTTCAAAATTGTCATGGGTGAAGTAGAAATGCCAAAGGGTGAAATTTACAACGCCGTAGAAGGTGGCAATGGTGAGCTTGGTTTTTATTTGGTGAGTGATGGTGGTAGAACCCCATTCCGTCTACATTTTAGAAGACCTTGTTTCATTTATTATCAAGCATACCCAGAGTTAATTACGGGTGGTATGTTAAGTGATGCGATTGTAACAATGAGTAGTCTTAATTTAATTGCGGGCGAGTTGGACGCATAAAATATAGTAACAATGGTAAAATTTTCTGAAGAACAATTAACAGAGTTTAACAGGCTTGTAGCCCGTTACCCAGAAGGAAAGCAGAAGAGTGCCTTACTACCTGTATTGCATTTAGCGCAGGATAGTTTTGGCGGCTGGTTAAGTTCCGAAACCATGGATTATGTAGCGGAGTTGTTGCAAATCACACCTATCGAAGTGTATGAGGTAGCAACATTTTATAGTATGTACAATACCAAGCCAGTTGGTAAATATATGTTTGAAGTTTGTCAGACAGGACCATGTATGCTTCGTGGCAGTGATGATATCATCGCTTACATCGAAAAAACTTTGGGTATTCAACCAGGTCAAACAACCGCGGATGGTTTATTTACTTTAAAAACAGTAGAGTGCCTTGGTGCATGTGGTTATGCACCTATGATGCAACTTGGTAAACATTACCGTGAGCATTTAACCAAAGAAAAAGTAGACGCTATCATTGACGAATGCAAAAAAAACGCAGGCGTACTCAACTAGAAATATATGAGTGTAAAATTATTATTAGCAAAAGCACATGTAGAGGGTATCAGAGGTTTTGACGTGTATAGACGCGAAGGTGGTTACCAAAGCGTAGAAAAAGCACTGAAGCAAATGAATCCCGAAAGCATTGTGGAAGAGGTTAAAAAAAGTGGCTTGCGTGGTAGAGGTGGAGCGGGTTTCCCTGCTGGTATGAAATGGAGTTTTATTGCAAAGCCAGAAGGTGTGCCTCGTCACTTAGTATGTAATGCCGATGAGAGTGAGCCTGGTACTTTTAAAGACCGCTATCTCATGGAATTTATTCCGCATTTATTAATTGAAGGGTTGATTGTATCAAGCTTTGCTCTTGGTAGTAACGATACCTACATTTATATCCGTGGCGAGTATGCATGGATTGTTGATATTTTAGAAGACGCCATTAATGAAGCAAAAGCAAATGGCTTTTTAGGAAAAAATATTTTAGGTACTGGGTTTGATTGTGAAATTCATGTGCAGCGTGGTGCGGGTGCGTATATCTGTGGTGAAGAAACTGCATTAATTGAATCACTTGAAGGTAAGCGTGGTAATCCACGTATCAAACCGCCGTTCCCAGCTATTCAGGGTGTATGGCAAAGACCAACAGTGGTAAACAACGTAGAAACTTTAGCAGCTGTTGTGCCAATCATTAATATGGGTGGAGAGGAGTATGCTAAAATTGGTGTTGGAAAATCTACGGGCACCAAATTAATTTCTGCATGTGGTAATATTAATAAGCCAGGTGTATATGAAATTGACATGACCATTTCGGTAGAAGACTTTATCTACTCCGACGAATATTGTGGTGGTATTGCCAATGGCAAAAAATTAAAAGCGTGTATTCCAGGTGGATCATCGGTGCCAATTTTACCGGCCAACTTGTTGTTAAAAACAGCAAAGGGTGAAACACGTTACATGAACTACGAAAGTTTAAGTGATGGTGGTTTTGCATCAGGCTCTATGATGGGTTCTGGTGGATTTATTGTACTCGACGAAGACCAGTGTATTGTGCGCAACACTTTATCACTTGCGCGTTTTTACAGACACGAAAGTTGTGGTCAGTGTTCACCATGTCGTGAGGGAACAGGTTGGATGGAAAAAATATTACACAACATCGAATATGGTAAAGGCAAGATTTCTGACATTGACCTGCTTTGGGATATTCAAAGAAAAATTGAAGGCAATACCATTTGTCCATTAGGAGACGCTGCGGCATGGCCGGTAGCAGCTGCTATTAGACATTTTAGAGATGAATTTGAGTGGCATGTAAACAATCCACTCGAAGCACAGGAAAAAAATTATGGTTTAGCGCATTATGCAGATCCAATTCATGTGCCAGTAACCGCTTAATAAAGTAACGTATGTCCGAACAACAACTTTTTAAAGTAACCATCGACAACATTACCATTGAAGTGCCAGCAGGTACTACAATTTTAAATGCTGCTAGACAAATTGGAGGCGATGTTACGCCACCAGCTATGTGTTATTACAGCAAGCTAGAAGGTAGTGGTGGTAAGTGTCGTACTTGTTTAGTAGAGGTAAGCAAAGGGTCTGAAAAAGATCCGCGCCCCATGCCTAAGCTAATTGCTTCTTGCCGTACCACTGTTATGGATGGTATGGAAGTAAAAAATATTACCAGCGAAAAAGTAATTGATGCGCGTGCTGGTGTTGTTGAGTTTTTATTACTCAACCATCCACTTGATTGTCCTATTTGTGATCAGGCAGGTGAGTGTCATTTACAAGATTTAAGTTACGATCATGGTAAAGAAGGTACGCGTTACGAATTTGAGCGTCGTACATTTAAAAAGCATGATTTAGGTCCGTATATACAATTACACATGACGCGTTGTATATTATGTTACCGTTGTGTGTATACCGCAGACCAACTTTCAAAAGAGCGTTCTCATGGTGTACTTGATAGAGGCGACCACGCACAAATTGCAACTTTTATTGAAAAAAGTTTAGACAACGAATTTATTGGTAACGTGATTGACGTTTGTCCAGTAGGTGCGTTAACTGATAAAACATTCCGTTTTAAAAATCGTGTTTGGTTTTTAAAACCAATGGATGCACACCGCGATTGTCCTACATGCTCTGGTAAAGTAACACTTTGGAATAGAGGCGATGAAGTATACCGTGTAACAGCGCGTAAAGACAAATGGGGAGAAGTAGAAGATTGGATCTGTAACACTTGCCGTTTTGAAACTAAAAACACATCAGACTGGGTAATTGAAGGTCCACGTGCAATTGACAGACATTCTGTTATTGCGCAGGGTCATTACCAAGGATCTGTGGGAATGCACAAGCCTACCGAAACTTTTGCTGCAGTAAATGATGGACGTGCCCCACATTTATTAATGGATATTCATAGTGTGAGTGAAGTAAACAAAGATTCATCTTTATAAATTAGATCAAGACATGACATTACTTGCTGTTGATTGGCTTTTAATCATTGAAAAATTAGTACTCATTGCAATCATTGTGTTTGCAAGTCTGGGTATTGCATTATATACCACTTTTGCAGAACGTAAAGTGGCGGCTGTTTTACAAGATCGTCCAGGACCTAATAGGGCCGGACCTTTTGGTCTTCTCCAACCTTTTGCCGATGGATTAAAACTCATCATGAAGGAAGAAATTATTCCTACGAGTTCTAATAAAGCATTGTTTGTGTTAGGTCCAGGCCTTGCCATGACAGCGGCACTCATGACTTGTTCTGTAATTCCATGGAGCAGTCATATCGAAATCTTTGATCGCAAAATAGATTTACAAATTGCAGATATCAATATTGGTATCTTATACATTTTTGGGGTGGTGAGTATGGGTGTGTATGGTATGATGATTGGCGGATGGGCATCTAATAATAAGTTTTCATTGATGGCTGCACTTCGTGGTGCATCTCAAGCCATTAGTTATGAACTTGCAATGGGTCTTTCACTTATTGCGGTGTTAATGCTTTCAGGATCACTTAGTTTAAAAACAATTGTTGATGGTCAAATGGCCGCCGGCGGATACTGGAATATTGTATACCAGCCACTTGGTTTTATTATCTTTTTTGTTTGTGCACTAGCAGAGTGTAACAGAACGCCTTTTGATTTACCAGAAGCAGAAAACGAATTAAACTTTGGTTACCACCAAGAGTATTCTTCTATGAAACTTGGATTCTATTTGTTTTCGGAATACATTAATATGATTATGAGTAGTGCTGTTATGGCTTCACTATATTTTGGTGGATTTGATGTTCCGTTTTTAGATGAAAGCACACTGGCTCCAAACATTGCCGCACTTATTGGTGTAGCAGCGTTACTTACTAAAATTGCCATTTTCATTTTTGTATTTATGTGGATTCGTTGGACGGTTCCACGTTTTAGATATGATCAACTCATGAATTTGGGTTGGAAAACAATGATTCCACTTGCACTCTTTAACATGCTTGTTACCGGTGCACTTATATTATTAAAAGCAGGGGTTTAAAATATTAATTCAATTAGCTATGCAGGCGTTAACCAATAGAGCACAGGAAGTATCCAGAAAGCCCATGACATTTATGGAGCGCTTATATATTCCTAGTATTTTAAAAGGGATGGCTATTACATTTAGCCACATTTTTAAAAAGCAACCTACCATCCGTTATCCGGAACAAAAACGTGAGTTTAGTCCGGTGTTTAGAGGGCTTCATGTTTTAAATAGAGACGAAGAAGGGAGAGAGCGTTGCACGGCTTGTGGCCTTTGTGCGGTGGCTTGTCCTGCCGAAGCCATTACCATGGAAGCAGCAGAGCGTGAAGTGGGTCAAGAAAATTTATACCGCGAAGAAAAGTATGCAGCCAAGTATGAAATAAATATGCTGCGTTGTATTTTTTGTGGCCTTTGTGAAGAAGCTTGTCCTAAAGACGCCATTTATTTAAGTGAAACTTTTGCGCCAGCTAATTTTACGCGTACTGGTTTTATTTATGGAAAAGATCATTTATTAATCCCAAATCCTGTTACCGAGCCGGAAGCTTACGCTGCAGCAAAGGGTCAAAGAAATTAATAACGAACGCATGAGTATTACACAATTCTTATTTTACTTTTTAACAGTACTGGCGCTATTTAGTGCTGTGATGGTGGTGGTTAGTAAAAATCCAGTACATAGTGTACTTTGGTTGATTGCTGTATTTTTTGCCATCTCTGGCCATTACATTTTATTGAATGCACAGTTTTTAGCGATTGTAAATCTTATCGTTTATGCAGGTGCGATCATGGTACTCTTTTTATTTGTGATCATGCTTATGAACCTCAATGCCTCTACAGAGCCGCAAAAAAACAATTGGTTAAAGCTTGCAGGTGTAATAGCAGGGGGCTGTTTTTTAATGGTATTGGTGTCACTTGTAAAGCAAGCCAACGAGTTAAACAATATCGCAGTAACCATGGGTACTGGTGAAATAGGACTGATTAAAAATTTAGGAAAGGCGCTTTTTAACGACTTTGTAGTGCCTTTTGAAATTAGTAGTGTGTTGTTTTTGAGTGCCATGGTTGGCGCCGTTGTTATTGGTAAAAAAGCATAATTAACATTAAAGTATTCGCATATGCCTATTCAATATTATATCTACCTCTGTCTTGCCTTGTTTAGCATTGGCATTGTTGGGGTTTTGACACGTCGAAATGCCATCATCGTTTTCATGTGTATCGAGCTCATGTTAAACGCTGTGAATTTATTACTCGTGGCTTTTTCAAAAGTGCACAATACCGCTGCGCTTGCAGGAGATAAAACTTCTATGATTGGTATTGAAGCGCAACTCTTTGTATTTTTTATTATGGTCGTAGCCGCTGCCGAAGTGAGTGTTGGACTTGCCATTATTGTAATGATGTACAGAAATGTACACAGTGTAGATATTAACTTCTTGAATAGATTAAAAAACTAACTAGGATATGAGTAAGCTTGTTTATTTAGTGCCCCTTTTTCCGTTACTCGGGTTTCTGGTTAACGGACTCTTTAGAAAATCATTATCCAAATCCATGATTGGTATCATTGGGTCTGGCGCCATGCTGGCCTCTTTTGTGGTGAGCTTATTCATTTTCTTTGATGTAAAAAATGGTGGCGGTGCAACCGTGCAACTTTTTAATTTTATTCATGTTGGATCTTTACTCATTCCTTTCGAATTTTTAGTAGATCCATTGTCTTCTTTATTCTTACTCATTATTACGGGTATTGGATTTTTAATTCACTTGTACTCTACAGCCTATATGCACGAAGAAGAGCCCATGCATTTTGGTAGGTATTTTGCCTATTTAAATTTGTTTGTGTTTTCGATGCTATTACTTGTTTTAGGTGGCAACTATGTGGTGATGTTTATTGGTTGGGAAGGTGTAGGATTATGTTCTTATTTACTAATTGGCTTTTGGTTCAAAAATAATAATTACAATGCCGCTGCTAAAAAGGCATTTATCATGAACCGTATTGGTGACCTTGGTTTTTTACTCGCTGTATTTTGGTTGATTGTTAAGTTAGGTACTGTTTCTTATGCATCTGTTTTTGCAGCTGTATCGCAGTTGTCTACTACCGATATCACCATCATCACTACTTTATTATTTGTAGGCGCGATGGGTAAGAGTGCTCAAATTCCTTTGTACACTTGGCTCCCAGATGCCATGGCGGGCCCAACACCTGTGTCTGCGCTTATCCACGCGGCTACCATGGTTACGGCGGGTATTTATATGATTGCTCGAAGCAACATTTTATATACTATGGCGCCTGCAACACAAACACTTGTTGCGGTTATTGGTTTATCAACAGCCATTTTTGCGGCAACCATTGCACTCAAGCAAAACGATATTAAAAAAGTATTGGCTTACTCAACTGTAAGTCAGTTAGGGTATATGTTTTTAGGCTTAGGCGTAGGTGCATACACCGGTGCGGTGTTTCACGTGATGACGCATGCGTTTTTTAAAGCCCTTTTATTTTTAGGAGCAGGTTCTGTAATTCATGCCATGCATCACGAACAAGATATTACTAAAATGGGTGGACTCAAAAGCAAATTACCAATTACGCATCTTACCTTTTTATTAGGATGTATTGCTATTGCCGGAGTGCCTCCATTTTCTGGTTTCTTCTCTAAAGATGAAATTTTAATGGCAGCCTATGCAACCAATCCTATTTTCTATTATGTAGGTATGGGCGGTGCATTACTCACTGCTTTTTATATGTTTAGGTTATACAGCCTAACCTTCTTAGGAAACTTCAGGGGAACGGCGCACCAACAGGAGCATTTACATGAAAGTCCAATTGCGATGACCTTACCGTTAATGGTGTTGGCATTTTTTGCGGTGGTAGCAGGCTTTGTGGGTATTCCTGAACTTTTTGCACCTAATGCACATGCTTTAGAGCACTTTTTAGCACCTGTGTTTGCGGGTTCGGCAGCATTAACACACGCACATCATTTAGAGCACGCTACCGAATGGATTCTAATGGGTACGGCAACCACCATTATTTTAATCGTGATTGTATATGCGATTACCAAGTTTAAAAAATATGAAACAGCGGAGCCTAATACTGGAATTGCAAAAGTATTAGAAAACAAATGGTATATCGATGAACTCTATGACACCGTTATTGTAAATCCGCTACATTGGTTTGCAGGATTTTTGAAAAATACAATTGAAAAATATGTGATTGATGGCACTGTTAATGGGGTAGGTAAATTAGTGGGCTATGGTAGTCGTCAATTTAGACTGATACAAAGTGGGCAAGTGGGCAGTTATATTTTAATGATGGTAATGGCACTTGTGCTCTTTATTATTATTTGGTTTAATGACACAACCATTATGCGTTTTATTCATAAAATATTTTAGTAGATCCTTTAACCGTTCTATTAACGTTAAATAAAAGATATGATTCCTGTTTTATTACTTTTTATTCCGCTGGTTGCAGGTATTTTAGGGTTCTTTATTAAAGAACAAAAAGCAGCAAGCAACTGGGCAATAGTAGCATCGGTAATTACTTTACTAACTGCTGTTATTGGTATTTATGCCATGCCAGCTTCTATGCATCAGTTTGAAGCGTCTTGGTTGCCTAATATTGGAGCAAGCTTTAGTGTAGCGTTAGATGGTATGTCTAAAATGTTAGTGTTGTTGACAGCTATAAGTATGCCGCTTATTTTTATTGCAACACGAAATAATAATTACAGCAATCCAGGTGTTTTTTATGCATTAATGTTACTGGCTCAATCAGGCTTAATAGGTGTGTTTATTTCAATGGATGCACTTTTATTTTATTTCTTTTGGGAGCTTGCGTTAATTCCTGTTTACTTTTTGTCTTCTATATGGGGTGGCGAAAAAAGAATCGCTGTTACTTTTAAGTTTTTCATTTACACCTTTGTGGGATCTTTATTAATGCTCGTAGGTATTTTATTTGTTTACCTGCACACCAAAGATCAAAGTTTTGCTTGGTCCTCATTTACCAATACTGATTTATTACGGGGTCAAGAAACCTTACCTTTCATTTTATTTTTTATTGCTTTCGCCATTAAAATGCCCATCTTCCCTTTGCATACCTGGCAGCCAGATGCATACGAGCAGGCACCAACAGCTACTACTATGGTGCTAAGCGGTGTGATGGTTAAAATGGGTTTATTTGCAGTGATACGTTGGGTATTGCCTTTATTTCCGTTTGCTTCTTCGGCATTTGCAATGCCAATTGTTATACTATCCGTTATTGGTATGATTTACGCGTCTCTAATTGCGATTCAGCAAGATGATATCAAGCGTTTAATTGCTTATTCATCAATTGCGCATATTGGACTCATGGCTGCTGCTATTTTTGCAGGTGGCACACTGGGGTTACAAGGTGTGCAAGTGCAAATGTTTAACCACGGTATCAATGTGATAGGACTTTGGATACTTGCTAATGCAATTGAAAATACACTGGGTACTAGAAAACTATCGGAGCTAGGTGGACTTGCTACCAAAGCGCCAACTATGGCTATCTTGTTTGTAGTACTAGCTTTTGCTAATATTGCACTACCACTTACCAATGCATTTATTGGTGAATTCTTGTTATTTAATGGACTATTCCAATATAATATTTGGATTGCGGCAGCAGCAGGTGTGAGCATTATATTAGGTGCTATTTACACGCTTCAAATGGTACAAAAGGTTTTGTTTGGTGAAGTATCTGTTATCACTGCTAATGCAACTGAAATCAACGCTTACAGCAAATGGGTACTTATTGTAATTGTTGTTGCTGTTATTGCGCTAGGTGTATACCCGCAACCACTCATTGATTTAACCAAAGATTCTGTTAACGCTTTACTCGTTATAAAATAATTTCTTATGAACGCAATTATTGTATCGGCTTTACTGGGAGTTGTGATGATGTTTAGTGGCATTTTTACCACCAACAAAACAATCATTAAAAACATTGCAACAGTGGGCGTGCTTGTATTACTGGCTGCCAATTTAATGGAAATGTACAATCTGTTTTCATTTGATATCAATACCCACGATTTAATTGTAACCCAGCGTTATGGTTTGTTTTTTAACTGTATTGCTTATGGTGCCACCTTTATTTATTTATTGTTAAGCGGAGATGACATTACAGAAGTAGGCGTTAATGTGGCAGAGTATTTTGCACTTATCTTTTTTGTGCTTTGTGGAGTTGCTATTTTAAGTTCATTTAATGGACTACTCATGTTATTTATTGGTGTAGAAATTTTATCGATTCCGCTGTATATTTTAACAGGCTCTGATAAAAGAAATTTAAAAAGTAACGAAGCGTCCCTGAAGTATTTTTTAATGGGTGCTTTTTCTACTGGTGTAATGCTCATGGGTATTGCGCTTATGTATGGTGCAACTGGTAATTTTGGTATGGTGCAAAATGCCGGAATAAGAGGTATCATTACTGCTGGTCAACAACCACCATACTTACTGGTAGCTGGCGTTTTACTACTTTTCGCTTCTATGTCATTTAAAGTATCGGCTGCTCCTTTTCATTTTTGGACACCCGACGTGTATGATGGCGCACCTAGTGTATTTACATCCTTTATGTCTACGATTGTAAAGGCTGCTGGTATGCTTGCATTTATTCGCGTATTTGAAAACCAGTACATGGTTCTTGGACCTACTTGGCATATTATTGTTGACTTTGCCATTGTTACCACTTTATTAGTTGGAAATATCACAGCAGTATTTCAGCAAAGTGTTAAACGTATGCTCGCATATTCAAGTATTGCGCAAGCGGGCTTTATGCTTTTTGCACTCTATGCCAATAATACAGAAATTGCAAAAGAAGGGATGTTATTGTATGCGGCTGCGTATAGTTTAGCAACCATTAGCATTTTTGCAGTGCTCATTAAATTGCAGGATTATACATTAGATGGATTTAACGGGCTTGCTAAAAAAGAACCAGTACTTGCTTTTGCAGCAACCGTTTCTTTGTTATCGCTAGCTGGTATTCCTTTAACAGCCGGCTTCTTTGCTAAATACTATGTATTGGCAGGTGCTTTACAAGCAGGTGGAGCACTTTGGCTGATTATTGTAGCCGTGCTTTTAGCAGCCGTAAGCGTATACTATTACTTTAGAGTGATTCAGGCCATGTATTTTAAAGCCGGCGATCCGGAAACCCTCCCTATTTCAGGTGGTTTTAAAGCCGTATTGATTGGGGTGGCTGCTTTAATTGTAATACTTGGTATCTGGCCTTCTGCGCTTCTAAACTGGCTTTACTTTTAGTATTTTACCATACTTATTGATTGGTTACCGCTCCTCACTTTTTTGACGCCCTCTGTTTAGGGGCTGCTCAATCTGTGCTATCTTTACAGCTATAATGCTTCGATTATGGCAGGAATGACTTCTTTAGATTCTTTATCACTTGCTTGGCGCACCGTTCGTGCCAATAAATTGCGTACGAGTATTACCGTAGCTATTATTGCATTTGGTATCATGGCACTGATTGGAATTATTACGGCTATCGAAGCCATGAACCAGAGCTTAAAAGAAAGCTTTTCGTCGATGGGTACCAATGCCTTTAATATTAGGTATAAAAATTCGAGGGTAAGAATGGGAGGTAATAATTCTGATGTAGCAAAATCGGTGCGTGGTCAAAAAGAAAAGAAATCAAATTTAGATAAACCTATTCGTAAAGAAGATGCTGAGTTTTTTAAAAAAACGTACAGCTTTCCAAATGCTTTTGTAAGTATTTATAGAAGAGGTCCGGGTGGTCAAGAAATTCATTACCAAGATAAAAAAACCAATCCGCAAATTACCCTGATGGGGGGTGATGAAAATTATTTAGCGGTGAGTGGTTACACCTTAATTCAGGGAAGAAATTTAAATGAACAGGATTTACAAAGTGGTCGTAACGTTTGTATTTTAGGGAATGCAGTAGCGGTTACCTTATTTGGCGACAAGCCAGAAAGGTGCCTAGATAAAATTGTGCGGGTAAGTGGTGCGCCATACCGTGTAGTAGGTCTATTAAAAGCAAAGGGTTCTAGTGCCATGATGCGTCAAGACGATGTTATCATTACCACATATAATAATATTAGAAAGTATGCCAATGCAAGTAATTCTTACTTGATGGGTGTTATGGTTGCCAATGTTAAAGAAATTGATCCTGCTGCGGGCCAGGCTACTGCTTATTTTAGATCCATCAGAAAATTAATGCCTACCGAAACAGATAATTTTGTGATTGAAAAAAGCGACAAGTTTGCCGAAATGTTTATTGGCTTTTTAAGTAGCATCACAGGCTCTGCGGGTGCTATTGGACTTATTACACTAATTGGGGCTGCAATAGGATTAATGAATATTATGCTTGTAGCTGTAAACGAAAGAACCAAAGAAGTGGGTCTTATCAAAGCCATTGGCGGTAAAAGTAAAAATGTACGTCAGCAGTTTTTGTTTGAGAGTGTGATTATTAGTTTGCTCGGAGCTTTTTTTGGAATTTTACTCGGTGTTGGTGTTGGAAATATTTTTGCAATTTACCTTAATACCGGATTTATTATTCCATGGGGTTGGGTAATTACGGGTATTGTTATTTGTACCGTTGTGGGCCTTGGCGCTGGAATTTATCCTGCCATGAAAGCCGCTAAACTCAATCCAATTAACGCACTTCGTTACGAGTAGGCTTGTAATTTTTTAATTGCGCGTTGATATAATATACTAAATCTTCTCTGCTAGTATTTGTGCGTAACCATGATGTAGAAGGCCTGTAGGTTTGCATAAATGTTTGCAGCTCATCGTTTTTAAATCCAGTAAGAGAAGCAACTAGTTCCGGCGTAAATCGGTAATTGATATAAGCTTCATTTTCGTTGTCTTCATAAAATGTATAAGCCCTTCTTTTCTTTTTTTCATTTCTAGAAAAACGGTCAATATTTAGTGCGATGCCTGCCCCAGAATTTGCTTTGGCAACAGCAGGTATCATATAGCCCGCAATGCCTTGTAAAAATTCTTTGCGGCGTTCAATACTATCTAATTGATATCTATTTAGCCCTTTGCTACTCACTGTAACGTTTCCTAAATAGGCACCGAGTGGTTTTAAAAATGCAGCGATGATGGCTGTATTATTTTCTGAATGAACCGTTAGTGTATCAAAATAATACCCAACTGCTGCAAAAGATAATATTTCATTGGGCTTTACAGCAATTGAAAATTTACCAACACCGCTAGTCATGACTGTTTCGCGGGTGGTTAAGTTGGTAACACTTGCAAGTACGATGGGCATTTGCGTTGTGCTATCTTTTAAGAACCCCGTTCTTTTATCATTTTTTTGAGCAAAAGAATTGCTGCTTGTTGTTACGCAAGCAGCAATTGTAAATATCAGAAGGTAAATCTTTTTCATACCATAAAGGTACGCTAGACACTCCTAACTAGTCTAGGATAATTACTTTTTGAGTGTATGTTTTTTTATTGTGCTCAATTTTTAACAAATAATACGCAGCGCTTGGTTTTCCAATATTGATTTCTTTACTGTATACCCCGTTGAAATTTGGTGTCGACTCAGTAAAGACCTTCTGGCCACTAGAGGTTAAAATATCAATGTTTAATGGCGCCCTATTTTTAACTTCAAAACGTAATTGGAATTTACCATTATTAGGATTAGGCGATACGGTTAGATTAATTTCTTTGGCTACTACTTCTGGTGGTAAAGCAGTTACTACGTGGTTGATGATATTAGAGGTTTGCGAACAACCAGTTGCATCTGTTACCACAACCTTGTAAGCACCCGATTGTCTTAACTTGGTTTTTTGTCCTGTTTCACCTGCAATAGGAGTGTCATTGAAGAACCACTGGTTGCCGGATGTTGCGCTACTAGCAAGTGAATCGGCAACTTTGGTAATAGTTGGTGCTACAACGCTCGTGGCCACAATGCTTGCCCTATCGCTCATACAACCTGCTTGTGTTCTAATTTTCATGTTGTAGAAGAAATAATAGAATGGATTTGGATCGTTGGTAGAACCCCAGTTAACGCTATTTCCTGTGATGCTAAATACACCTGGCACTGCCATCGGATAAGTGACACCTACCATATTATTATTTCTAAAAATAGTTGCACCGTTTGAGCATGTTACTATCAGTACGTGATCGCCTGGTGTATTTACTGGTAGATTTAGTTGGTAAATGGCGCCGGTATCACCTACTGGATTTCCTGTTACAGCACCTCCTGCAGGGGTAGGATTTGTAGCCGTTACATTAAAGGTAACGCTGCTTAATGGGAAGTACGTGTAGCTACCATTTGGATTTAGCGTTCCTAAATCGGCAAGCATTACTTGTACTGTTCCAGAATTTCCAATGTATAGTCTAGCACTTTCAATGATTACAGGAACTGTATTGTTGATACGTACAAAGTTTCCACTAAAGCTATTGTATCCACCATCTGGGTGTACCATTTTATTGGGTAGGCCAACTGTGGATTTAATTTCTCTTCCCACAAAATACGTTTTATTGGCAGGAATAGTATTTGTATTTAATGTTGAGCCACCACCGATAGGTGTTATGCTTGAGGCACTGTTATACCAAAAATAATTTGCGCTAGCTTCTGGATTGTTCACTTTTAAAATGGCATTCGCTCCGCAAATGGTAGCAACTGCATCGGGTGTTCCAGATTTATTATTGATAGTTACATCATTAACAATAGAGTTATTGCTAGGATTTTGATCCGCGGCAAAATTAACTGACACTGCTATATTATAGGTAGTGTTAGGTTTTGTTAAAAATGGTCTTTGAAGGGTAAGGCCTACATTTGTTTGACTTGGAATGGTTCCTGGATATGGTGCATTAATGGTAGCTATAACTGTATTTCCTTCTTTGATAACGGCGGTAATACTTACACTATCGGCGTTTAATGTACCATTGTTTCTAAGTTGCACCGTTAAATATTGTGTACTATCGGCGCACTCCAATGTTCCTGGACTGGAAATACTGTTTACAGATACATCGTTAGATGGATTGATCACTAATAGACGGTAATCTTGTGTTTCCCCCCTTGAATACGATCCGCATGCATTCACCTCCGCAGCATTGGATGTTTCTTGTAGTACAATGCGCATTCTTAAAATATTACCAATTGTTACCGTGTTAGGGATTGCTATATTACCAGTGAATGCAGCTGCATTTGCCAGGTTGCCACTAGTGGCAACTAGTTCGTTGCCATCGGTAAAGGATCCATTGTTATTGTAGTCGATAAATATTTTTCCAATTTTATTATTGTTGGTGGCATCAGAACTACTTACACGAACATAAAATGGAACGGTTTGTAATGGTTCTATTTGCGCTACCATTTTGGTATTGTCTGTGTAGGTAGTGCCACCTGTTGGATTTGAATAACGAATGTTTCTAAAACTTACGCTATCAATTTTACCCCCTGTATTTGAAGAGGGTGCTGATGCGCAGTAAGGTGTTCCGCCCACACCACTTACAAGTAACGAATAGGCTTGTGCGCCTCTTTGTAATGAGTTTTTATAACTCACAGTAACGGTATAAGATTGACCAGGAATGGTGCTATCTACATCCACCACTTCTACGTTGTCAAGTACGTTATCACCTGGTGAAGGGTCGCTACTTGGGCTAAGAGGATTTAACACCCAAGGTCTAAAAATTTTGGCGCCATTGTTTGTGGTTATGCGAATGTCTAAATCATTTATAAGCTTTGGAGTAGGGTCATTTAATACGTTTACAGTTTCTACATTTCCTCTTGGATCTGTCCAAGAAATAGTAGCCCTTAATTGTCCTTTACCAGAAGCAATTA
Source organism: Bacteroidota bacterium (assembly GCA_947461125.1). Taxonomy (GTDB): domain Bacteria; phylum Bacteroidota; class Bacteroidia; order Chitinophagales; family Chitinophagaceae; genus Sediminibacterium. The sequence continues at coordinate 5,865 of CANHHX010000031.1, read as the reverse complement.
CGTTGGTTGAAAAAGTGGTGGTAGTAGCACTAAATACATTTTCAAACATTAAATGCTCGCTACTCGCACTATTGTTATTGGCCACGGAAGCAGAAATAACAGATGCTGCTTTTTCTACGTTTAATAATCCAAACCCAAATTTATAATCCGGCCCTGGAGCGCTACCTGCTTCACTAGCGGTATGAATGGCTAGACCTTTTATTGTGGCAGCTCTTAAAAATTCACCATTTTTTAAACGGGCATATAATTCTTGTAATAACAAAAGAGAGCCTGATGCATTGGGTGACGACATGGAAGTGCCACTTAAGCTTGAATAGCTGGTATTTGATGAGGAAACACTTGATAAAAGTCCTACGCCATGCGCCACTACATCTGGTTTGATTCGACCGTCATCGGTGGGGCCCCATGCACTAAAATTACTCATCACCACGTCTTCGGGTCTACTGTAAATAGATGAAATGCCATTAACGGCACCCACTGTTAAAATATTTTTTGCATTACCTTCCCAAGAAACAATTCCAAAACCGTCATTGCTACTAATACCATCCGGTCTATTACCAGCAGAGGCCATAGTGTTACTTGCATTGTATCTAAAATAAGGTTGTCCAACAGCAGGTCCATTTTGATTTCTACTATTACCCGCCGATTTTACATAGAGGTAATAGGGCGCATTGTAAGTAATAGAATCAAGGAGTTGTGCATCGTTGCTGTAGTATCCAAATTTATAATCTTCACTGTCTGTGGATCTACCGTGGAATTCCCATCTAGTTTGAGAAGAGTTATAATTCCATCCACTAATAATGCCGTAGGAGTGATTGGAGATTAATAGGTTCGTTGCTTCTGTGGCAATTTCAGGTTTATCGCCACTAAAATCATAAGCAATAATACCTTGTATACCATAAGCCATTCCTTTTGCGCTTGGGTTTACACCACTTGCAATCATGGTACCTGTTACGTGCGTTCCATGATCTGATAGGACAGCCGAATTGTCTTTTTGCGTAACTCGATTAACTAGTTCTACGTGGGTATTTAAAATTTTGCCACCATCCCAAACGCCTAATTTATTTTTTACCGCGTTAGAAGATCCGGATAAATTGAGCCCCGATGATCCCCCTGGCCATAATTGATTGGCCCTTGTTGTATTGGCAGCAATAGCATTGTTATGTGCGATAAAATATTTAGGTAAATTAAAAGCGTCAACGCCCACTAGCTTTCCTACATTACCTTCATTGTCGGTAAAAGTTAACGCCCATCCTTTTTGTTTGGCAAGTGATAATGCTTTGATATAATTTTCGTTGTCTGCAATTTTTAAAGCTTTTGCAGTTCGATCAAGTATGGCTGGCTCGGTTTTTATTTGTGCAAATGTTAAGGTTGTAAAAAATGCACAGAAAAACAATGTCACAAAAAAACGAATGCTTCTAATTAAACTAAGTGTTTTCATATATCTTCACATTAATGCCACGGGGGCTTTTATACTGAATTAAAAATACTTAATTACCCTTTAACTTTGCTTTATGAAACAAGTTCTTTTTTACGTATTTACCCTCATTTTTTTGGGGATTACTTGCAAGACCCCAAAAGCGTCGAGCACCCCAAAGGTTGCAACTTCCCAGGCTACTCAAATTGCACAAGGTATTGTGGGGGAAGTCACTGAAATTACGGGCAACCAAATGCCAATGGTTGGTGCGCCCATGCCCACGCCAAAGCCGTTAAAGACCACTGTTTATATTTATGATTCTACCCATATTAGTAAGGTTCAACAAATTGGAACCAGTCCACTATTTTCTATGGTGAATACGCGTTTGGTACAAAAACTGGACACCAACGAGTCCGGGCAGTTTAGCGCCGAACTTCCGGCGGGCACTTACTCGGTTTTTGTACTAAAAGGCGGTGCCTTTTTTGCCAACCAATTTGACGAGAAAAATAATATTGGGTTGTGCAGGGTGGAGGTTGGCAAGCAAACGCGTCTTCAAATAACCGTAAATACCGACGCGAATTACTAATTAAGCGCCGTTTTGTTTGATGCGCTTTAATTTGGCGCTGCTATTTTGGGATCTTCGATTGCGGCGTTTAATTTGGGCAGTCTTATGACTTTGGGTGCCGTTTCGTTATCTTTGCGCCGGAGAAGTCGTTATGAATTTGGATGTGTTGCTAGCGCAGTTTAATAATGCCCCCCACCTCAATCAATTGGTGAGCAGCCTTCTATTGCCCGAACCCCAAAAAATCTTTTTAAAAAACGTACAAGGTAGCAGTGCCGAATTTTTTGTGGCCAGTGTTTTTGCGCACGCACAAACAGATACGCTCAACCATATTGTAATTCTCCAAGACGCAGAAGAAGCGGCATACTTCCACAACACACTCGAAAATATTTCCAAGGCACTCGATGTGTTTTATTTTCCTTCGTCATTCAAAAACAGGAAGAACTTTAAATTGTTAAACAGTTCTCATGTGATGCTCCGGACCGAGGCGCTAACGAAGTTAGCGGCGGGGGGTAATAAAAAAATGTTGGTCACTTATCCCGAAGCTATTTTTGAAAAAGTAGTGCTTTCGGAAACCCTCAAGTCCAATATTATTTCTATCAAAACCAATGACACCATTAATGTAGAGAGTTTGCTAGAACTCTTTGTGATGTATGGTTTCAAGCGTTCTGATTTTGTGTACGAGCCCGGACAGTTTGCCATTAGAGGCGGTATTTTAGATATCTATTCTTTTGGTAACGAAAAGCCGTACCGTGTTGAGCTTTTTGGAAACGAAGTAGACTCTATTCGAATTTTTGATCCCGAAACACAGCTCTCCGAACGCAAATTGTTGCAGGTAAATATCATCCCCAATGTAGAAACACAATTTACCACCGGCGAAAAAGTATCACTCTTTGAATTCTTAAAAGAGAACACGGTAGTATGGACCAAAGACCTTTCATTTACGCTGGAAAAAGTAGACCAGCAATACGAAGACCTCGAAGGTTTTGTATCGTTACTCGATAGCGGATACCGCATGCAAAATAGTGACGACGAAGACGATACACGTGTCATGCAAGACGTTACACTTAATGATTTTATTACTTCTGGTGAGATTATGGCGTCCCTGGCGGGCCGCCACCACATTGAGTTTGGCATGCACGCTGGTAGCGCAACACTTGAAATTGAGTGTCATACCAAACCGCAGCCTTCATTTAATAGACAGTTTGATTTACTCATCAAAGATTTAAAAGCGCACGAAGGCGCTGGCTATTCGTTGTATATTTTTGCAGAGCAAGTAAAACAATTAGAGCGTTTACACAGCATTTTTGTAGACCTCAAAACAGAAATTAATTTTGTTCCGGTTCCAACCAGTATTCATGAAGGATTTATAGACAACGATTTAAAAATTGTTTGTTACACCGATCATCAAATTTTTCAGCGCTACCATAAATACAAGGTTAAGCAGGCCTATAATAAAAATAAAGCCATTACGCTCAAAACCCTACGGGACTTGCAACCTGGCGATTATGTAACACATATCGATCATGGTGTGGGTACCTACTCTGGGCTTCAAAAAATTGAAGTGAATGGTAAAACCCAAGAAGCGGTGCGCATCATTTATAAAGAGGGTGATATTTTATATGTAAATATTAATTCGCTTCATAAAATATCTAAGTATACGGGTAAAGAGGGCACGATGCCTAAAATAAATAAGCTCGGTTCCGATGTGTGGGCCAAGCTCAAAGAAAAAACAAAAGCAAAGGTTAAAGAAGTGGCTTTTGATTTGATTAAATTATACGCGGCGCGTAAATCACAAGTAGGTTTTGCGCATGCGCCCGATAATTATTTGCAAACAGAACTTGAAGCTTCTTTTATTTACGAAGACACGCCCGATCAGTACAAAGCCACGCAGGATGTTAAGCGCGATATGGAATCTACATCACCTATGGATAGGCTGGTATGCGGTGATGTGGGCTTTGGTAAAACAGAAGTGGCGGTACGTGCAGCGTTTAAGTCGGTGGTGGATGGTAAGCAGGCCGCCGTACTTGTGCCTACAACTATATTAGCGTTTCAGCACTATAAAACCTTTAAAGAAAGACTTTCCGATTTTCCGGTTACCGTGGATTTTATCAACCGATTTAAATCGGCAAAAGAAAAAAAGGAAACCCTGCAAAAATTAGCGGAAGGAAAAATTGATATCATTATTGGTACCCATGGCATTTTAGGCAAAGAGGTTAAGTTTAAAGACCTCGGTGTTATGATTATTGATGAAGAACAAAAATTTGGGGTAGGCCATAAAGAAAAATTAAAGACCTTAAAAACAAGTGTAGACTGTTTAACGCTTACGGCCACGCCTATTCCGCGTACCCTTCAGTTTAGTTTAATGGGTGCCCGAGATTTAAGTATTATCAATACGCCACCACCCAATAGACAGCCCATTCAAACGGAAGTGCAGGTTTTTAATGACGATTTCATAAGAGACGCTATCTATTACGAAACAGAGCGTGGTGGCCAGGTGTTTTTTATTCATAACAGGGTGCAAGGCCTCTCCGAAATGTGTGCGCTTATTCAGGGCCTCTGCCCCGATTTAAGTATTGGCTTTGCGCATGGTCAGTTAGAAGGGCATGAATTAGAAGAACGCATTTTGGATTTTATTGACAAAAAATACGACGTACTTGTTTGTACCAATATTGTAGAGAGTGGGGTAGACATTCCAAACGTCAATACCATTATTGTAAACAACGCGCATCATTTTGGTTTATCGGATTTACACCAGCTCCGCGGTCGTGTAGGGCGTAGCAATAAAAAAGCGTTTTGTTATTTACTCGCGCCTCCTATGAGTACGCTCCCTTCCGATTCTCGTAAGCGTTTACAAACGCTAGAACAGTTTACCGATTTAGGCAGTGGATTTCAAATTGCGATGCGCGATTTAGATATACGCGGTGCTGGTAATTTACTCGGTGGAGACCAGAGTGGCTTTATGGCCGAAATAGGTTTTGAAATGTACCAGAAAATTTTAGAAGAAGCCGTGCGCGAATTAAAACGCAGTGCCTTTAAAGATTTATTTAAAGAAGAAATTAGTAAGCAGGACGATTTTGTAAAAGATTGTACTATCGATACTGATTTGGAAATATTAATTCCAGATTCTTATGTAGAAAGTATTGCAGAGCGTTTAAGTTTATATACCCGCCTAGATAATTGTGAAACAGATACGGATCTTGACGAATTCAATAAAGAACTCGTAGACCGCTTTGGTGCACTACCACCGCAGGTTACCGATTTGTTTACAACGGTGCAGTGCCGCTGGCTTGCAGTAGATTTAGGTTTCGAAAAAATGACCTTAAAAGAAAATACACTACGCTGTTATTTTATTAATAGACCCGACTCTCCGTATTTTGAATCGGAACTATTTAAAAAAGTACTCGACTATTTACAAACGGGCACCAACAAAGCGCGCCTTAAACAAGTAGGCAAATTATTTATGTTGGTAGTAGATCAAGTAAATGATATGGAATCGATACTCCGCTTTTTAACGCTCATGCATAAGGGTGTAATTCCGCCAGCTGTTGATTATGTTGCCGCCGCTGTCGATGATACTGCGGCCGCAACAGACGCTTCTGAGCAGGCATAAAAAAACCCGCCAGAAGGCAGGTTTAATTATATTTTCTATGATAGAAAAATCTAAACTAGAATCCTTTTGTAGCAACGCCATCAGCAATTGCTTGTAAAGCTTTTGCTTCACCTAAGATAGCAGCCATTTTATTTCCTTTGCCGTCATGACCAGCAGCCATGTATCCACCACGAGCAGTTTTAGTAACTACTGCGTCTTGCATTGGAACGTTTTTTTCTTTTGTCTTAAGGCAATATGCTTTAATCATTTTTGAAGTGTCCATTTGTTCAAATT
>CANHHX010000030.1 GCA_947461125.1 Bacteroidota bacterium | reverse complement strand
GCTAAATTGGAAAATTTAGAAAAAAGCCTCACCTTTGCCGCCCAACTGTATATAGACAACCTAGTTACGGAAGGTGACCCAGCCATGCAACACTGGTTGGCAGAACAAGCAAAAGATCTTTTAGAGAAAGCTTTAGTTATCAATCCAAACAACGATTCTAGTAAAATTGGTTTGGGTGCTTGCTACATATTTGGAAACATTTCCAACAATCCAATGGAGGGTATTTTACCCATCAGAAACATTGTTCAAAAAAATCCAAACAACCTATATGCTCAAATGATTTTGGCATTGGGTGGTAAAAAAAGTGGGCAGTTAGATAAAGCCATTGAGCGCTTCTTACTAATTGTAAATAAAGATCCAGAAAACCTGGAAGCCATATTTCATTTAGCAGAATGTTACGAGATGCATAATGACAAACCTAACGCAGTAAAGTGGTATACACTTGCAGCTAAAAAAGTTAAAGTGCCCGAAGCAAAAGAAGCAATCGCTAAGAGAATTGCGGAATTGAAAAAATAAATTATTATTAACAAATAAAATTACTCCCTGTATGCCTTGTGGTAAGAAGAGAAAGCGTCATAAAATTGCGACACACAAACGTAAGAAACGCCTAAGAAAGAATCGTCACAAAAAGAAGAACAAGTAATTGTAGATTCTTTACTGACTTATACAAACACGCCCTATTTAATCAGTAGGGCGTGTTTAACACTTATCTGTATCTAGCCCCTTATTTCCTTTTCTGCAACTTTTCCTATTTCCTTCCTTGATAGGGCTATGATTGTTAAGATATGGTTGTATGCATACGCCGCCCCTAGGGCAGGTGATTTTGTATTTAAAAGTTGCTCATTTTGAACAAAGAACTTATTATAAACGCTACGCCCACGGGTGTGGAAATTGCTTTATTAGAAGACAAAAAACTAGTAGAGCTACACAACGAAAATACCGATGCAAATTTTGCAGTAGGTGACCTTTACCTCGGTAAAGTAAAAAAATTAATTCCCGGACTCAATGCTGCATTTGTAGACGTTGGTTTTGAGAAAGACGCCTTTTTACATTACTCCGATTTAAGCCCTTATGCAAAGTCCATTATAAAATATACACAGGCCGCCATGTCTGATAAGAGTGAGCATGGATTTGATTTTGCGCGCTTTCAATCGGAGCCTGAAATTATCAAAACAGGAAAAATAAACGAAGTATTAAATGGTAAGCCAAACGTGCTCGTTCAAATTTTAAAAGAACCCATTGCAGCAAAAGGACCTCGTTTAAGTTGCGAACTTTCATTACCTGGAAGATTTGTTGTGGTGACGCCTTTTAATGAAATTGTAGCGGTCTCTAAAAAAATACATTCGTCGGAAGAAAGAAAAAGATTACACAAAATTGTAGAAGCCATTAGGCCTAAAAATTTTGGCGTGATTGTACGTACGGCTGCCGAGGGAAAATCCACAGCAGAATTACACCAAGACATGTTATCACTTGTTGAAACATGGAAAACGATACAAGCCAATTTAAAAGGCGCTGCTGCACCTGTGCGCATATTAAGTGAAGAAACAAAAACAACAAGTATTTTAAGGGATTTACTGAGTGCCGATTTTAATAGAATTGTTGTTAATGACAAAGCACTTCACGAAGTAACACAGCGTTACATTCAGCGCATTGCGCCTGATAAAACAGATATCGTAACACAGTACAAAGATGGTCTTCCTATTTTTGATCATTTTGGTGTAACCAAACAAGTAAAAGCTTCTTTTGGCAAAACCGTTAACTTACCTAGTGGTGCCTATTTAATTATTGAACACACCGAAGCACTACATGTTATTGACGTAAATAGTGGTTATAAGAGCGTGAGCAATAGCCAAGAAGAAAATGCATTAGAAACAAATTTAGAAGCGGCAGAAGAAATTTCAAGACAATTACGACTTAGAGATATTGGTGGCATTATTGTGATTGATTTTATTGACATGAAACTTCCTGACAATAAAAGAAAAGTGCAGGAAGCCATGGATACTTTTATGAAAGCAGATCGTGCCAAACATTCGGTACTTCCTATTTCTAAATTTGGACTATTGCAGGTAACGCGTCAGAGAATGCGTCCAGAGGTGAATATCAATACATCTGAAAATTGTACCGCTTGTAATGGAAGCGGAAAAATGACCTCTGCACTACTATTAGAAGATGAAATTGAAAATAAGCTGGTTTATTTGGCCTCTCATGCCCATAAAAAGCTCCAATTGGTGGTACACCCCATCATTGCGGCATATTTAACCAAGGGGATTTTTACCAATAAACTAAGCAAACTCCGTAAAAAGCATGGGATAAAGCTCAGTTTGGCGGAAAACACCAACTACCACCTTACCGAATTCAGGTTTTTTGACGCCCAGGAGGAAGAAATCAAGTTTTAAATCGGGGCCTTGTAAAAATAATTTTAAACATTAATAAATTTATTAATACGAATTATTTTTCCCACCCCTCGCTTTACAATAACTTTTAAAAAGGCCAATTTGGCCTTTTTTTTATCAAAAAACAGGTAAAAAATACCCCAAAAACACCCTCCGCCAAACTGTCGGACGGGACTGGGACTCATTGTCAGGTCGGGGGGCTTATTACGAAGAAAATCGTAGATTAAATTTCCCGTAAATCTCAAAAAATATTTTGCCGTCTGCTCCATTATTGTACCTTAGCAGTAGAATTTAATGGGTTAGTAAGTAATAAGGGCCAGTAGCAATGCTGGCCCTTTTACATGCCTACTACCACTGCGTTTCAGCAGATTTATCGCTTTTTTTCGAACGCATTTTTTCGCCTAAATTTGAGTTTTTCCCTCCTTTTTTTACAATACGAACAATAGTTATTTTTTCATTCGAGCGATTCTAAATTTTCTGAAATATCTTTATGCAATGAGTAAAATAAAATCTGCTTTTTTCTGTAGTAATTGTGGTTATGAAAGTGCAAAATGGATTGGAAAATGTCCAAGTTGTGCGGAGTGGAATACTTTTTCGGAAGAAATTATTGATAAGGGAATTCAGAAGGATCAAAATTGGGATTCTTACCACGAACAAAAGCGCAATTCAAAAATAATTGCACTCGATGAAGTAAAAACATCAGAAGAAAAAAGAATTGTATCCAAAGATCCGGAGCTTAACCGCGTATTAGGTGGTGGCATCGTAATGGGTAGCATTGTACTGGTTGCAGGAGAGCCCGGCATTGGAAAAAGTACCTTGTTTTTACAAAATGGCTTGCAAGCCACCGATCAGGTTGTTTTATACATTAGTGGAGAGGAAAGTGAGCAACAAATCAAAATGCGCGCAGATCGACTTAAAATTCCCAACAACAATTTTTACCTACTCACCGAAACCAACACGTCTACCATTTTTGCTGAAATAAAAAAGTTAAAACCAACACTTGTTATTGTTGATTCGATTCAAACACTCCAATCAAATTTAATTGATTCTGCTGCTGGATCTGTTTCTCAAATCAGAGAATGTGCAGCGGAATTTCAGAAGTTTGCGAAGCAAACAAATACCCCTGTGTTTTTAATTGGCCATATCACCAAAGACGGCGCCATAGCGGGTCCTAAGGTATTAGAGCATATGGTAGATACGGTCTTACAATTTGAAGGAGATAGACATTACGCCTACCGAATACTCCGTACACTAAAAAATAGATTTGGTAGCACAGCAGAACTTGGAATTTATGAAATGACCGGGGAAGGCATGCGTGTTGTTTCGAATCCTTCCGAAATTTTAATTGCACAAAGAGAAGATAGTTTAAGTGGTTCTGCCATCGCTGCAACACTTGAAGGTGCCCGTCCATTATTATTAGAAGTACAGGCACTCGTTACTCAAAGTGTGTATGGAACGCCGCAAAGAACCGTAACCGGATTTGACCTTCGTAGATTACAACTATTACTAGCCGTTTTAGAAAAAAGAGGGGGCTTTCAATTTGGGATGAAGGATGTTTTTGTAAACATTGCAGGGGGTATAAAAATTGAAGACCCTTCCACCGACCTTGCCATCATTTGCGCCCTACTATCGTCTTATGAAGACGTTCCACTACCTCATCATATCTGTTTTGCTGGTGAAGTAGGACTCAATGGAGAAATTAGAGCCGTAAATAGAATTGAGCAAAGAATTGCAGAAGCGCAGAAACTGGGATTTGAAAAAATTATTGTGTCGAGCTATAATAAAAAGAGCTTCAATCCAAAAGCATATAGTATTCAAGTATTGGCATTAAGTAGAGTGGATGAAGTATACCAACAGCTTTTTTAGCAACAATAAACACGCATAAAAATATTTCTGCGGTTTATTTTTATTGCTTCTAATTTATTGAAGTTAAGTTGGTTAAATGCAAACTTCTTTTTTACCCAAACTATCTAGTTGGATAGACCCTGTTTTTTGGCTCTATTTCCCTAAAAACTGCCCTGCCTGTGGTAGGCCCCTAAAGCTCTTTGGAGCCAATATTTGTGGCCGGTGCAGCCAAAACCTACCCGAAACCCACTTTTTTGAGGCAGCAGGCAACCCCATCGAAAAAATATTTTACGGTAGGCTCCCCATTAACGCTGGGGCAGCTGCCTGGTACTTTCACAAAAATTCGGCCCTTCAAGCCTTACTTTTTCAGCTAAAGTATAAGTCCAACAAAGAAGTGGGCCTATTTATAGGAAAGCAAATGGGGGCCTTACTAGCAGCTTCGGAGCGGTTTGCCAGCATTGACGCCCTAATTCCTGTACCACTGCACCCACAGGCACTCTCTAAAAGGGGCTTTAATCAGGCGGCAATTATATGTGAGGGCATTGGTCAGGTCTGGCACAAACCGGTGCTTACCGGCGCCATTGCTAGAACCAAGCATACCCCTACACAAACCAAACAAACTAGGGCAGAGCGCTGGGACAATATAGAAAACGCATTTACCATACAAGACTCCGCATCTATAAAAGGCAAACACCTCTTATTAGTTGATGATGTGATTACAACAGGTGCCACCATTGAAGCCTGTGGCAAAACCTTATTAACAATTGAAGGTGCAAGGGTTAGTGTAGCAGCGGCCGCTTATCCATTAAAATAGTTAGGCTGCGTATTTTTTCGGAAATTGCAGTTACATTCAACAAATAAAGCATGCCATTGTTATGGTAATTCAACAAACTCAATAAAACACCATGAAAAATCTCATCTTAATAGCACTCTTATTTATGTTACAATCTTTTACACCTCCACCAAGCAATAGTATCCACAAGTTTACCATTAAATCAATTGATGGTGGTGTTATTGATTTTTCGAAATTTAAAGGAAAGAAAATTTTAGTAGTGAACACGGCGTCAGAGTGTGGATACACCCCTCAGTATGAAGCACTTCAAAAATTAGCAGATACCTACAAAGACAAATTAGTAGTAGTAGGTTTTCCTGCCAATAATTTTGGTGGACAGGAGCCTGGTACCGATGCAGAAATTAAAGCATTTTGCAAAGCTAGATTTGGTGTAAAATTTCCATTAGCAAGTAAACTAAGTGTAACCGGTACCGACGCTGCACCAATTTATAAATGGCTTACACAGAAAAAAGAAAATGGTGTATTAGATGCAACCATTAAATGGAATTTCAATAAATTTTTACTAGATGAAAACGGTAAAATGATTGCTTATTTTCCAAGCAGCACCAAACCCGATAGCCCAGAAATTACGGGTAAACTATAAACGCTACTAAGGCCCACACATTGGTATTCAAAGACATTATAGGACAAGCGTCTGTAAAGACGCACTTAATAGACATGGTGCAGCAAAACCGCTTAAGCCATGCCCTGTTATTTTTAGGTAAAGAAGGATCAGGCGCACTTCCACTTGCGATAAACTTTGCACAATTTGTTGTAAGCCAACCAGCAGCTAGCGAGCCCGTTGCCGATTTATTTGGCGGCTTCACAGCTATTGAATCAGGACCTGCTTACAAATCTCCCCAAGATTTAGCAGAAGATCCTTCTTATTTGAGAGCCGCAAAATTATTACACCCCGATTTACATTTTTCATATCCAGTTATTTCAAAAAAACCTGGTGAAAAACCAGTAAGTGCCGATTATATTGCTGATTGGAGAGATTTTTATTCTCAGTTTCCATATGGCAATATTTATGACTGGTTACAATTTATTGGCGCCGAAAATAAACAAGGAAATATTACCGCAGAAGAGTGCAACGAAATCATCCATAAACTCAGTTTAAAAAGTTTTGAAAGTGCGTATAAAGTACTCGTGCTATGGATGCCAGAATACCTCGGTAAAGAAGGGAATAAATTACTCAAGCTTATAGAAGAACCACCACCTAATACTTTATTTATTTTAGTAGCAGAAAGTGAGGAGCAAATTTTACCAACGCTATTAAGTAGGTGTCAACTCATAAAAGTTCCGTTACTTTCCAATGAAGAAGTAGAAGATGCCTTGTTTGAAAGAGCTAAAGCGAGTAAAGAAACAGCGAGTCAAATTGCCGGCATTGCAGAAGGCAATTACCGCGAAGCACTTCAACTTTTGCAACACTCCGAAGAAGATTGGCACTCTTATTTAAGAGAGTGGCTCAATGCCACTTTAAAAGGCGGACCCATTGCACAAGTAAAATTCACTGAGGAAGCAGCTAAACTGGGCAGAGAAAAACAAAAACAGTTTTTACGCTACTTTAACCACCTGCTGCAAATGAGTATCCGCATTAAAATACACGGTGCCGATCAGGTTAAAATGGGGGATCAAGAAAAAGACTTTGCCATCAGGCTCAATAAAATTGCATCGGTGAGCCAGCAACAGGCCATTATAGAAGAACTCGATAAAGCTTCCTATTATATAGAGCGCAACGCCAACGGGAAAATGCTATTTCAGGCCCTTACCCTTAAACTCTACCACATCATTCAAAACAAAACCTTAATTTTGAATGATTAGTAGGGATATGACCTCCCTACACACCGCTTTTTAAACTACAAATCATTGTTTATCAAGCACTTATTAACTAATAGTATAACTACATAATATGGGCTGTGGATCTTGTGGAACAGGTAAACCGAATGGCTGCCAAAGTAATGGCGGCTGTAGCACAGGTGGATGTAACCGATTAAACGTACACGATTGGCTTTTAAACCTTCCTTTTAGCGACCCCGAAAGCAGCTGCAAAATTGTTGAAGTAAGCTTTAAACAAGGCAGCCGCAAAGAATATTTTAGAAACGCTACCCTTCAATTTTTTGAAAAAGGTGACTATGTTACACTAGAAGGTGTGAGTGGTTTTGACGTGGGTGAAGTAAGCCTCACCGGAGAACTCGTGCGCATGCAGCTTAAAAAAAATAAGCTTGACGAAAACAGCCCAGAAATTAAAAAAATTATTCGCCGCTCCACCGAAAGAGATATCGAAGCTTTTCATATTAGCAAAGGACGCGAAAAAGATATTTTAGCCAGAAGTAGAGCCATGGCCATGGAGCTTAAATTACAAATGAAATTAAGCGAAGTTGAAATTCAGGCCGATGGTAAAAAAGCAACTTTCTTTTATACCGCAGATGACCGTGTAGATTTTAGAGAACTCATAAAAATGTACGCCACAGACTTTAAATTTAAAGTGGAAATGCGTCAAATTGGTATTCGACAAGAAGCTGCAAAGCTTGGTGGCATTGGATCTTGTGGTAGAGAACTTTGTTGTAGCACCTGGTTACACGATTTCAAAAGTGTAAACACCACTGCGGCGCGTTACCAAAATTTATCAATCAACCAAACCAAATTAAGTGGGCAGTGCGGTCGATTAAAATGTTGTTTGAATTTTGAACTTGACACCTACCTAGATGCACTCCAAAACTTCCCTGATTACGCAGATTCATTAGATACTGCAATGGGAACTGCACACCTCATTAAAAAAGATATTTTCAAAAATTTAATGTGGTACATCCTACCAAATAATTCTAAACATTACCCACTTACCATACAACGCGTTAAAGAAATTAAGCGCCTCAATGGTCAAGGTGTTAAAGTAGACGAGTTGCAAGCAGTAGAAGTTACGAGCAGCAAACCAAAAGAAGTAGAACCAGCGTTTGCGGATGTGGTAGGACAAATTAGTTTGCGTTCATTAGAAAGAAACGATAAGAGAAGAAGAGATAATAATAGAGACAACCGGGGGCCCAATAATAACAGAACCAACCAAAGAGACAACCGCGGAGATAATCGCGGGCCTAATAACGGACCTCGACCAAATAATAACGGACCTAGACCTGATCGAGGAGATAGTCGTGGACCTAGACCTGATCGCGGACCTAACAACAACGGACCTAGAAACAATGGCCCAAGACCCAATAGGCCTAACAACGGACCTAGGCCAGCTCCGGATGCGCCAAAAGCACCTGATCAATAGATTGTAAAATAATACCGCAGGCGGCGCGTATTTCAGTTTCTGTAATAATGAGTGGAGGTGCTACCCGAATGCAGTTGGGTGCAAATAAAAACCAGTCGGTAATGACGCCGTTTTGAACGCAGGTATGCGCTACTTTTTGTGCGAGTGTATCGGATGAAAACTTCAAAGAAAACCAAAGTCCAATACCCTGCATTTGAACAATCGCAGGATGTACTAATAAAGATTGTAGTAATGCACTTTTTGCCCCAACGGTATCAATTAATTTTTGCTCCGTTAAAATTTCAAAGGCTTTTTTACCCGCAGCACAACTTACCGGATGTCCACCAAATGTGGTGATATGACCAAGCACCGGCGCCACCGTTAAAGTGCTCATGAGTTTATGACTCGAAATAAAAGCACCAAGCGGCATGCCACCACCAAGCGCTTTACCAACTAATAAAACATCTGGCACTACACCCACTTGTTCAAAAGCAAAGAGCGAACCCGTTCGTCCAAAGCCAGATTGTATTTCATCAAAAATAAGTAGCACACAGTGGTCATCACATTTTTTACGAACCTGTGCAAGCCACTCTTTTTTACCAACCGTTACGCCACTTTCGGCTTGCACTGGTTCTACAATCACGCAGGCCACCGTGTTATCGATCGCTGCAACAAGTGCATCATCATTGTAATTAAAATGATATACCTCTGGTAAGAGTGGTCTAAATGCACTGCGCCAATACTCATCACCCATTACACTCAGCGCACCCTGCGTACTGCCGTGATAGGCTTTATTACAAGCAAGTATTTTTGTTTTACCCGTAACACGCTTGGCTAATTTAAGCGCCCCTTCTGTGGCTTCGGCGCCACTGCTGGTAAAATAAGCGCAGTCTAAATTTTCAGGTAAATGACTAGCGAGTAACGCCGCATACTGCACTTGGGGGCTTTCTATAAACTCGCCATACACAATCAGGTGCATGTATTTTGCCGCCTGCTCTTGCACCGCTTTTACAACCTCTGGATGACTATGTCCAATATTACAAACACTAAACCCTGCAATAAAATCGGTGTAGGTTTTACCGTCAACATCGGTCAGGGTTACACCCGCCGCCTCCACCATTTCGATACCAAGGGGTGCCGTGGAAGTTTGGGCTACATGCTGTAAAAAAAGTTGACGGTTGTTCATAGCTTTTAAGGTGCTGCAAAGGTAAAGGTTTACCAAAGAACTGCACTTTACACAATTTTATTACATTCGTTTAAAAAAGAAGATGCCGGTTATACTTCCCGTTTTAGGTAAATTACCCAGTTTTGGAGAAAACTGCTTTATTGCACCCAATGCTACCATTGTTGGTGATGTAACCACTGGAAAAGAATGTAGTTTTTGGTTTAACGCCGTGGTAAGAGGCGATGTGCATTTTATTAAAATGGGCGACCGCGTAAATGTGCAAGACGGCGCCATTATTCACTGCACTTATCAGAAGCACCCCACTACCATTGGCAACAATGTATCTATTGGGCACAACGCCATGGTGCATGGATGCACCATCCATGACAATGTACTCATTGGCATGGGGTCCATTGTGATGGACCGGTGTGTGGTCCACAGCAATTCCATTATTGCTGCAGGTGCTGTTGTATTAGAAGGAACGGTTGTAGAAGCAGGAAGTATTTACGCAGGTGTGCCCGCTAAAAAAGTAAAAGAAGTATCCCCAACTTTAATTGAATCTGAAATAAATAGAATCGCAGAAAATTATGTGAAGTATGCGAGTTGGTATGAAAAGGACTAATGTACAGCGTCCATAGTGGTTAAGATATTAAGATAACTAACATATCTGTCAGCGGCAATTTTTCCTGCTTCAAGAGCCTGCTTAACCGCACAACCAGGCTCTTCTATGTGCATGCAGTTATTAAAATGACAATTCTCCATTTGTGCACGCATTTCAGGAAAATAATGCGCTAATTCTTGTTTAGAAATATCTACTAGACCAAGCTCTCTAATACCCGGCGTGTCAATGATAGCGCCAGTTGTAGGTAGGTCAAACATTTCAGCAAAAGTGGTGGTATGCATGCCCTTTCCACTCCATCCACTTACTTCTTGTGTACGTAATTCGAGGGATGGAAACACCGCATTGATAAATGTGGATTTACCCACACCACTATGCCCACTGAGTAGTGTTGTTTTACCTTCTAGTAGTGCAGCAATTTCTGCAACACCCGTATTTTTTTCTACACTACACAGCATGACCCTGTAACCAATGTTGGAATAAATTTCGTGCAGGTGCGCAAAATGATCTAACTCTTTTTGCTTGTACAAGTCAGATTTATTAAAAACAATAATCGCCGGTATGTGATAAGCCTCGCAAGAAATTAAAAAACGGTCAATAAAACCTTGTGATGTTTTTGGATCTTTTAAAGTTGCAAACAATAAACTTTGATCCAGGTTCGCTGCAATAATATGATGCTGATGTTTATTGTGCGGCGACACCCGCGCTACATAATTTTTTCGGTCACAAATAGTGTCTATCATGGCCGATTCTTCAAGTACATCTTCAATTTGCATGTCTACTTCGTCACCTACTGCAATAGGGTTGGTAGAGGTAAGGCCGCCAATTTTAAACACCCCCTTAATACGGGCGTTATAAATTTTTCCTGACTCCGCTTTGGCCACATACCAACTACCCGTAGACTTGTAAATTCTTGCTTTCATTTGCTGGAACGAAGATACACCCGCACTTTAAAAGGGAGTGAATTGGATAAAAAAGAATTTTTGCGAAAGATTAACGGGATATTTAGCCATTTAAGCCTCTACATTGCCCCTTAAAAGGACTATAATTTGGTATCTTTGTAGTCTATGGGAAAGTATGCACATGATAAGGTGGTGCCCTACGAGCAAAGTGGACTCACTAAAAAAGAGCAGGTGGCGAGCATGTTTGACAGCATCGCGTTTAGGTATGATTTTTTGAACCGCTTTTTAAGTGCAGGTATCGATGTTAGCTGGCGTAAAAAAGCCATTCATGCTTTAAATGAAGTGCATCCCAAAATTGTATTAGACGTTGCCACGGGTACTGGTGATGTTGCCATACTCACCCATCAACTCATTGCACCTACACATATCACGGGTATTGATATTTCTGAGGGTATGCTTGCAGAAGGTAGAAAAAAAATTGCAGCATTAGGGTTACAAGATTCGATTGAACTGGTAAGTGGCGATAGTGAACAACTCGCATTTAACGATAACCATTTTGATGGCATTACGGTTGCATTTGGTGTGCGTAATTTTGAACACTTAGAAACAGGCCTACAAGAAATGTTTCGGGTATTACAACCGGGTGGCAAACTCGTGATCCTTGAATTTTCAAAACCAAAACAATTTTTGTTTAAAGGCTTCTACAATATTTACATGAATTTAGTAGCGCCTGGTTTTGGTAAAATGATTGCAAAAAATAAAGAGGCCTACCAATATTTAAATGATAGTGTTCAAGCTTTTCCAGAAGGAGAAGCGTTTACAAGCATTTTGGAAAAAGTGGGCTTTACCTCTATTACAAGTAAGAAATTGACTTTTGGCATATGCACTATATACTGCGGAAAAAAATAATAATCATTGGCATTATTTTATTTTGCGCAGTGAAAAGTTTGCATGCGCAGCGTGAGATATACCGTTCCTATCGAGATGACCTGCCTTACTATTTTGGGTTAACATTAGGCTACAACAAAAGTTATTTACACCATACCAAATCAGCAGATTTTTTAGCTTCGGACTCTATCATGTACGTAAATCCGGTATCTAGTGGTGGTATTGCCATGGGTTTATTAGCTACCCTCAAAATGAACGACCATATTGAGCTTCGTGCAAATCCACAACTCATTATTGGGGGATCTAAATATATTGACTACACATTAAAATCGGTAAAACCCGGCGAGCAAACGCAGCAACAACAAATTTTACCTTCTACCCTTGTAAGCCTTCCGGCTCATTTTAAATTAAATTCAGATCGAATTAATAATTTCAGGTTGTACATTTTAGGAGGCGTTAAATTTGACTTTGATTTATCCAGTAATTCTACGTCGCGTAACGCCGATGATTTGGTAAAATTACGCGCTGCTGATTTTGGATTAGAAGCAGGACTTGGTTTAAATTTTTATTTACCCTTTGTAACCGTTTCACCAGAAATTAAATTCAGCTACGGGGTCACTAATTTACATCAGCTTGATCGCGGACTCAAATATTCCAATGTACTTGATAAATTGCAATCTAGAATGATTGTATTTTCAATACATTTAGAAGACTAGTAGCGCCTCCTCGAAGCGCATCATCCAATAACATTGAATTATGAAAAATATTGTCATCAAAAATGTATCCATCGTTAACGAAGGAGCCACCACTACTGGTGACGTATGGATCAGAGATACGCGTATCGAAAAAATTGGCTCACAACTAGATCCTAGCATGCGCATAGAAGAAATTGATGGAACCGGTCAAACCCTTATTCCGGGTGTGATTGATGATCAAGTGCATTTTAGAGAGCCTGGCCTTACACACAAGGCAACCATTTACACCGAAGCAAAAGCAGCAGTAAGAGGTGGTGTTACTTCGTTTATGGAAATGCCCAACACCAATCCACCCGCATTTACACAGGATTTGTTAGAGCAAAAATATGATATTGCTAAGCACCATGCACTTGCCAACTACTCCTTTTTTATGGGCACTTCCAATGATAACCTCGATGAAGTGTTACGCACCAACGATAAAAAAAAGGACATTTGTGGTGTTAAAATATTTATGGGTTCTTCTACCGGCAACCTACTTGTTGAAAATCCTATTTTACTAGAAAGAATATTTGAAGGATCCGAGGTTTTAATTGCTACACATTGTGAAGAAGAGCGCCTCATTAAACAAAATGTAGCAAAGGCCACCGCCGAAAACAGGAAACTAACTGCCGCAGACCACCCTATTATTAGAGACGAAGAAGTTTGTTTTGAATCTTCTTTTAGAGCGGTACAAATGGCCAAAAAATTTGATACTCGGCTGCATGTTTTACACATCACCACGGCAAAAGAATTACAACTCTTTAGCAATATGCTTCCACTCGAAGAAAAAAGAATTACATCGGAAGTATGTGTACATCATTTACACTTTACATCGGATGATTATGCCATGCTTGGCAATCAAATAAAATGTAACCCTGCTATTAAAGCACCGCATCATAAAGCGGCTTTATGGGAAGGATTGCTAGATGACCGCCTCGATATTATTGCCACGGATCATGCACCGCATACCTGGGCCGAAAAACAAGAAGACTACTTACATGCGCACGCTGGACTTCCACTGGTACAACACGCACTTGGGCTTATGCTTCATTATGTAGCCGAGCAAAAAATTACGATCGAGCGTGTTGTAGAAAAAATGAGTCATGCACCAGCGCGCTGTTTTCAAATTAATAACCGTGGCTATATTAGAGAAGGTTACTTTGCTGATTTAGTGCTACTTGATAGAAATACACCAGAAACCATTACCAAAGAAAATATCCTGTACAAATGCGGTTGGAGCCCACTTGAAGGCTTTACCCAACCCGCTACGGTTTCAAAAACTTTTGTAAATGGACATATGGTGTATGGAAATGGAGTATTTGATGAATCTAAGACTGGTATGCGACTTCAATTTAATAGATCATAAATGTTGCAGGTAGATAAAGATACCCTCCACGACCTCTCCATCTTTAACAGCGATGAGTCTGCGTCTATATTCAATTACCTCAACCAAACCACAACGGTTGGCGGTAAAGAAATGCTTCGTTACCTCGTTGAGCACCCGCTTGGTAGCATCCAAAAAATTAAAGAAACACAGAACGTAATCAGTGCACTAGCTAATACCCTTCCTAACTGGCCCATTAGCATCACCAATGGCACCATTATGGTGGTAGCGAAATATTACGAAACACAGTTTGACCCATACCCACAGCACCCTTCCTATTTTAACAGTAACTGGTATAAGATATTTCACGCGCCAGATTATGCACTTACAAAATATACCATTACCCACTGCGCCGATTTTTTAAACGGAATGAATGCGGTAGAACAGCTTTTACTAGACTATAACCATCATCCAATCATTGCCAACTGGACTGCAATGATCGAAAAGAAATTAAATAAACCAGCACTTGCGGCGCTTCGTTTAATTGATATTACAAAAGCATCGCCACAAGAAATTTTAAGTATCGCCAGTCAAATCAGAACAAAGCATAAGCAGGATTTTTACGACCTCATAGATTTATACAGTAGCATGGATGCTTACCAAAGTTTAGCGCGCGTATTTGTAGCGCAGGATCTATGTTTTCCTAATTTTACAACCGCAACTACTGCGTTTATTGCGGCAACAGAATGTTACCACCCACTTTTACAAACACCTACTTCTTATACAATTTCACTCGATAAAGACAGCAACTTCTTGTTTTTAACCGGCGCCAATATGGCGGGCAAGAGTACGTTTATTAAAGCCGTTGGCATTAGCGTTTACCTGGCACATATGGGTATGGGCGTTCCGGCAAAAACAATGGAGCTCACCTTATTTGATGGACTGCTTAGCAATATCAATGTAATGGATAATATTATAAAAGGTGAAAGTTATTTTTACAACGAAGTAAAACGCATAAAAAATACCATCGAAAAAATTAACGACGGAAAAAATTGGTTAATTCTCATAGACGAACTTTTTAAAGGCACTAACGTAGAAGATGCTATGAAGTGCAGCACCGCTGTTATTGAGGGACTTCGAAAAATCAAACCTTCGCTGTTTATTTTGTCAACACACCTCTACGAAATTGGCGACAACTTAAAACAGTATGCCAATATTCAATTCAAATATTTTGAAACAAGTATTGATGACGGTGAACTTATTTTTAATTACCAATTAAAAGATGGCATTAGTGATGACCGGCTTGGCTATCTCATTTTAAAAAGAGAAGGTGTTGTGGATTTATTACAAAACCTCTAATTTTTTTTATTCAGCAATTATTTCAGGTATTTATTCGGTGCCGTTTTTATAAGGCATTGTAGTCCTTACCTTTCTACAAGTATCAAAGCAGGTTGTATGCTTGTAAAAACTATGGGAGCCGCAGTGATGGGCGTTGACGCCATCACCATTATTGTAGAAGTAAATGTAAGTATGGGGCAGGGCTATCAAATTGTAGGCCTACCTGACATTGCCATAAAAGAAAGTTTACAAAGAACAGAGAGCGCTATTAAATCAAATGGATTTAGCATGCCACGCATTAAAGTGGTAATTAATTTAGCACCGGCGGATATCAAAAAAACGGGATCTGCATTTGACCTACCCATTGCCATTGGGATATTAGCCGCTAGCGACCAACTACTTCAAGAAGCACAAATTCATAAATACATGCTTATGGGAGAACTTGGTTTAGATGGCACCATTCATCCGATAAGAGGCGCTCTGGCCATGGCGATTCGCGCAAAAAAAGAAAATGCACTTGGCATTATTTTACCTGCCGCCAATGCCAATGAAGCGTCCATGGTAAATGGTCTAAACGTTTATGGCGTATCACATTTACAAGAAGTGGTCAACTTTTTTGCTGCCGGAAAAATTACGCCTACCCATCAAATAAATCCAGCATCTTTTTTAAACACAGACCCCTCCCTTTCAAATATCGATTTTAGTGAAGTGAGTGGACAAGACAATATTAAACGTGCCTTAGAAATAGCGGCTGCCGGGTCACACAACGTTATATTAATTGGACCACCTGGCGCTGGAAAAACCATGCTTGCAAAAAGACTACCCAGCATTTTGCCGCCACTA
Source organism: Bacteroidota bacterium (assembly GCA_947461125.1). Taxonomy (GTDB): domain Bacteria; phylum Bacteroidota; class Bacteroidia; order Chitinophagales; family Chitinophagaceae; genus Sediminibacterium. Next base: position 6,701 of record CANHHX010000030.1, on the reverse strand, counting down.
AATGTAGCAGAAGCCCTTGAAACAACCCAGATATACAGTGTGGCCGGAAAATTAGCCGCTGGGTCTTACCTCGTGCAAACAAGGCCTTTCAGATCACCGCATCATACCATATCAGATATTGCACTTATTGGCGGTGGCAGTCATCCACAACCCGGCGAAATTTCATTGGCGCATAACGGTGTTTTGTTTTTAGATGAATTACCAGAATTTAAAAGATCTGTTTTAGAAGTACTCCGTCAACCCATGGAAGAGCGCATGGTAAGCCTTGCCAGAGCAAGTATGTCGCTAACGTATCCCGCCAACTTTATGCTGATAGCCTCCATGAACCCCTGCCCTTGTGGTTATTTCAATCATCCAACAAAAACCTGCAGCTGTCCGGCGGGCGCCGTAGAAAAATATTTAAATAGGGTTTCAGGTCCGCTACTCGACCGCATAGACCTACATGTAGAAGTAACCCCCGTTACCCATCATGAACTTGACCGAACCACCCGGGCCTCAGAATCAAATAGCATCAGGGAAAGGGTTTTAGCGGCCAGGGCCATTCAAAAAAACAGATACGAGCACTGTGCCAACACCTATACCAACGCACAAATTTCAAATAAGGAATTGGCTATTTTTTGTCCGTTGGGGCCTAATAGCAAGGCCATACTAGCTGCGGCTATGGAAAAATTAAACCTGAGTGCGAGGGCTTACCACCGCATCATCAAAGTGAGTAGGACCATTGCTGATTTAGCAGCCGCGCCACACATTTTACCCGAACATATTGCAGAAGCCGTCCAGTACAGAACCCTAGACCGGGCCAATTGGAGTGCGGGCGGAGGTGCGAGTTAAGCTAATGCGCAATCATTAAATTAATACTGGCCTGTATTTAAAAGCACAAGTGTACAAGCATCCATTGCTTCAATCCCTTTTTGCTTTGCCACCATCGTAAAAGCTTCATTTTCTGTACCCGGATTAAAAATAATGCGCTTGGGCGACAATGAAAACAAATACGGTATGAGTGCATGCTGCGCCGCGGGGTTCACATACAATGTAATGGTATGGATATCTGATAATACGGGCTCACCTGTAACAATGGGCGTATCGTCGATATGACCTGGTTTAAGACCGATGCACACAACAGGATGTCCATGTGCTACGAGTAATTTTGTAGCCAAATAACTATAACGCTCCGGATTTTCGGAAGCTCCTACAACGAGTGTTTTTTTGGGATTGTTGGGTTGCGCTGTCATTTTTCAAAGATACATACTAATTCATCAAATTAAAGCAGGGCTTATACCCTGGCCGTTTTGAATGAAATTATTTTTTATGTAATCTCGAAATATATTTTAACTTTACAGCTCAACTTTTAACCCAAACAAACAACTATACCATGGCAAAAGCAAAAAAAGCCGCTCCTAAAAAAGCCGCTGCAAAAAAACCAGCTGCTAAAAAAGCAGTAAAAAAAGTAGCTCCTAAAAAAGCTGCTGCTAAAAAAGCAGTAAAAAAAGCCGCTCCTAAAAAAGCCGCTGCAAAAAAACCAGCTGCTAAAAAAGCAGTAAAAAAAGTAGCTCCTAAAAAAGCTGTTGCAAAAAAACCAGCTGCTAAAAAAGCAGTAAAAAAAGTAGCTCCTAAAAAAGCTGTTGCAAAAAAACCAGCTGCTAAAAAAGCAGTAAAAAAAGCCGCTCCTAAAAAAGCTGCTGCAAAAAAACCAGCTGCAAAAAAAGCAGTGAAAAAAGCCGCTCCTAAAAAAGCTGTTGCAAAAAAGCCAGTAGCTAAAAAGCCTGTGGCAAAAAAAGCAGCTCCTAAAAAAGTAGCTGCCCCTGTTGCAGCACCAGCGCCAGTTGTAGCCCCTACGCTTTTTGAAGCACCGGCAACAACAGAAACGCCAACCGCTTAATTGAATACTCGAACAATCGTTCGTCTAATAAAAAAATCCTGTTACGAATAGTAGCGGGATTTTTTTATTACTATCTTTAAAGGACTACATTTAGTAGTTATCCAAACAAAAAAACAAAACCATGCGCCGCTTTCTTTTTCTATTGATGCTTATCATTCCTTCGTTTGTATTTACACAAACAGCAAATATTGTTTTTGAAAAAACAAAAAACATGAAACGTCAATCTGGATTTTTCACTTTTTTTATAGACGAAGTCAGTGGAAAAATATGGTTGGATATTGATAAAATTGGACAAGAATTTTTACTCGTTAATTCATTGCCTGCTGGTTTAGGATCTAATGATATTGGGCTTGACAGAGGACAAATTGGTGACACTAAAATTGTATTTTTTGAGCGCGTTGGCAAAAAATTATTACTAGTGCAACCCAACTATGACTACCGTGCAAGCAGCATAGACAAAAATGAAAAAAGGGCCGTTAAAGAATCTTTTGCAAGTTCTACTATTGGCTCTTTTGTTATCGAAGAAGAACAGGCGGGTCATTTATTAGTGGATGCCACTTCGTTTTTTGTAAAAGACGCACATGGTGCAGCAGATAAAATTAAAAGTATGCGTCAAGGAACCTATTCGTTTAACGAACCGCGTTCTGCAATGTATTTTGCTAACACAAAAAACTTCCCACTTAATTCAGAATTTGAAGCGAGCATTACATTTACAGGTGGGGCCGACGCTGGCAGGTTTGTAACAGCGGTAACACCTTCACCAGAAGCCATTACACTTCGCATGCATTATTCTTTTGTTCAACTTCCTGATAATCAGTACAAACCAAGAAAATATGATGTTAGAAGCGGGTATTTTGGCATCTCATATTTTGATTACAGTTCCGACTTTACAACCCCTATCGATCAAAAATTTATATCCAGGCATCGACTCGCTAAAAAAGATCCTGCTGCCCAGGTTAGCGAACCCGTTACCCCCATTGTTTATTATTTAGACAACGGTACACCTGAACCTATTAGGTCTGCGCTCTTAGAAGGTGGCCGCTGGTGGAACCAAGCTTTTGAAGCAGCGGGCTACAAAAATGCATTTATTGTAAAAGTGCTTCCGGATAGTTGCGATCCTATGGACATTAGGTACAACATGATTAATTGGGTACACCGTTCTACCAGAGGATGGAGTTATGGCGCTACCGTAACAGATCCGCGCACTGGCGAAATTATAAAGGGTCAAGTAACACTTGGCTCACTAAGGGTTAGGCAAGACTATCTAATATTTACCGGATTACTCGCCCCCTACGAAACCGGAAAGCCGGTTCCAGCCACTATGAAAGAAGCGGCACTTCAACGTTTGCGTCAACTCTCTGCGCACGAAATTGGACACACACTTGGCTTACAACACAACTATGCTTCTAGTTATAATGATAGAGCCTCTGTAATGGATTATCCGCATCCAAATATTTTTGTGAATGAAAAAGGAGCAATAGATTTTTCAAAAGTATATACCAACGAAATTGGAGCCTGGGACAAAAGAGCCATCATGTATGGATATCAAGATTTTGAAAAAAATACCGATGAAACAAAAGCCCTTCAAAATTTATTGGCAGAAAATACAAAACAAGGACTCTTATTTATTGCAGATGCGGACGCGCGCGCTGCAAGCGGCTTTCACCCCTATGCACATTTATGGGATAACGAAAAAGATGCTACTATCGGATTAAAAAACACCCTTGCCGTTAGAGCAAAAGCACTCGAAAATTTTTCTGAAAATACGATAAGACCAGGTGCGCCGATGGCTACACTAGAAGAGGTACTCGTACCCGTTTATAATTACCACCGCTATCAATTAGAAGCGGTTTGCAAATTAATTGGTGGTATCGATTATAGTTACAGCACCAGAGGTGACGCAACGCAAAAACCAAAAATGCTAGCGGATGCGTTGCAAAAAAATGCATTGCAAGTAGCAGTAGGATGTTTATCACCAAGTATATTAACGATATCGCCTACAATTGCAGCACAAATTCCTCCAAGACCTCCAATGTATTATGGCGGTGAACTATTTGCCAAAAGAACGGGTATGAGTTTTGATCCACTAGCAGCCGCAGAAGCTCTCGCAGATTTTGAACTTGGGTTTTTATGCAATCCAGAAAGAGCGAATAGGTTGGAAATTAATAAAGCAAATGGCGCCAGTATTGGATTTGGAGAAGTGATAGATGCGCTTGTTGCTGAACTCTTTAAAAAGCAACTCAACAAAGGGCTAGAAGAAATGGTAGGCCTACAAACAAGACAAATGTTAGTGACCTGGCTACTCGGCGTTGCACAGTCTGAGCAAAGCAATTATCAAGTAAAAGCAATTTGTTCTGAAAAATTAGCAGAGATCAAAAAATGGAGTATGGATCAAATCAAAGCAAATAAATACAAAACCCATTTTGCTTATTTGATAGACCGCATCGAACATCCAAAAGACATTAGTTTACCAAAGCACAAAGAGATTGCGCCAGGTGCACCTATTGGATGTGACATGGATTAGTAAACGCTGAAACAGCTTATACCAACATACGTAAAGGCTCTTCTAATAAAGATTTCAATGTTTGCAAGAAAGCGGCTCCTGTTGCACCATCCACAACACGGTGGTCGCAACTGAGGGTTACTTTCATCACATTGCCCGGTACCACTTGACCATTTTTTACAACAGGTACTTGCGCAATACCACCTACTGCAAGAATACAGGCATCAGGAGGATTGATGATGGCTGTAAATTCATCTACGCCAAACATACCTAAGTTAGAAATGGTAAAAGTGCTGCCTTCCCAATCGGCAGGTTGTAATTTTTTATCTTTTGCTTTTTGTGCAAATCCTTTTACAGTAACGCCAATTTCGCTCAGTGATTTGGTGTCTGCAAAACGAACTACTGGAACCAGTAAACCTTCGTCTACTGCAACGGCAATACCAATATTTACATGATGGTTGGTACGAATAGCATCACCAAGCCAGCTGCTATTAATTTTTGGATGTTGTTTTAATGAAAGTGCTGTTGCTTTTACAACCATATCATTGAAACTAATTTTTACAGGCGCCACTTCATTAATTTTTGCGCGCGCTGCAACAGCTGCGTCCATATCAATGGTCATGGTGATGTAAAAATGTGGAGCCGTAAATAAGCTTTCACTTAAACGGCGCGCAATGGTTTTACGCATTTGAGAAACCGGCTGGTCTTCAAAACTTACTACACCTTGGTGTGCAGCAGGAACAAATACTGGAGCAGCAGCGCTAACTGCTGGAGCAGCAGATGCAGCAGCCGGAACATATCCATCTATATCAAATTTGGTGATACGTCCATTATCGCCAGTACCTTTTACATATTTTAAATCGATGCCACGCTCTTCTGCCATTTTTTTAGCAAGTGGGCTTGCAAAAATGCGTCCTTCATTTACAACCGCCTGAACGGCAGGTGCAGCAGAGGCAGGCGCTGGCGTTGAAGGTGCAGCAGCAGGTGCAGCAGCAGGTGCAGTCGCAGCAGGAGCTGCAGCGGTTGCGCCATTTTTTACAGCAGCAACAATCGCATCTACATTTGTACCAGCCCCACCAATCACGCAAAGTAAATCGTTCACTAAAATTTTCTCTCCGGCTTTTGCGCCTTGGTATAATAAAATTCCGTCTTTATAACTTTCAAGTTCCATGGTAGCCTTATCGGTTTCGATATCCGCTAAAACGTCTCCTTTTTTTACAGTATCGCCTACATTTTTTTGCCAACCTGCAATTACCCCTTCTGTCATGGTATCGCTTAAGCGTGGCATAAGCACCACTTCATCCATCGCAGCAACGTCGATCGCAGCACTTGCAGCGGGAGCAGTAGCAGTTGTAGCAGCAGCTGGTGCAGACTCAGTAACAGGCGCAGCGGCAGGCGTGCCCGCTCCAACAGATGCTATTAATGAAGCAACATCTTCACCGGCCTTACCAATAATGGCAAGCAAATCATTAACCTGCAATTTGCCTCCTTTTGTTGTACCTATATGCAATAAAACACCCTCTTGGTAGCTTTCAAGCTCCATGGTTGCTTTATCTGTTTCGATTTCAGCTAATAAATCACCTTTTTTTACCGCATCGCCCACATTTTTGTGCCAAGCTGCAATAACACCTTCGGTCATTGTATCACTTAAGCGGGGCATTAAAATCACTTCAGCCATAAGATTCGGTTGCGCTTTTAATTAAGGCTCGAAATTAAGGAAAAAAGGGATTGAGCGCCCCCAAAAAGCCCGTTTATTTGCCCAATTATAACCGAAACCTTACTTTTACGTGAAAGCGGCCACCTATGACATCCATGATTTCTGAAGGCATCGAAATAAGTGTAGAAACTTTCTACCAATCGGACTATAGTAATGCCGTTTCCAGTGAATTCATGTTTGCCTACCGCATTACCATCGAAAACCACAATCATTTTAATGTTAAACTACTGCGCAGACATTGGGAAATATTTGATAGCTGCGGGGAGCATAAGGTAGTAGATGGCGAAGGGGTTATTGGTATTCAACCCATTATCAAACCTTCCGACCGTTACCAGTACATCAGCGGCTGCAACTTAAAATCGGAATTGGGGCGTATGCAGGGTACTTATGAGATGGAAAACGAAAACAATAAAACCTTGTTTACAGTTACCATTCCTGCATTTGACCTGATTGTGCCATCTAAATTAAACTAATCACCTACTTTTTAGGACGGGTTATTATGGCTTGTATTTGGCCTGTTCAAAAATAATTTTTGCAGGCGTTCGCATCACTTTATCAAGTGGCAATGCTTTATTTTTTTGAAGCCACGCTTCTACAATTCT
>CANHHX010000029.1 GCA_947461125.1 Bacteroidota bacterium | reverse complement strand
GGTATCTGAGGTAGGAAGGGAATAATGACCCGGTGCCACCAAAATGGTCCTAGAAACATGCATTCCAACTGACGGAATGGTGGCTTTTTGAGCTTCAAGCCTGACATTTAGGGTGGTGGCAGCAATAACTAAGAGGAGTAAAACAAAGCTTCTCATGCTTAAAACTACCTATTTTGGCTAAAAAAGGCTGACATTTTTGCACTTTTTGGCTAGATGGCATAAAGATTGGGTGTATACCCCTGATTATTAATCTGAAATTCAATTTATATGGGAAAAATAATAGGCATTGACCTCGGTACCACAAACAGTTGTGTAGCCGTAATGGAAGGTAATGAACCAGTTGTAATTGCAAATGATGAAGGTCGTAGAACTACCCCTTCTGTAGTTGCCTTTTTAAAAAATGGTGAGCGTAAAGTAGGAGATCCTGCTAAGCGTCAGGCCATCACTAATCCTCAAAACACCATTACCAGCGTTAAGCGTTTTATGGGTCGTCGTTTTGATGAAGTAACTGAAGAAATTAGTCATTGGAGTTATAACGTTGCAAAAGGTGATAACAACACCGTTCGTGTAGCGATTGATGATCGTATGTATACACCACAAGAAATTTCTGCGATGGTGTTACAAAAAATGAAAAAAACGGCCGAAGATTATTTAGGCCAGGAGGTAACAGATGCTGTTATTACAGTGCCTGCTTACTTTAACGATGCACAGCGTCAAGCAACCAAAGAAGCTGGTGAAATCGCTGGCTTAAATGTTAGACGTATTGTAAACGAACCTACTGCTGCAGCACTTGCTTATGGGTTAGATAAAAAAAATGCAGAGCAAAAAATTGCGGTATTTGACTTAGGTGGTGGTACGTTTGACGTATCGGTACTTGATTTAGGGGATGGCGTATTTGAAGTAAAATCTACCAATGGTGATACACACTTAGGCGGTGACGACTTTGATAAAGTAATCATGGACTTTTTAGCGGATGAATTTAAAAGCCAAGAAGCCATTGATTTACGTAAAGATCCGATGGCACTTCAACGTTTAAAAGAAGCTGCTGAAAAAGCAAAAGTTGAATTAAGTTCTTCTGCCGAAACAGAAATTAACCTACCATACATCACTGCGGTTGATGGGGTGCCAAAGCACTTAGTAGTAAAATTAACAAGAGCAAAATTTGAATCGCTTGCAGATAGTTTATTTGCACGTTGTTTAAAGCCTTGTGAAGCGGCATTAAAAGATGCTGGTTACAGCACTTCGGATATTGATGAAATTATTTTAGTAGGGGGTTCTACACGTATTCCTAAGGTACAAGAGATTGTAGAAAAATTCTTTGGTAAAAAACCTAACAGAGGCGTTAACCCGGATGAGGTTGTTGCACTCGGTGCAGCGATTCAGGGTGCGGTATTAACCGGAGAAGTAAAAGATGTATTGTTGTTAGACGTTACGCCACTTGGTCTAGGTATCGAAACCATGGGTAGCGTAATGACAACCATGATTCCTTCTAACACAACCATTCCAACTAAAAAAACAGAAGTATATTCTACAGCGAGTGATAACCAACCGGGTGTTCAAATCCATGTATTACAAGGAGAGCGCCCAATGGCCAATCAAAATAAGAGCTTAGGGATCTTTAATTTAGATGGTATTCCACCAGCACCAAGAGGTGTTCCTCAAATCGAAGTAACTTTTGATATCGATGCAAACGGTATTTTAAGTGTACACGCAAAAGACAAGGGTACTGGTAAAGAACAAAAAATTAGAATCGAAGCGGGTAGTGGTTTAAGCAAGGAAGAAATTGAAAAAATGAAAGCCGAAGCAAAAGCCAACGAAGCCACTGATAAAGAAGCACGTGAAAAAGTAGAAAAATTAAACCAAGCTGATAGCTTAATTTTCCAAACGGAAAAGCAGTTTAAAGAGTTTGGCGATAAAATTTCTGCCGATAAAAAAGAACCGATCGAAGCAGCGCTTACCAAATTAAAAGAAGCGCATAAAAATCAAGATATCCCAGCTATCGACGCTGCGATGGCCGAAATGAATACTGCTTGGACGGCTGCTTCTGAAGAAATCTACAAAGCGCAACAAGCAGCAGGCCCAGAAGCTGGTGCAGCTGGACCAGACGCAGCAGCGGGTGGTGCACAACCACAAAATGACAATGTAGAAGACGCGCAGTTTGAAGAAGTGAAATAGGTTTTACATAGGATGAATAAAAAAAGTCCCCTGTGTTTTCACAGGGGACTTTTTTATGTATACAATTTTGTTATTTAATAATTCGGTAGCACCAGCGTTTTAGTTTTCCTTCAAAATCAAAACCAGTAGTTGCTTTGGTGATATCTTTAATGCTGCTCGCTTTAATACCTGCTTCATCTAAAATAAATTTCGTGTAATTGGTACTAAAATAAAGTGTGCCACCATCTGTGGTAGCTGCAAGCATATCATTAATTAGTTCTACATGGTCTCTTTGAATGTCTAAAAAATCTTTCATACGCTTGCTATTGCTAAACGTAGGAGGGTCCATTACAACTAAATCAAAACTATTGGGCGCAAGGGTTTTCAAATACTGTTTTACGTCGGCGTGGATATAAAAATATTTGCTAGGATCTTTTAATAGGTTAATTGCCATGTTGGTTTCGGCCCAACTCAAATAGGTTTTGGATAAATCTACCGACGTAACTGTGGCTGCTTCTCCAGCAGCTGCATAGACCGAAAAAGATCCTGTGTAACAAAATAAATTTAGAAACCTTTTATCTTTTGCTTCTCCCCGCACCATTTCACGGGTGATGCGGTGGTCTAAAAATAAACCGGTATCTAAATAGTCTGTTAGGTTTACTTGAAATTTTAAATCATTTTCAAGCACTGTAAAAAATTCCTGTTTGGTATCTACTTTTTCGTACTGCTCATCTCTATGAGACATTTTTTTTCTTTCACGCTTGTAAATACTTGTAAGGGGTGTGCCGGTAACTTCGCTAATAATTTCGAGTGAGGGTTGAAGCCAAGCATCATGCTCTTCATCGGTCATACCATGCCTTCTTACATACTCTGATACGTAAATTTTATTGTCGTACGCTTCTATACAAAATGGAAATTCGGGAAGGTCATGCTCGTAAATGCGGTAGCAGCCCACACCGGTACGCCTAGCAATTTTACTGCGGTGTTTAAACACTTTGGTAAGTCTATTGCTAAACATTTCTAGCTTTTGGGCTAGCGGTAATCCCTGTTTTTTTTCTATTTCTTCTTCCATCGATTATTGTAAAGCCGCGAGTGCGTCTTTGATGCGCGCCCATGCTTTTTCAATATTTTGCATGCTATTGGCAAAAGAGAAACGTACACAATTAGGTTCTCCAAATGCATCACCCATTACACTTGATACATGCGCTGTATTTAATAAGTACATGCTAAAGTCTGCTGCGTTTTTAATGGTTTCTCCATTTACAGATTTACCATAATACGCGCTTACATCCGGGAATACATAAAAAGCACCCTGCGGTTCAAAGCAAATAAAACCTGGCATTGCTTTTACAAGTTCTAAGGTTCTTGTTCTTCTACGTGTAAACTCTTCGGTCATTTCGAGGGAAGGTCTTAAATCGCCAGTAAGGGCAGCAACAGCTGCTTTTTGTGTAATTGAACAAGTGCCACTTGTAAATTGTCCTTGTAATTTTTCCATTGCTTTTGCAATCGAAGTGTTAGAAGCGGTATAGCCAAGCCTCCAACCTGTCATCGCAAAACCTTTACTAAGACCGTTGATGACAACAACGCGGTCTTTGATGTCAGCAAACTGTGCAATGCTCTCGTGCTTGCCTTCAAAATTGATGTATTCGTAAATTTCGTCTGATAAAATAATAATGTTGGGGTGCTTTTTAAATACTTCTACTAGCGCTGTTAATTCTTGTAAAGTATATACGGCGCCAGATGGATTACAAGGCGACGAAAACATAAACACTTTTGTTTTGGGTGTAATGGCTGCTTCTAATTCGGCAGCAGTGGTTTTAAACTGGTTGGCAACGGTGGTTCTAATTTCAACTACTTTACCACGCGCAATTTTTACAAGTTCCGAGTAAGTAACCCAGTAGGGTGTAGGAATAACAACTTCATCCCCATCATCAACAAGCGCTAAAATAGCGTTAGCTAAACTTTGCTTGGCACCAGTTGATGTCACAATATTTTCGGGGAGGTAATCTAAATTGTTATCTCTTTTTAATTTGGTACAAACCGCTTCTCTTAAATCTGCAAAACCGGCAACAGGGGTGTAGTGGCTCCAGTTATCGTTGATTGCTTTAATGGCAGCCTCTTTAATATGCTGCGGGGTATCAAAATCAGGTTCTCCTAAACTAAGGTCAATTACATCAATACCTTTTGCCCTTAATTCACGACCTAGTTTGGCCATTTTGAGGGTTTCTGGTTCTGCGAAACGGTCAAGGAGTGAAGAGAGTTGCATGATTGGTATATTAAAGAATGTTAAAAATGGGTTCGATTGCGAAGCAAAGTTCGTGAATCTTGGCTTACCATCACGCTATCAAAAGCATGTGAGTGCTCAATGGGGATAAGTTCGCCTATGTTTAAAAATCTACTTTTTTCCTAACTTTCGTTAGTTTTGTAGCAACAACGATTGTATGGTGGCAGAGCATGATTTTATTTCGGTATTTGATATGTTTAAAATTGGTGTGGGTCCTTCTAGTTCTCATACCCTAGGTCCTTGGCGCGCTGCACTAGATGTGATGGCTAAGTTGGAGGCTTCCCAAAAAATGGGTCAAGTTCAGTCCATCACTGTTTTACTCTATGGTTCACTTGCCAAAACGGGAAAAGGGCACGGTACTGATATTGCCGTGATGCTGGGGTTAATGGGATACGATCCAGAAACCATTGATGTTGGTATAATGGATACGCTGATTACTAAAGTTTCGTCGGCGCAACAATTGGTTTTAAAAAATCAAACGACCCTATTATTTAATCCTACACAGCATATTCAGTTTTTAAAAACCGAATCACTTCCATTTCATCCCAATGGGTTAACATTTTTAATTGAATTAAATGACGGAAATAAAGTAGCCGAAACTTATTTTTCGGTAGGGGGTGGTTTTATTGTACAAGAAGGAAAAGAACTTGATAAAAAAGAATTTGTTGAAGTTCCATTTACGATAGGTCATGCCAATGATTTATTGCACTGGTGCATGAAAACGGGACTCACCATTCGAGATATTGTTTTTGAAAATGAACTTACTAAACATAGTGAGGCTGAAATAAAAGAAGGGGTACTCAAAATTTGGTATGCTATGCGAGACTGCATGTACCGTGGTGTACACCAAGGTGGCATGCTGCCAGGTGGGTTAGAGGTGAAGCGCAGGGCGGCATCTATGAATAAGCGTTTGTTAAAAGACGCCGTATATGATGGGTATGACACCTGGACCTCACTCATACAAAAAGGGGGTAATGATTTTAGTTATATCCTCGATTTCGTAAGTGTGTTTGCACTTGCTGTCAATGAAGAAAATGCATCTTTTGGGAGGGTTGTAACAGCGCCTACCAATGGGGCTGCTGGTGTAATACCAGCAGTGCTTCAATATTATATTTGTTTTTGCGCGCAAGATGTATCCAGTAAACAATTAGAAGAAAATATCATTACCTTTTTATTAACTGCATCAGAAATAGGTAGTTTGTTTAAAAAAGGTGCCACCATTTCTGCGGCAATGGGTGGTTGTCAAGCAGAAATTGGGGTATCATCAGCAATGGCTGCTGCGGGCTTAACGGCGTTAATGGGTGGCTCGCAACGTCAAGTACTCATGGCATCTGAAATTGCGATGGAACATCATTTAGGACTCACTTGTGATCCTATTGGGGGGCTTGTTCAAATACCCTGTATTGAGCGAAATACCATGGGTGCGGTAAAAGCAATTACCGCTTCACAACTCGCGCTGCAAGGCACACCAGATTTTGCTATTGTTAGTTTAGATAAGGTGATTCAAACCATGTGGGATACTGCACAAGACATGAATAGTAAATACAAAGAAACCGCAGATGGTGGACTCGCTGTTCACGTTCCAATTAGTTTATCGGAGTGTTAAGCAAAAAAGAATTTAGTACTTAGTCTTACATCAATTCTTCGTCTGGCACCAACGAATAATTTTTTATTTCGTTGTACAGCGTACCGCGCTCAATCGGTTCCCTTTTAACTTGTTTGATAAGGCGCACAAGATCTGCGGTACTCATAGTAGGTGTTTGTTCTTCACTACCTGCCATCGCATAAATTTTTGTGGAGTCGTCGATAGTGCCATCAATATCATTTACACCAAACGATAAAGTGAGCTGCGCATTTTGTCTACCAAGCATGGGCCAGTAGGCTTTTATGTGTGCAAAATTATCCATGTAAAGGCGAGACACGGCGTACATTCGCATGTCTTCGATAGTAGTAGACTCTGCAATATGACTCATCTCATTGTCTTGGTTGCGAAACTTTAATGGAATAAAAGTATTAAAGCCGCCGGTTTCATCTTGCAATTGGCGAAGGCGCTCCATATGATCTATGCGGTGCCAGTATTTTTCGATGTGGCCATAGAGTAATGTAGCATTACTGTGCATGCCTAATTGGTGCGCTACTTTATGAATGTGTAACCAACCATTTGCGTCTACTTTGTCTTCACAAATTTGTTGTCTAATTTCTGGATGAAATATTTCGGCACCACCACCAGGTAATGAATCGAGCCCAGCAGCATGTGCAAGTTTCATGCCTTCCTCTACTGTAACTTTTGCTTTTTTAAACATGTAATCTAGCTCTACGGGTGTAAAGCCTTTGATGTGAAGTTCTGGACGGTGTGCTTTGATGGCTTGTAATAATTCAATAAAAAAAGCAAGGTTCATTTTAGGATGAACACCACCCACTATATGCACTTCGGTTACGGGTTTGCCGTCGTAACTTTTTACAATATGCATCATTTGATCGATGCTTAATTCCCAACCTTCTTCTCTGTTGGCATATAATTTTGAGTAGGAGCAAAACTTACAAGAGAACACACAAACATTGGTGGGTTCGATATGAAAATTTTTATTGAAATAGGTTTTATCGCCGTGCTTTTGTTCGCGCACAAAATTAGCAAGGGTACCTAGCCAAGACAAAGAACCTTTTTCAAAAAGCGTAACACCTTCATCAAATAAGATGCGCTCTTGATTGATTATTTTATTCGCAATACGTTGTAGTTCTTTATCTTTTGTTGCTTCAACTAATGAAACAATAGCCGCTCTATTGGTACCCATCACGCAGTCATTTATTTAGACTGCAAAGTTACAACAAGTTTAAGATTAACCCATTAAAATACCAGCGATACTAGCAGATAAGTAGGAGGCCAAAGTGCCGCACAATAAGGCTTTTAAACCAAGTTTGGCAAGATCAGCTCTACGCCCAGGGGCTAGTTCTCCAATACCGCCAATTTGCATACCAACGCTACTAAAGTTTGCAAAACCGCAAATAGCGATACTAACAATCAAGAGTCCTTTTTCTGATACGATTGGAACGGCTTTTGTGGTCAAATTGTTAAACGCAACAAACTCGTTGATGGTTAATTTTTGGCCCAGTAGGGTAGCTGCATTAGCAACGTCTTGACCTGGAACACCCATGGCCCATGCCATTGGATAAAATATTTTACTAAAAATTAGGTCTAGGGATAAGCCTGGGTAAACAAGACCTAACATGTAATTTAAAAAAGCAATCAAGGCAATAAAACCAATAAGCATGGCAATTACGTTAACGGCAATTTTCATCCCATCGCTAGCGCCATGTGAAATGGCATCAATGATATTGCTGTACGGACTTTTTACTTCTAATTTTACTTTTCCCATGGTTTCCGATTCTTCGGTTTCAGGGAAAACAATTTTAGAAATAACGAGTGCACCAGGAGCTGCCATTAAACTAGCCGTTAACAAGTACTCGGCTTTCGCGCCCATGTTTGCGTATACTATTAAGATACCGCCGGCAATACAAGCAAGGCTACCACTCATACTAGCAAGTAGTTCACTTTTTGTCATACCATTTAAATAGGGACGGATCATAACCTGCGCTTCTACTTGTCCCACAAAAGCACTGGCAACATTACTTAATGCTTCTGCGCCACTAACGCGCATGATAAAATTCATGGCTTTTGCAATGATCGATACAATAAATTGCATCACACCAAAGTGGTATAAAATAGCTACCAGCACACAAACTAAAATAATGGTAGCGGTAACACTAAACGCAAATACAAAACCACCTTGGCCAAAGTCTTTAACACCGTCTGGTGCATTTACCATCACACCACGGTACACAAAGGCAACGCCTTCTCTTGCAAAGCGTTCAATTTTTTCCATGCCCTGACCTAGTTTTTGAAAAAACCAGGTAACAGGAGGAACTTTTAAAACAAGCACTGCAATGAGAACTTGTAAAAGCATGCCGCTCACGACTAATCTGTAATTGATCCTTCTTTTATTGTTTGAAAACAAAAAGGCAATGCCCAGAATAAGGATAATACCTAGTACACCGTGAAATTTGTCCATGCTGTTAATTAAGGCTCAGTTAAAGTGGTAAGATACGGTCTTACATTAAAGATTGTATCTTTTTGTCAAGTACCGATTTAGGTACTGCGCCAATTTGTTTGTCTACAATTTGACCGCCTTTAATAAATAGGATTGCTGGGATAGAAGTAATACCATAATTAACACTCAAATTAGGATTGTTGTCTACGTTTACTTTTCCAATATTTACTTTGCCATCATATTCTTTTGCTAATTCTTCAATAACGGGTCCGATAGCTCTACATGGTCCACACCATTCTGCCCAAAAATCCACTAAAGTTAATTTGTCACTGTCTAATACGGTTGCCTGAAAATTGGCATCTGTTAATTCTAAAGCCATAGTTTTATAATTAAAATTGTAAGTAAGGTTTAATCATTAAGAAGTGTCAAATTTAAATCCAAACCCTGCAACTGCCACATTGACTTTTCCACATTAGCCAACTAGTCCTACTTGTACCTCCACATCTGGATTATCGAGTAAAAAGCCTGCCATTTCCTCATTCATTTCAAATCCTTTGTCAAAACTGTATAAACTTACCAACAAGTTTTCTTTAGGTTCCAAAACATTAAATCGGAGGCTAGACTTACCCGGGTATTTTTTTACATTGGTTTCAATAAACGAAACAAACTCCTGCGTAAGCGAAGCAGCATGAATTTTGATATCTAAACTTCGTGTTAAATGTTGTTTAACAGACTCTAATAAATTCATAGAACTTACTTTGAAATCAAATTCGTTGGGACGGTTGTAGCGGGGTCTAAAAAATCCGTTGAGTAAAACGTTTTGTCCTTTTTCTAAATAGTTTTGAAATTTGATATAGTCTTCACTCCACAAAACAAATTCTGTTTTACCACTAAAATCTTCGATGGCAAATGAGCCAAAGTTTTTTCCTGTTTTGGTAACGCGGTGTTGAACATCAATAATAAGTCCGGCCACTTTTATGGCGCGTCCAGGATTGGGTTGTAATTGTAAGGTTTCTTTTATTTCATTAAAATCTGCAATATTAGTGATGCCATAATAACGCAGTTCAAATTTAAAATGATCCAGTGGGTGTCCACTCATAAACATACCCGTCACTTCTTTTTCATGTTCGAGTAATTCGGTGAGGGTCCAAGGTTCTGTTTTGGTAAGCTTTGGAACGGGCACTTGCATGGCCGATGAAAGGTCGCCAAAAAGGGTATTGGTAGATCCTGCACTTAGGCTTTGAAGTGCTTGTCCGTAATTGATAATTTTTTCAAGTCCAGAAACGCGTTCGCCATCTGGTATTTTAAAATATTGTGCTCTATGGAAATCTGTAAAGCAATCAAATGCACCTGAGTAGGCTAAGCTTTCCAATGATCTTTTATTAACGCTTCTGCTAATCACTCTTTTTATGAAATCAAAAATGCTTGCAAAGGATCCACCTTTTTCTCTTTCTTTAATAATGGTTTCAATCGCTGCTTCACCCACACCTTTTAATCCACCGAGTCCAAAACGTATTTCCCCTTTTTGATTCACCGCAAAACCGTTGAGTGATTCATTGATGTCTGGCCCTAGTACTTTAATGCCCATGCGTTTACACTCTTCCATAAAGAAGGTGATTTTATCAATGCTGCCTTGGTTGTTTAAAACCGCCGACATATATTCTCCTGGATAGTGCGCTTTTAAATAGGCCGTTTCGTAAGCGACATAGGCGTAGCAGGTAGAGTGTGATTTGTTGAAAGCATATTGTGCAAAAGCTTCCCAGTCGGTCCAAATTTTTTCTAAGGTTTCTGCTGCGTGTCCTTTGCTGGTGGCGCCTTCTACAAACTGTGCTTTCATTTTATCCAGCACCGACTTTTGCTTTTTACCCATGGCTTTACGCAGCACATCGGCGTCGCCTTTAGTAAAGCCGCCAATTTTTTGACTGAGTAACATTACCTGTTCTTGATACACGGTAATACCATAGGTTTCAGATAATATTTCTTTCATTTCATCGAGGTCATAACTGATGGCTTCACGGCCATGTTTACGGTCAATGAAATTGGGGATGTATGCCATAGGCCCCGGTCTATACAGGGCGTTCATCGCAATTAAGTCGTCAAATTTATCGGGCTTTAATTCGCGTAAATATTTTTGCATGCCCACACTTTCAAACTGGAAAGTGGCATTGGTTTCTCCTTGTTGGTAAAGCTTAAATGTTTTTTCGTCGTCTAATGGAATGGTATCTAAATCAATAACAACACCATGGTTTTGTTTGATAAGCGCCAGCGCCATTTTTAAAATAGAAAGGGTTTTAAGCCCCAAGAAGTCCATTTTAATAACGCCAGCTTCCTCAATCACACTTCCTTCAATTTGCGTAACCCATAAATCAGAATCCTTAGCCGTTGCCACCGGTATAAGGGTCGTTAAATCTTGTGGGGCAATGATTATACCTGCTGCGTGTATCCCTGTGTTTCGAACAGAGCCTTCTAATCTTTCTGCTTCTTTTAAAACCTGTGCCCGAATATCGGAGCCTCTGTATATTTCTCGAAGTTTTTTGACATTGTCAATATCTTCTTGTTGGTAGCCTTCTTTTTCTTCTAATGATTTTGCACCTTCCTTAATCGTGATAGGCGCATGTAAAACTCGTCCAAGTTCGGTACCTGGTTTATCGGGTACAAGCTTTGCAAGCACGTTACTTTCGGCAAGTGGTAAATCAAGTACACGAGCAACGTCTTTGATACTCATTTTAGCAGCCATGGTACCGTAGGTAATAATTTGTGCTACCTGATTTTTGCCGTATTTGTCAACGACATAATCGATTACTTTTTGACGACCTTCATCATCAAAGTCCGTATCGATATCGGGCATGCTCTTACGATCAGGATTTAAGAAACGCTCAAATAGTAAGTTATACTTAATAGGGTCAATATTGGTAATGCCAATACAATAAGCCACCACAGAACCTGCCGCCGATCCACGACCTGGTCCCACAAAAACGCCCATTTCACGACCCGCTTTGATAAAGTCACTTACAATTAAGAAGTAACCGGCAAAGCCCATGGTTTTGATGGTAAATAGTTCAAAGTCTAACCTTTCTTGAATTTCAGGTGTAACATCGTTGTAGCGCATGTTGGCACCTTCGCGCGTGATATGTTGTAGATACTCCCACTGGTTTAGGTTGGCATCTTTGTGTATCTGAAATTCCTTTGGAATAGGGAAGGCGGGTAGTAGAATATCCTTTTTTAAATTTAAAACTTCTACCCGGTCAACAATCATGTTGGTATTGTCGAGAGATGCTGGGATATCACTAAAAAGCTTACCCATTTCCTCCTGCGTTTTAAAATAAAACTGATCGTTGGGGAATTTAAAACGTCTATTTTTTATTTGCGCATCATCGTTTACAAAATCATCAAAACCAGGTGTGCTTTGCTTTTCACCGGTATTGATACAAAGTAAAATATCGTGTGCGTTGGCATCGTCCTGATCTACGTAGTGGCTGTCATTGGTAGCAATAACAGGTACATTGAATTTTTTTGAAAATTGTAAGAGTGTGTTATTGATAATTTCCTGCTCTTTAATATTGTGGCGCTGAATTTCAATAAAATAATCTTCGCCAAATAAATCGAGCCACCATTTAAATTCTTTTTCTGCTTTTTCGGGGCCTTCGTTTAAAATGGTTTGAGGTACATACGCACCAATACAACAGGTGGTGGCAATAATACCTTCGTGGTACTCTTCAATTAATGCTTTATCAATACGCGGGTACTTACTATACATGCCTTCTATAAATCCTAGCGATGTAAGCTTTACTAAATTTTCGTATCCTTTTTTATTTTTTGCAAGTAATACCTGGTGGTATCTTTTGTCTTTTACTTCTTTGGTAAATGTTTTGATGTGACGGTCTTCTACTACATAAAATTCGCAACCAACCACTGGTTTAACAATGGGTTCTAGAATGTCTTTTCCGTTTTCGTCTTTACCAACAATCTTGGTTTTTTTCCATGCCTGACTTACAAATTCAAAAGCCCCAAACATATTGCCATGGTCGGTAATGGCAAGTGCCGGCATGTTATTTTCGATGGCTTTATCATATAATCTTTCTACCGAAGCCGCCCCGTCTAACAGTGAATATTGGGTATGAACGTGTAAGTGTGAAAAAGTTGGCATGGCCCAAATATCCTACCTCGGCGGCAACCTTTTGGGGTGCAGTTATCCACAATTTTTGGGGAGGGGAACAGATTGTTAAAAAGTTATGCGCAGGGGCATATTTTACTGGTTTTTAGGCCTATAATTGTTCCATATTTATGCGGTATAAAGTATATATAATTGCTGTTTTGGGGCTTTTCCTGCTTTCGGGCTGTAAATCACTTGGTAGGCTAACCTCCAAAGACCAATCAAGCCCGCGCGGACAAGCGGGGAGCAGCTCTTCTATGCCAAGGGGCTTTTTAGACAATTTATCCGTTTTGCCAGGCGAAGTAAAGCTTGCTGGCGTAAAAGTTACGGCGCCACCCGTGGCGCCGGCAAGTACCAAAGCGACCAGTTACGACGCGGCGCTTTCATTACCCAATAAATATGCCAACTTACTGGGCGTTGCACCAACAAGTTTAACCAATGTGGAGTTGTTAGCGCAAATGGAAAAATGGTTTGGTACCCAGTATTGTTTTGGCGGAAGCACCGATTCTTGTATCGACTGTTCCTCTTTTACACAAGTGATACTGCGTGATGTTTACAATGTAAAAATTCCTAGAAACTCGCAACAACAATTTGATGCGTCTACTAAAATAGAAACAGAAAATTTAAAAGAAGGCGACCTCGTATTTTTTAATACCGTATCTGCGTCCATGATTATTACGCACGTTGGTGTTTATGTGTGCAACAATAAATTTGTGCACGCGTCTACCTCAAAAGGCGTAACCATTAATGATTTGTCTGAAAAATATTTTGCAAAAGCGTATAGAGGCGCCGGCAGGTTTATAAATCCGTAATGGTTTCTTGAACCCAATCATTACCCTTGGCTGTTAACATTGCATTTTCGTTTTGATCGGTAGCGCCAATGCCAGCCTGGGTTACATGCGTGCGGCCAGGTATAAAAGTTTGCTGTATTCTTGCTTGCGTAATGGGTTTAAGAACACCCGCTGCACCAAAATCATCGGAAGAAACAATACAATCTCTGATGTCTACAAAAACAGCATCAACACCCTGCTCCAATAAAAAATGGTAAAAAAGGGCGGAGCCAAGAACGGCACCCGTACATACGATTTGATCTTTGTAATAAGGAAAAGCACGAACCGGTTTGTCGTGTAGCAGCCACTCAATTTCTGTAAACAAATCACCTAAACGGGAAATACAAGCCACTTTTTGATTCACCAAAATACCATCAACGCGCGCAAACACATTTTTTTTAACCGCCTCAAATAATTGTAGTGCAATGTCTTTGTTTCCATCAAAAAAGGCACTGGATACTTCGGAAAGGGGAGCATCAATAAGGGCAGGGGTTGTTACCAAATAGCAAGCTGAGCTAGCATTATTTGCTGTTGCGCTGTTGGAAGCGGAGCTTATGTCGCTAGCATTTTGGGTACAGGCCGCTATGGTTTTTAAATATGCTTCTTTGGACTGAATTTGTTGTGCCGATATCTGGTGTACTTGCATATGCGCTAATTGGAGCGCAAAGTTACAATAACTTGTGCGTAAGCACTATCTTTATCGTATTAAAGCAGTTCGTATGTTGGACCCTATAATTAAAGTTGAAAATCTTACCAAAAATTACGGCGATTTTGAAGCCGTTAAAGGGCTCAGTTTTGAAGTATATCCTGGCGAAATATTTGGATTGTTAGGCCCTAATGGCGCGGGGAAATCTACTACACTTGAAATTATTGAAACCCTACGCCAAAAAACCAGTGGTAAAGTAATCGTTAACGGATTTGATATTGAAAAAGACGCCGACGAAATAAAAAAAATAATTGGTGTTCAGCTTCAAACAGCAGGTTTTTATCCAGGTCTTAATTTAACTGAGTTGCTGGATTTATTTGCCGGACTTTACAATGAACAAATAGATCCTATGGCGATACTGGATAGCGTTAACCTTGGAGACAAAGCCAAAGCAAAGTTTAAAGAGCTCAGTGGTGGACAAAAACAACGTTTTTCTATTGCTACTACTTTAATCAATAAGCCCAAGTTAATATTTTTAGATGAGCCCACAACAGGCCTAGATCCTCAAGCTCGACGAAATTTATGGGATTTAATAAGATCCATCAGAGATAGTGGCACCACGGTAGTAATCACCACGCACTATATGGATGAAGCAGAAATTTTATGTGATAGGGTAGCTATTGTTGATAGCGGCAAACTCATTGCCATTAATACACCGGATCAATTGATTGATGATTTAGTAGCGGGTGGTTTTGAAAAACCAAAAGAAGTAAAGCAGGCTAATTTAGAAGATGTTTTTATTAGTTTAACTGGACACGCATTAAGAGAAGCATAAACAGTAGCATGGAAAAAGATCCAAAATATCCAATAGGTAAATACGAGGCACAAGCTTTTTCGGAGTCACAAAAGAAAAAGTGGCTCGCAGATATTCAGTTTTTACCAAATGAACTTGAGCAGGCCATCGAAAATTTAGATGAAGCGCAGTTGCACACCCCGTATAGAGACGGTGGTTGGACGGTGCATCAACTCGTGCATCATTTGGCAGATAGTCATATGAATTCATTTATCAGGTTCAAGCTTGCTTTAACAGAAGACAATCCTACCATTAAACCTTATGAAGAAAATGCGTGGTCGGAAACTGCGGATGTTACAAAGGAGCCTATTAATGTTTCTATCACCCTGCTTTATGCACTCCATAAACGCTGGTTAACCTTACTTCAAAACATGTCAGATGCTGATTTTGAAAAAACATTGTTTAATCCTCAGCGTAGGGGTCAATTAACACTTTGGGAGATGCTTGGTATTTATGCATGGCATGGCAAACACCATGTGGCGCATATCAAAACATTAAAAGAAAATAAAGGCTGGTAATATTTATTGGTAATGTATGAGAGAGCAGCGCTGGAAAAAAATTTCATCCAAAAAAGTATTTGAAGATCGTTGGTTTAAAGCTAGGGCAGACGCTTGTCAATTTCCGGATGGCAGAATTATTGACCCGTATTACGTGGTAGAACTTCCTAATTGGGCCAATGCGGTGGTTGTAACTCCAAACAACGAAATTGTACTAGTAAAACAATACCGCTATCCGGTAGATGCGGTAACCCTCGAACTCCCAGGTGGTGTTATCAATGATGGCGAAGATCCCATGGTAGCAGCGCTTAGAGAAACTCAAGAAGAAACCGGATATACTTCCAACCAGATACAACTTATTTGTAAAACAGCGCCCAATCCTGCTATTAATGATAACACTGCTTATTTTTATTTGATTGAAAATGCAGTACCAACGGCGCATACCAATCCCGATTTTTTCGAAGACATTGAAGTGGTGTTATATAGTAAACATGATTTTATACAATTACTCCAGCAAAATAAAATCATGCATGGCGTTCAGCTCGGACCCATTTACGAGGCGCTCATTCAATTAGGTTGGCTACGATACAGTTGATGGAATGATACCTTCAATTTCTCCTACTAAAAAAACACTTCCACACACCACAATTAAATCATTGGCATGCGCCTGTTTTTTTGCAGCAGCAATGGCTTCATTCACATGGGCGTAAACATTTCCTGTCAAACCATGTTCACTTGCTTTTTGTTGCAGTTCATGCCCATCAATGGCTCTTTCAATTTGTGCTTGTGTAAAATAATAGGTAGCCTGTGTAGGTAATAACGCAAGAACGCTATCAATATCTTTGTCTTTGACCATGCCAAAAACAATATGTAATTGTTGGTGATTGACAAGTTTAATTTGTGCGAGTAGTGTTTGGATGCCTGCTACATTATGTGCCACATCTACAACGGTAGTGGGGTTTGTGCTAATAATTTGCCATCTTCCATAAAGGCCTGTATTTTTTTTGACATGACTAAGACCATCAAGAATATGTTGATTGGAAATTTGCCAACCTTTTGTTTGTAGTATGCTAACGGCGCCTAAAACGCCTTGTAAATTTTTTGCTTGATAGCTTCCGTTTAAATCCAGTTGATAGGTTTGTAGGCCTTCTGTTTTTTTATTTAAAACCTCAACCTCTAAATAATCATGCGCATACTTTATGTCAAGTATCGTAAATAGTTCGGAGCCGTATGCTAGGCTTGTATGTATGGCAGCTGTATCAAAAACAGGCGTTGTATCCTCAGTATATTCACTAACAATACACGGCACATCTTTTTTAATAATGCCGGCTTTTTCGCCTGCAATTTGTGGAATGGTCTCGCCTAAAAACTGGGTATGGTCAAGTCCAATATTGGTAATAATAGAAACTTCGGGTGAAATAATATTTGTGCTGTCTAAGCGTCCACCAAGTCCCACTTCAATAACCGCTATGTCTACTTTTTGTTCGGCAAAATAGCTAAATGCCATCGCTACCGTTATTTCAAAAAACGAAGGCTGTATCGTTGCAATGAGTGGCTTAATTTTCTCTGTAAAATCAACTACAAATTCTTTGGAACAATAAACACCATCTATTTTAATTCTTTCCCTAAAATCTACAAGATGTGGAGACGTGTATAGCCCCGTTTTATAACCAGCGGTTTGTAAAATCGAAGCGAGCATATGGCTGGTAGAACCCTTGCCATTGGTGCCCGCTACATGAATAGATTTAAACTGATCCTGTGGATTACCCAGTGCTGCACAAAGCTTAATAGTATTGGTTAAATCGGCTTTGTAAGCAGCTGCTCCAACACGACTAAACATAGGAAGTTGTGTAAATAAATACTCAGTTGTTTGGTCGTAATTCATTTACTCGTGTATCTTAAAACTAAATACAATCGTTCCTTTTTGTTCGGGATCATTACCTGCATTTAAGCGCAGCATTTTTGCTTTTTTGATAGCAATATTTCGGATACCAGCGTTTGTGGTTGTGGTACCTCTGGGGTTTACCGTGGCACTTATAACTTGCCCATTTTCGTTCACCACAATATCTACCGCTACTTTTGCATTTTCATTAAAATCATCTTCAAAACTTGGAAGCTTTGTGATGCGTCTTCCATCAAGTCCACTTCTAATATTTACGCCTCCGCCTGCACCAGCAGGTCCGCCTGTACCATTGCCACCATTACCGGTATAGCTATCTGAATTTGGGTTGCCATTTGGTTTTCCTTGATCACCTTTGCCTCCGGCAATGCCTTGGTCTGTTTTTCCATTATAACTATCGGCATTATTACCACTGGTAGTAGTGCTAGCGCCTCCACCAAAAACAGCTTTTGGTTTTGGTGGGGTAGGAACAGGAGGTGTTGTTACGGCTTCTTTTTTCACCGTTTTTGTAGCTACAGCCGCTGCCTCATTTGTTTCGTTGGCATCCGTTTGTATGGGCTTACTTGCTTCAACTTGTTGAGGCGGTGTTGTTTTGGAATTGTCTGTTTCGGTGGCTGCATCTCCGGGTACTTGAGGAGGTTCGGTGCCAAAGCCGGTTTCTGAATTACCTATATTCACTTCAATGCCTTCGCCAAAACTTGGTGTTGGTATTTGCGGTAGTTCCCATGTCAGAAAAAAGAAAATGCAAAAAAGTAACAAACAAATAACAGCTGTTATGAGTCCTGCTTTTATATTTTTTTCTTTTTCAAACCCAATGGTCATGTAAATAGGTATTAATGCTTATAAAGCTACGGGTAAAGGCGTCAATTCAAATGAATGTTGAAAATTAACACTTATAAGGGGGAGTAATCCACCTTTATGGCCTAAAAAAAAGTTAAGAACCCTTATTTGAAAAACACGTCGTAGCCAAATCTTAAAATAGTAGCACAAATAACGAGTAAAAAGAACACACGGATAAATTGGTTGCCCTTTGCAATAGCTAGTTTAGCACCCAATAGCCCCCCAACTGCGTTACAAATAGCCATTGGAATGGCAATGCCCCAAATGATGCTTCCATTGATAAAAAACAGCACAATAGAGCCAAAATTGGTAGACAAATTTACCAGCTTGGCATTGGCGCTGGCATGCAAAAAATCATAACCTAGTATGGCAATGAAGCCAAGTACTAAAAAACTGCCTGTGCCTGGTCCAATAAAGCCATCATATAATCCAACAATAGCACTCAGCAGTATACTGCGGATTAAAAGCGCTTTATTTGAAAGCTGTTTTGATTGCACTTGACCAAAACTTTTTTTGGAATAGGTATATACGGCAACAACAATAAGAATACAAAACAAAATAGGCTTCATATAACTATTACCCATTTTAGTTAAAAGTGCTGAGCCTAAAAAAGCAAATGCAAAAGCAACAATGCACATCAGCGCCATTTGCTTCCAATAAATTTTTACTTGTTTAACGTACTGCTTTGCTGCAAAAAAAGTGCCACTAAATGCAGGAATTTTTAAAGTGCCAATTACTGTCGCAACTGGAAAATTGGGCATCATAATAAGTGCAATCGGCACTTGAATAAGCCCGCCACCCCCTACAATGGCGTCTACAAAACCTGCTCCAAATGAAGCCATGCACAAAAAAAGTAAAGTAAGGGTATCAATTTGATCAAACATGTTGTGACTGTTTTTTGAATTGACCTGAGTTTGCAAGTATCAGCCCAAAAATAACGATACCCGCACTAATCATATGTATTTTTTGGAAAGGTTCATTTAAAAATATAACTGCTTCGATGGTGCTAATAATAGGAGTTAGGTTACCAAATAAAACAGTGGTACCTGCGCCAATTCTTTTAATGGCTGCATTCCAACATAAAAAAGAAATCACCGATGTTCCGGCACCTAAATAGAGTAGAGACATTACAAGTGAATTATCCCAAACAATGGGCGCGGCGCTTACTTGTTCCATTAAAAAACCTGGAAGAATTAATAGAGTGCCTAGTCCAAAAATGGCCAGTAAAAAAGTAGTACCTGAAATGGTTGCTGGCTTTTTTCTAACTAGTACATTATACACGGCAAATGCAATGGCACCAGCTAGTGCCCACAAATCACCAATCGAAAAAGTAAAGGATAGTAATGTTTGCAAGCTGCCTTTGGAAATCAGTAATAATACACCAAACAAGCAAGTGAGCATACCAGTTAGTCTAAATGCATTGATACGTTCTCCAATAAAAATAATGGCAAATGCAGTTGCAAAAATAGGAGAGGATGTAGTGCTAATAAGCGCCATATTTATGGCGGTGGTATAATGTCCAGAGATATATAAACAAGTATTGAATATCGCAATACCACTCAGCGACACCCAAAATAAATAAGCCCCATGTTTTTTTAAAATATGCCACTCATTTTTAAATGCGGTGTAAGCAATGGGAATCATTAAAACCGTGGCTAAAGACCATCTACAAAAAGCAAGTGTGATGGGGGGTATTTGCTGGTTCACGCCTCTGGCAATTACAAAATTACCTGCCCAAATAAAAACTGCTACTATTGCAAGTAGCATGCCTATGTATTTGTTGTTACGGGCGTCCACCAGCAAAGTCTATTTGATAATCGCCTTTGATACGCTCGATGGGAGGGTTAAAATAACCGAATTTTACTTTTGGAAATTCTTCAGCAATAAGGCTCATGAGTTGCTTAACGCCCAGCATTTCACCGGTTTCATTAACACCAATTTTTCCCATGTACCAGTCTGGATCAATATTAAAATTGCGCCACTGAATCATGGATAAATCTGTGTCAATAATGAGTTTACGAAGCGCTTCATATTCTTCTACACTATCTGTCATGCCTGGAAATACAAAATAATTAATACTTGCCCATCCGCCATAACTGCGCATGACTTTTAAACTCTCAATGATATCTTCAAACTGATAGTTATTGGGTCTGTAATAAGGCTCATAAATATGCTTACGCGCCGAGTTGGTACTTACCCTGATACTGTTTAAACCTACTTCGCATAAGGCTTTTACCGCGTCTGGTTTAGAGCCATTGGTATTGATATTAATGCTGCCTTTACTCGTATGTTTTCTAATTTCAATAATAGATGCTCGAATCGTTTCCCACATAAGAAGTGGTTCACCTTCACAACCTTGTCCAAAACTAATAAGTGGGAATGGTGCATTTTTTAAATGCGGCACTGTAAATTCTACAATCTCCTCGGCGGAAGGTTTAAAGGTTAAACGGTCCTGCGTAGAAACGATGGTTTCGTCGGAGGGTTGAAAAGAAATACATCCAATACAATTGGCATTACATGCTGGTGATGTAGGAACGGGACATTCCCATCTAGACATTGAAAAATTTCGAGCAGCAGGACAGTTGTATGTCATGCAGCAATTTTCCATCAAATGTTTTACAAGTCTATTGTGCGGATAATTTGCTAATAATGTTTCGGTACCAGAAGCTATTTTTTCATCATCATAACCGGCGCACTCTTGTCTAATATCCTGTTCAATTCTTACCGCTGGTACATAGGTTTTATTGTCTAACCAACCTGCTGCTGTGTAGCAAAACAATGGTAGTGTAGGCGCTTCGGCTTCTGTTTCATAAGCGGCAATGTATAAACCGGTATGTGCCGGTGGAATAAATGCGGCAACGGCCCAACCTTTATCGCATAAACGCATTTCTCCTGTTTCAACATCTAGTCCAATGCCACGTCTGCCGGGTAATTCATACAAATTACCCCCTTCTGGAAGTTCAATCCAATCGGCGGGATCTATGGGCATGGCGTCCCAACCGGCGCGTCCCACCACATACAAACTTGTGTCTTCGTAAATATTTCCTTCTCCGTCGGAGTATAATATATAGGGTGACTGTTGAAGTGGACTGGCCATGTTATTTATTTAAGCGTTCTTGACAAAATACATTAAAAGCTGCTTCATCTTCTTTTGATACAGCAGATTCTATTTGTTTTTGAAACAAGGTATTATTTTTATAATCTAATGTAAGTAATCCGTCCTTTAAAACAATATTTTCAAAGGCGTCCCAGCTATGTCTCTTTTTTGGGAAACTATTGATTACAACCTCATCGTTGTCAAAAGCAATTTCTTCTGGAAATTTAACTTGTTTTTCAATCACAGCAGCAGCCACATATATAAGTGCGAGCCATGATAAATAAGGTTGAATAAAAATACCCCATGCACCTAGTAAAAGTGCGATTCTATAAAGTGCGGGCCTTCCTTTTTTTTCTTTTATGATTGTAAACGCAGTCCACGCAATCATGGAAAGTATAATGGTAATGTATAGCAGCGTACGCTCATACCCATGTAAGACAACCTGCACCGAAAGAAGGAGTGCTGCAAGCGCAATCATTAGGATACTGACCCAATTAACAAATACAAAAGAGCGTTTCTTTAATACAATAATAAAGTCGTAAACTTTGCCTGCCATCTTAGTTATTTGAAGGGGTGTTTTTAACCATCAAATTACACATGCGCCATAGTAGGTGCGCACCTACATTGCTATCCCAATCTGTTTCGCCCACACCCACTTCTACAAAGTCAAATCCAATGAGTTGTTTACCACTGTCTACTATTTTTTTGAATAGATATAGTATCTCTTCGCTTTCAAAACCACCCTGAACAGGGGTTCCCGTGTTTGGACAAAGTTTTGGATCTAATCCATCAATATCAAAACTGATATACACGAGTTGAGGAAGTTGATTGACAATTTCATCCGTTATGTGCTTCCAAGTTTCACCTTCGAATTGTCTCGTTTTAATGTCTTTATCAAAATAGGTAACAACTCTGCCGTTGCTATTATTAATATAGTCCCACTCTTCGCTACAAAAATCACGAATGCCCACTTGCACTAATTTTTCAACGCCCTCAATTTCGCTGAGTACATTGTACATCACAGAGGCATGTGAATAGGTAAAGTGCTCGTAGCTTTTTCTTAAATCGCAATGCGCATCAATTTGTAAGATGCCAAAGCTGCCATGCTTTTTTGCTAACGCCTTTATATAACCAAGCGGTGTACTATGGTCGCCACCAATAAGCCCTACTAGTTTACCTTGTTCGAGTAGTTCGTTGGTTTGTTCGTATACCCAGTTGTTGAGCATGACACCACCTTCATTGATTTCTTTGAGGCTCTTGCACATAAATTTGTTGTCTCCAACAATTTCACCTTTAGAAATATAGTCTATAAAGAGTTCGGCCTCTTTGCGCAAGTAGTCACTTTTTAAGAGAATTTTTTTATTGGTTTCTCTTAAATAAAATCCTTTTTTCCAGCCATCTGGCACATCGGTATCTAGTAAATCCACCTGAATACTGGCTTTCCAAATATGCTCTGCGGCTCTTGAAGTTCCAGCTCCATAACTCACGGTTACTTCCCATGGAACGGGGAGTAAAACGAGGGCAGATTCCGCTTCAGAAAAAGGGAGTCCAAAAATGTTGTTATTTGGGTTTCCGACCTCATTTGGGTCAAAGTTGGATAATTGGCTCATACTGGGTTGTATTGCAAACAGGGCGCAAGTTAGCAGCTATTTTTCGAAATACGTTAAAGATTCTTGAATGCTTAAACAAGACCACCAAGATTATCCATTTTAGGCTACTTTTGTATTATAAATCAGTGTATTTATGAAAAAGACCCATATTATCCTTTTGCTTTTAATTGCCGCCTCTATTGTTGTGCTTATTAGCTACACCGGTGATTTAACCACCTACGAGACCATTGCGTCGGCACGTGAAAAGGAGGGTAAATTTGTGAATTTGATTGCAAAAATTGATAAAACGCAGCCGCTTGTATATGACGCTGTCAAAGATCCTAATTATTTAACCTTTACCGCAGTGGATACCCTTGGGAATTCTATCAAGGTCATTTACCACAATAACAAGCCAACCGACATGGAAAAAAGTGAGCGTTTGGTTTTGAAAGGCAAAGTGCAAAATGGTCAGTTTGAGTGTAAAGATATTTTACTTAAGTGCCCATCAAAATATAAAGACAATCCCAATTCAATTGACAAAAGTCAAACTACGTATTCTAACTAACTCTATCCATTAATTTTATTTCAATGAACTATATCGGCGAACATTTGTGGCTTGGTCAAGCAGGACATATTTTTAATTTGGTTTCTTTTGTTGCTTCTATTG